>JAJBVL010000002.1 GCA_020859845.1 Bacteroidales bacterium
GCTTTCGCAGTGCAGCGGCCCTCCGCTGCTCTTTATGCGGCGGCCCTCCGCCGCCGATAAATTCGCGAGACAGAGGGCTGGCTCTCAATGAGCAGCGGAGGGCCGCTGCACTGCGAAAGCTGCCGCAGAGGGGGAAGCCGTCGCTTCGGGGCCGCGAGGCCGCCGGGCCCGCCGAAACGCCGAAACGCCAAGAGGGCAGCGTCGCCAAGACGCTGCCCTCTCTCATCTTTATTTACCTAAAATTGCGATTGAATACTGCTTTAGAGGATGCCCTGTGCCTGCATAGCGCGAGCCACCTTCATGAAGCCTGCCACGTTGGCACCCTTCACGTAGTTGATGTAGCCATCCTTCTCCTTGCCGAAGAGTTCACACTGATGGTGAATCTCGGCCATAATGCTCTTGAGCTTGTCGTCAACCTCCTTGGCGCTCCAAGTGAGCTTCTGGGAGTTTTGAGCCATCTCCAAGCCCGAAACGGACACACCGCCTGCGTTGGCAGCCTTGCCAGGAGCATAGAGGATACGAGCCTTGATAAACTCCTTGATAGCCTCGGGGGTAGAGGGCATGTTGGCACCTTCGCTCACGGCGATACAGCCTTGAGCCAGCAGGGCACGTGCATCGTCGCCGTCGAGCTCGTTCTGGGTAGCCGATGGCATGGCGATGTCACACTTCACGCGCTGCCAGGGACGCTCACCGGGGAAGTATTCGCAGCCATACTCCTCAGCAAACTCGCTGATACGGCCACGATATTCGTTCTTCAGACGGAAGATGTAGTCGAGTTGCTCCTGAGTGATGCCGTCGGGCACGTAGATTGTGCCGTCGCTGTCGCTCATCGACACCACCTTGGCGCCGAGCTGCAGGAGTTTTTCTGCGGTGTAGGTAGCCACGTTGCCCGAGCCGGAGATAGCCACCTTCTTATCCTTGATGTCGATGCCACGGGTCTGGAGCATGTTGAGCAGGAAGTATACGTTGCCGTAGCCAGTGGCTTCGGGACGTATCAGCGAACCGCCAAACTCGATGCCTTTGCCGGTGAATGTACCGGTAAATTCGCGGGCCATCTTTTTATACATACCATACATGTAGCCCACCTCGCGACCACCTACGCCGATATCGCCGGCAGGCACGTCGGTGTCGGGGCCTATCTGACGCCAGAGTTCGGTGATGAAGGCCTGGCAGAAACGCATTACCTCCATGTCGCTCTTGCCGCGGGGCGAGAAGTCGCTACCACCCTTGGCGCCACCCATAGCGAGGGTGGTGAGGGAGTTTTTGAAGGTCTGCTCAAAGGCGAGGAATTTGAGAATCGACTGGTTGACAGAGGCATGGAAACGTATACCACCCTTATAAGGGCCAATGGCGTTGTTGTGCTGTATACGATAGCCCATGTTATTTTGCACCTTTCCAGCGTCGTCAACCCACGACACACGGAAAGAATAGATACGATCAGGAATGCAGAGACGCTCTATAAGATTGTAGCGCTCAAATTCGGGATACTCGTTGTAGGTGTCTTCGATGGACATCAACACCTCTTCAACGGCCTGAAGATATTCCGGCTCGTTGGGGAAGCGACGCTTAAGGTCGGCAAGTACTTCGGTTGCTTTCATTAAGTGAGATTGTGAATTTTTCTAATTTTATATTTTAGTTGACGTTGAGTACTTCTTTTTCACATATCGGCTGCAAAGTTAACACTTTTCTGCCATATAAGTTGCATTTCGACACACATTTTGTGCATTTTGAGTGGAAATTAGCACAGGCATGCATCCTATCGACCAACCCCGTAGGGGTTGTTCCAAATAGATAGGCATAAATATAATTTTCCCTCTTGATGTGCTCCTGCGGAGCCAACCATCCGGGTACGTTTGCCCATAATATTTCCTTGCTATTTGGAAGAATCCCTACGGGATTCCTTCCCATGAGACAATCAATGGCTATTTGGAAGAATCCCTACGGGATTCCGAGGGTAAAGCGGTGGGCATAAGGGATTATTATCCTTTTCTTTTGGCACTGATATAAATAATGTGTAATTTTGTGGTCATCACCCTTATTAATCATCCCTCAAAAACAGTTAGTCACCGTGAAACGTCTTTTCATCGCCTTAGCTCTCCTGTCGGCTCTACCAGCCCTCCCAGCCCTTGCCGACATTCATCATCTGCTGCCCACCCCTCGCCAGATTACCGCCATCGAGGGCGTCAGCGAGCCTATACGCAGCGTCATGCTCTCAACGCCAGCCTATGAAGAGGCATGGATTGAGTGGCTCGACGAGCAAAGCATCCCTGTGACCGACGATGCGCCAGTGGCCATCACAGCCACCCTTGTCGACGACATCCCCGGCCTCACCCTCCCCGACGATGCTCGCCGCGATGAGGCCTACCGCCTCGCAGTAAGGCCATCCTCCATCGAAGTGGAGGCCATCACCCCCACCGGTATCTACTGGGCGCTGCAGACTCTGCGCCAACTAGCCGAGAAAGACCAGCTATCACGCCTGCCTCTCCAACTGCCTCTCTGCACCATCGCCGACTATCCCGCTTTCCCCTGGCGCGGCATACTGATGGACGTGGGGCGCTCCTATCTCACTATGGACGAACTTAAGCGCGAGATAGAACTGCTGTCGCGCTTCAAAGTCAACGTCTACCACTGGCACTTGACCGAAAACCAAGGTTTCCGCCTCGAAAGCACTACCTTCCCAGCACTCAACGACTCTATATACACCACCCGCTTCCCCGGCCATTACTACACCCTCCAAGAGGCTCAAGAACTCGACAGCTTTGCTCGCGCCCACGCCATGATGTTGCTGCCCGAGATTGACATGCCAGGCCATAGCGCAGTGTTTCAGCGCGCCACGGGCCATGATATGCAGTCGGCCGAGGGTATGGAGATTCTCAAGCCTATCGTAGCAGAGGCTTGCGCCACCTTCTCAGCGCCCTACTTCCATATCGGCACCGACGAGGTGGAGTTTACCAACCCCGACTTTGTACCAGAGATGGTGGCCTTCGTGCGCGACAAGGGCAAGAAGGTGATATCTTGGAATCCTGGATGGCACTACGCCCCTGGCGAGATTGACATGATACAAATGTGGAGCTATCGCGGACGCCCCATCGCCAAGGCGCCGGCCTTTGACTCGCGTCTTCATTACATCAACCACTTTGACGTCTTTGCCGACATCGTAGCGCTCTATCGCAGCAACATCTCAGGCGCCACCGAGGCCAACGACTCAATCATAGGCATGGAGATAGGTGTTTGGAACGACCGTCTGCTTGCCGACGATATCATCGCCGACCAAGAGGCTATCGTGGGTCAGAACTCCCTTTATCCCTCGATGCTCGCCTTGGCCGAGAGAGCGTGGATGGGTGGTGGCACGGAATATTTCGACGTCTATGGCACCAATCTGCGCCCCGATCTTGAGGAGGACTTTGCAGCGTTTGCCGACTTCGAGCGTCGCATGATGCACCATAAGGATAATACACTCCGCGATGTGCCTTTCCCCTATGTGGAGCAGACTGGAGTCAACTGGCTTATCACCGACGCTTTCCCCAACGAAGGGGAGCTCGACCGAGTATTCCCTCCAGAGACCGAGGGAATCAAAGCAGAATACGTCTACAACGACTCCACCTACTCCACTACACCAGCCACTGGCGCTGGCATCTATCTGCGCCACGTGTGGGGTCCTGGTACAGTGAAGACTTTCTATCCTAACCCTCAGCCCAACCACACCGCCTATGCCTTTACCCAGGTGTATTCGCCCGTGGAGCAGACCGTAGGACTGCAGTTTGAGACGCAAAACTATTCGCGCTCGGAGAAGGACATACCGCCGCGTCAAGGCACGTGGGACTATCGCTCATCGCGCCTGTGGATCAACGGCGAGGAGATACAGCCGCCCGTATGGACCGCCACCCACACCGAGCATAGCAACGAAATAGCTATGGGCAACGAAAACTTCGCCGCACGCGAGCCGCTCCCCATCACTCTCCACGAAGGTTGGAACACGGTGATGATAAAGTTGCCTATCGGTAAGTTTTCGGCTCCTGAAACCCGCATTGCTAAGTGGATGTTTACCTGCGTCTTCACCACTCCCGACGGTCGCCACGCCGCCCCCGGCCTCATCTATTCTCCCGAAGGAACAAAATAGCCCTGAATACATTTCTATTCAAAAGCCCCCAGTCCCCTGATGGAACCTACACGACGAAGATACCCCATTGGCATACAGACCTTCTCAGAAATACGGGAAAAAGATTACCTGTATATTGACAAGACAGAAGTGATATTTAATCTTCTGACTTCCACCTCCAAGTATGTCTTCCTGAGCCGTCCTCGGAGATTCGGCAAGAGCCTGCTGTGCTCCACGCTGCGAGCCTACTTCGAGGGGCGACGCGACCTCTTCAAGGGGCTGGCCTTGGACCGTCTGGCCACCGACTGGACGCCTCACCCTGTGGTCCATCTAAGCCTCGGAGGCATCAAGACCCAGGATCCAGCGACGCTCCGCGGCTCCATCCATAATGCCTTGGAATGGATAGAGCGGGAATTTGGGATTGACGGCAACGAGGGGATGAGTCTCGGCGACCGCCTGATGAAGATTATCAAGAATCCAGCGGAGAAGACCGGCCAACAGACGGTGGTGATTATCGACGAGTATGACAACCCGTTGCTCAACGTGATCCACCTCGACCAAGAGAAGATAGAGGCCGTGCGAGGGGTCATGTCGGAATTGTACGCTCCGCTCAAGGACTGCGACCCGTGGCTGCGCTTCGTCTTCATCACTGGCATCACCAAGTTCTCCCAGATGAGCATCTTCAGCTGCCTCAACAACATCAAGAACATATCTATGATGCCCCGCTATGCCTCCATCTGCGGCATTACTCTCGACGAAATGCTCTCGGAGATGGCTCCCGACATAGAGATTTTGGCGCAGGCTCGGGGCTTGACGCGCGAAGAGGCAGTGGCGCAGCTCAGCCATCACTACGACGGCTATGCCTTCTCGGAATACTCGCCTGAGATCTTTAACCCCTTCAGCCTGATGAACTGCTTCGACGAGTGCAAGTTTGGGGCGTTTTGGTTTGCCTCGGGGACTCCGACGTCGCTGGTGCAGGTGATGCGCAAGTACGACACCATCCCCTCGGAGCTCGACGACATCGTGGTCGACGCCACCGACTTCGACACCCCAACGGAGCTCATCTCCAACGTCATCCCGCTGATGTACCAGAGCGGCTACCTCACCATCAAGGGCTACAAGGAGGTCAACGGCCGCTACATCCTCGGCATCCCCAACCAGGAGGTGCGCGTGGGGTTGATGAACTCCCTCCTCCCCGACTACGTGCGCAACCCCATGCTGGCTCGCAACGTAGTTGGCGACCTCATCGAGCTCTTCAGCGAAGGCGACATAGAAGGGGCCATGGAGGCCTTGAAGAAGTTCTTCGCCACGGTGCCCTACTGCAGCAACATCGACTACGAGGGCCACTGGCAGCAGATGCTCTACGTGGTGTTCTCGCTGCTCGGAGCCTACGCCGACGTAGAAGTGCGCACACGCGAGGGACGCGTGGACATCGCCATGGCCTACCGCGGCAGGCTCTACCTGATAGAGGTGAAACTCAACGGCTCGCCCGAGGAGGCTCTGGCGCAGATAGAGCGCAAGCAGTATGCCGCCCGCTTCCAGCTCAGCAAGCTCCCCTTAGTGAAGATTGGCATCAACTTCTCCACCACCGAGCGCGGCATCACAGGCTGGCTGATTCAATAATCCCCCAGATTTTAATCCCCCTAAAGAAAACATAGACCATCCTCATAGCTCCAATAGGCGTTATGAGGATGGCCTTATTATGTGTGAATAGGTAGTTATTAAATACGTCTATGTTTTTTATTGTTTAGTCTATAAATAGTCCGTCAATGTCTTATTTTTGAAATACTGACTGTAAGATTTTGCCCTTTCTCATCTCCTTATAATAGAAGGCTATCTTGCCTCAAATTTATTCCACAATTTTATTTATCCCATAATTCATCATCATGAACAAAACAACCTTTTTTTCAGCCTTGAGCCTCTTAGCTCTTGTTGGCTGTTCCCAAGACGGTCCATTGAAGGACCAAAAAAAAGAGGTGCAGACGGATTTGTCTTGTCCACTTCTAACTCTTCCAGACACAGCCACGGTAGTTGAGAGCTCGCGTGCGCTAGATGTGGCTACCGCTGTGCTCGCTGAGAATGAGTCCCGCTCAAGGAGGAGAATCCCCGAGAAGGTAAGTACGGTAAGCGACGAGGATGGCACTCCCCTTTACCACGTTGTTAACTTTCTGGGAGGGGGCTACGTAGTGGTTTCGGCCACGCGCGACTATACTCCCGTCATCGCCTATTCCGAGGAGGGGCGCTTCGACCTCCCGCTGGGGGAAGAGAACGGAGTCTCCCTCTGGATGTCCCTCCATAAAGAGAACATCAGGCAGGCATCGGCTCAGCCAGACAGTGTGCGCCTTGCCTTCCGCCAGGGGTGGGGGCGCTACAATCCAAACTCGCAGGAGATTCCCTCCCAAGGCCAATCTAGGACATTGGATCCTTCGCAGACATACGACATTACGTACGCAGTTACTGAGTGGCAAAATCAAGGGTATTACGTCTACACGTATGAAAATTTTCAAGCGACACCTGAATATATGGGCCTCACTGAGGGAGAGCGTACACAGATGGAACAGGCCTACCATTTCAACGAGATGTATGGCTTTGATCCATCTGAGACCGTTTTCGTCCGAATAAAGTACAACACTCAGACCACAAGCCAAGGACCGTTTCTCTCAACATCATGGGGACAGAATTATGGATACAACAAGTATATTCCTGGCTACAATAGTAGTTATCCAGCCCTACGCCCTACGGGTTGCGTTGCTGTAGCTGTGGGTCAGATTATGAAGTATCACCAGAAACCAACCACTTATGCTTGGAGCAGCATGGCTGACAATTCTCCAAATGATATTACTGCCTCATTCCTTTACGATGTGGCAGAGGCTGTCTATACCCAATATGGGGATTCGGCTTCTGGCTCGGATGGTGTGTACGCTCACGCTGCATTGAAAAGGTTTGGTTATACTCAAGCATCTTATACCTCTTACTCTTGGGGTACTGCTAGAGATAACCTGGCCTCAAGTCATCCCTTATATATGCAAGGAAAGGATACTACTAAAAACACAGCTCATGCTTGGGTAAGCGATGGATATAAGATATCAACAAGTAGCACTGAAATATCTTTGATGGCATATGTGGGTGAATATTATTCAATGTATGGTGAGTACATGGAGAACTTATGGTCAAAGACGACGCAAGGAGGAAGTGGTACCTATTTACATAACAACTGGGGGTGGCATGGTTCATACAATGGATGGTTCTCATCTTCTAATTTCAGCCCTGGTTCTTATAATTTCAATACAAATACAAAGATTATATACAATATTTATTAACCAAAAAAACCACCAATATGAAACTAAACTATTTGACCTTTCTAAAGATTTTTGTCTTTGTGATAATGGAGGTTCTTTGGAGTTGTGATTCAACTGATGCTCCTAAGAACGTAGAGGAGGAAGAAGATAATCCTCTTGTTGAAATTGTCCTTTCCCGCTCAGAACAGGAATGGGTAGAAAGTAATGTGACTTTTTCCAATAAACTTTTAACAGCTCTTGTTCAGGAGAAGGAAGAGAATTTCCTTGTTTCGCCCTATGCCCTTGCCAACAACTTAATTATAATTGCAAATGGAAGTGAAGGAAATGGGAAGCAGGAAATCATTGACGCTTTATATCCTGGAGGAGAGGATTTAGAGGAAATTAACCTGTTATATGAGAGATTACTGACATCTCTTCCTTCCTTGGACAAAAAATGTGATCTAAAGATATTTACATGTCATTTGAGAAGTCACCCTGTTATGGCAGAATATACTGAGGATTTTTTTAGAGTTTTAGAATCTTTTAAAGTGGATACCTTCCCTTTATTTGAGAATGAAGATAAGATGATTGAGAAAGCATCCCAGTGGAGTGAACAACGTATAGGGTACTCGTTTGATTTCGAAGATTTACAATCCTATAATTTTTATGGGCTTCTAACAAATGCTCTGTCTTTTGAAGGAAAGTGGCGAAAGAGCTTCGATTCAGACAATACAAAAAAAGCAACTTTCTACGGACGTACAAAAACAGTTTCAACTCAAATGATGTACGATTCCAAAAAGCTTGGACGCTTTTGGGAAGATGATGAATTCACCTGGGCCATGTGGCCGTATGGCAATGAGGCATTCTCTTTTATCGTTGCAATGCCCAACAATTATACTACTGTAGCCCCTTCCTTAGATGAAAAGTGGTTGAAGGAAAGCCAAGAAGGAGAGACAGTAGCCTCCCTTACAATGCCAAAGTTTACTATAGAGGGTAATATAGAATTAATGGACGCGCTTCAATCTATGGGAATAAAGGATATATTTGGTAATGCAACGGCTAAATTATACGGAATGTACAAGAATCTAAAGGACAGTGATATAGGTATTGGCATTGGGCCGATTGTACAAGATTATTTTTTAGAGGTAAATGAAGGAGGGACCAAAGTAAGTCTGACATCTACCTCTACAGAAACTTGGGTCATATCACCTCTATTACCGATAAAAGAGGTTGTGATTGACCATCCATTTTATTTCTTCATACGCGAACAGAGTACAGGCCTCATCCTTTTCATGGGCAAAATAGAGAATCTTTAAATAGTTTTACTCAGAGGCGAAGGAGGTGGGAGAGAGTATCGTAGCGCGGAAGCACCACGAGCTGGAGCGAATGGCGGCGCGCCTCTATCGACGAGGAGCCATCGCCAATGCCCGGTGCTCCCGCCTCCATCAACGCTTGTCGAGAAGCCGCGAGTGCCAACTCAGGAGTGTTGTTGTCGGCGCTAAGATGGCATAAGAAGACGTTGCGCAGCGCTGGGGTATAGATTTGCTTTAGGAAGGCCGCAGTGGTCATATTATCCAGATGACCATTGTCGGCCTTTATCCGTGCCTTAAGATAAGGAGGATAGCGGCCAGCTGCGAGCATGGCCGCATCATAATTGCTCTCCAGCATCACAAACTGAGCCTGCCGCATATAATAGTCGACGCGCGGCGTGATACATCCGAGGTCGGTGGCCACGGCAAAATTAAACCCTCCTCGCTGTATGAAGAAGCCAGCATTGTCGGTGCCATCGTGGCTAACGTCGAAGGCCGTGATAGTAAAGCCCGCGAGCGAGAACTCAAACTCCTTGTAGATAGCCTTATGATAGTCCTTGAGGCGACGCGAGATGGAGTGGCGACGCATGATGCCTGAGAGAGCCTTGGGCGTGCAGTAGACAAAGATATCCTTATGCTTGCGTAGCAGGGTGTAGACGTAGCGCACGTGGTCGGAGTGGTCGTGGGTCAGCAGGATGCCCTTTACGTTGGCCATCGAGAGACCATTGACTCTCAGTCCGTCGATAATCTTGGTAGGGTCAACACCAGCATCAATCAGGAAACCCTCGCCACTCGACGACCCTATATAAGTGCAATTGCCCGACGAGCCGCTGCCGAATGATATGAAAGTCAGAGTGTCGGGTATCGAAAGAGGGCCAATGGGTTCGTCAAGTATGGGATGAGAAGGGGCGGAGGGGCTATGATGATGAGGAGCGTTGACTATAAAGTTGGCTATCGCGGGATGTACGGGGAGTTCCTCGGGCTGCGAGGTGTCTCGTAGTTCGGGTATGTCAAAGAGGCTTGGTTGCTGCGGGCGGTATGTGAGTTTACGTTTCTTGGCCATAGAGGAGAAAGATTGCAGGCGTCTTGTCATAATTGTACGACCGCTGACGCCACTGTTGGAGAGAAGCCGTGACGATAGTCTCAGCCGGGCCTGTCAGGTCGGAGGCCACGCAGAGACGTAGCTGAGGAGGGAGCGTCTGGCATAGCTCTTCTATGAGGCGATTGTTGCGGTAAGGCGTCTCGATAAAGATTTGTGTCTGACGTTCGCGGGTGATGCGTGTCAACATTTCGCGCAGGCGCGCCGAGCGCTTGCCGCGTTCTACAGGAAGATAGCCCTCAAAGGCAAAGCGCTGACCGTTGAACCCCGAGGCCATCAGCGCCATCAGGATAGAGCTGGGCCCTACCAGCGGCACCACTTGCAAGCCTCGTCGGTGAGCCGCGGCCACGGCCAATGCTCCCGGGTCGGCCACCGCCGGGCAGCCAGCCTCCGACATCAACACCGTAGGCTCCCCGCCCGCCAATGGCTCGAGCATCTGGTCGACATCGGCGACAGAAGTGTGCTCGTCGAGGGTGAAAAAGGTCAAGCTGTCGATATCAATGTCGGTCGCCAAGGAGCGGGCACAGCGCTTGAGATAGCGCCGCGCCGTCCTCACATTCTCCACGATGAACACACGCGCCTGAAGAGCCAGCTCGAGATTGCGAGCGGGCATCACCAGTAGCGGGTCGGTATCGCTAAGCGTTACCGGCATAAGATAAAGGGCAGCATTCATGCTGCAAAATTACTAAAAAGTCAGCAACTTAGCAACTCTTCTCCATCGGGAGTTGGTTCTACCATTTCTTCTCCCGAGGCCTCGGAGGTGACAGCCTCCAAGCGGCGCATGATAGAGAAGATAAAGAGGGCAGCGAGCAGACATACGCCTACGAGGATGCCCCACATCAACGGCAGACTCATCTTGCCCCATAGCATCATGGGTATTGACGTCAGATAGTTGCCGATAGCCGTGGCCGCAAACCAGCAACCCATCATGGCTCCCTTATACTTGGGAGGCGCCACCTTGGTGACAAACGAGATACCGATAGGCGAGAGCAGCAGCTCAGCAAAGACAAGCATCAGATAGGTGCCCATAAGCCAGTTGGGCGACACAGAGCCGCTCACCTGCCCATTCTCCACCGTGCACGTCAGCGACGCCAGTATCATCACCACGTAGGCCAGCGCAGCCACTATCATGCCATAGCCTATCTTGCGCGGTGCGGAAGGCTCACGACCGCTACGCGCCAGCCAAGCAAAGAGCGAAAGCGACACGGGCGTCAGAGCGATGATATAGAAGGGATCAAACTGCTGATACTCCATGGGCTGAATATCCGTGAGAGGATTGGGAGTAGTGGCGTAGAACCACCATAGCCCAGCGGCACACACCACCAGCACCAAAGCGCTGACACTGCGCGAGGCCACGGTCTTGTTTTGGAATACGCCAAAGAGAGCAAAGACGGCTATCGATATCAAGCAGAGAGCCCAGATGTTGAAACCTATACGTGTGGCGCCATAAGCCTCAGGAGCTGTACATTCGGCAGCGAAGAGCGTGAGAGTGGCTCCATTTTGCATAAACACCATCCAGAAGAAGATTACCACGCCAAACACCAGCAGCAGCGCCACAATGCGCTGTCGGGTCTGTTCGGGAGTAAGCTCGGCCCCCTTGACCTGTTCAGCCTTCTTTTCAGAGCCCTGCGCCTTCTCAGTGATAATGTGAGCATACGTCTGTTTGCCGAGAGCAAAGATGGCATAGGAAAGCACTACCGACACACACGCCACGGCAAAGGCGTAGCCATAGCCCGTGGAGAGCGCCGACATATAGCGCTCGGCAAAAGCCAGCACGCTGCCTCCCACCTCCATGCCAGCCGCCGAGGCCACGGAGATAATCTCCTGGGCGCGGGAGCTGTCGCCATCGATAAAGGCGTTGCAGAGCGCCGGTAGCTGCATATTGTAGACCAACCCCTCTGACGAAAGAGCAAAGTTGGTAATCACCTTGGCCGTAATCGGGGCAAAGACAGCGCCGATGTTGATAAACATGTAGAAGAGGTTGAAGCCTGTGTCGCGCTGCGAGGCATACTTAGTGGCGTTGTAGAGGTCGCCTATCATCACCTGCAGATTGCCCTTGAAGAGGCCGGTGCCTATCGACACCAAGGCGAGGCCGCCAAACAGAAACACCATAGCCTCACGCGAGCGCAGGCCTGAGGGAAGAGCTATCACCAGATAGCCAGCAAACATGATGGCCATGCCCAGCACCACACACTTGGAGAAGCTCCAGCGATCGGCTATCCAGCCACCGATGAGTGGCAGGAAGTAGGCCATGGCCAAGAAAATACCGTAGATTTGACCTGAAATGGTGGAGTCGAACGCAAACTTGGCCTGCAGATACAAGACCAAGACGGCTATCATTGTATAGTAGCCAAATCGCTCGCCAGTATTGGCGAGCGACAGGATATAAAGACCTTTCGGTTGATTCTTAAACATAGAGCCGGGGATTATTTAGCCACTCTTTCGAGCCAGTTGACCATACCGAGCATGATACCCATCGATACCAAGCAGACGATAAGGAACACCGACCAGCACTGCCAGAGAGGAATCTTGTTGTACATCAACGGGCCAATCCAGAGCAGGAGGTTGCCCACGGCTGTAGCGCCAAGCCACAGTCCTTGGCAGAGGCCTTGGAGGTCCTTAGGAGCCACCTTGGAGACGAAGCTCAAGCCCAGAGGCGATATGAAGAGTTCGGCCACGGTGAGGAAGAAGTAGAGCAGGATGAGCACCCATGGACCCGTCTTCATCATCTCCTGAGCGCTGACAGCCATTTCGCGGAAGTCGGTACCCGAAGGATAGTTTTCGATAATGGAGACGATGGTCAGGAAGAGGTAGGCCAAGCCTGCAAGACCCATACCGATGGCTATCTTGCGGGGGGTGGAGATCTCCGTGCCGCGACGCGAGAGGGCAGCGAAGAAGGCCATGATGATTGGAGTCAAGACTATCACGAAGAAGGGGTTGACAGCCTGCCATATCTCAGGGGCTATGGTGTCGGTCTTCACGAAGTCGCGAGCGAAGAGCGAGAGCGAGGTGCCGTTCTGGTGGAATGAGAACCAGAAGAAGATTACCACGCCAAGCACAGCGAAGAGGGCGCTCATACGCTGGCGTATCTCCTTGGCCATAGCCTTGCGCTCCTCGGGGGTGTACTGCACACTCTCCACGGCGGCGCGGGGCGTTGGGTCGGGCAGACCGCGCTTGTAGGCGCAGAAGATGACGAGCGAGATGAGCATAGCGGCCACAGAAGCTATAAACGAGTAGTGGACACCGGTGTTGAACACCTCGAGATACTGCGTACAGAAGGCCTGGATGTCGCCTGCCGTGTCGCCACCTACGCGGGTGATGAGAGCGTAGAGGTTCTCCATATTTTCCTCGGTCATCGTGTCGGTGACGCTGAGATACTGATGGCAGAGAGCAGGTAGCGAGGCGTTGTAGGATAGATTGTGCACACCGAGCCACCAGCTACGGAGCAGAGGAGCCACGAAGGGAGCTATCAGACCGCCCACGTTGATAAACACGTAGAAAATCTGGAAACCACTGTCGCGCTTGTCGGCATACTTAGGGTTGTCGTAGAGCTGGCCCACCACGGCCTGAAGGTTGCCCTTGAAGAAGCCGTTGCCAAAGGCTATCATAAAGAGAGCCACGCAGGTGAGAGTAAGTAGCCAGGTGTGGTTTTCGTTGGTGGCCATGATGGGGATGGAGAGCACCACGTAGCCCAGCGCCATTATCACGAGGCCCTGCATGATGGTGCGCTTATAGTTGCACGTGCGGTCGGCCACGATACCACCTACGAGCGACAGCAGGTAGATGCCAGCGTAGAAAAATGAATAGATGAGCGTACTGGTCTCTTCGGCCAGACCGAATTTAGAACAGAGAAACAACACCAAGACGGCGTTCATGATGTAGTAGCCAAAACGCTCGCCCATGTTGGAGAGCGCGGCGGGGATTAGACCCTTAGGTTGATCTTTAAACATCGATTAGGGGTTGATGGTGATGAATTAGAGGGGGGTTAATGATGATGATTGATTATTTCTTTTCTTCGAGAGCGCGAAAGGCCACAGCGTAGAGCTTCATCTGCTTCACCATGGCCAGCAGGCCATTGGAGCGCGTGGGCGAGAGATTTTCGGCCAGCCCTATCTTGTCGATAAAGTAGAGGTGGCAGTCGGCAATCTCTGCTGGAGTGTGGCCATTGAGCACCTTTACCAGCAAGGCAATGATGCCCTTCACGATGATGGCGTCGCTATCGGCGGTGTAGTACACCAAGCCGTCGCGGAGCTCGGCATTGAGCCATACACGGCTCTGACACCCCTCGATAAGATGGTCGGGGGTCTTATATTTTGGGTCGATAGGAGGGAGCGAGTTGCCCAGATCGATGATCATGGCGTAGCGGTCCATCCAGTCGTCAACGCCTTCAAATTCTTCAATTATCTCGTCTTGTATCTGATCTATAGTCATGATGGCTACAAAATTAGTGAAAATATTTGGATTCTTACGTCTATCTCTCTATATTTCTACCCTCTATCTCTCTGAATAAACGAGATTAACCACTGTCTGCCCCACAGCCTTGAGCGTGGAGCGGTCGATGGCTTGCAGGTCGTCGTTGAGAGTATGCCACTGAGGGGGGAAAGAGCCAGTCTCTACGTTGTTACACTCCACGATGTCAATACAGGGAATGCCACCTCTCACAAGCTGGACATGGTCGTCGATGATGGCTCCGCCGGTCTCGTTGGGGAAGTATTCGCCATAGCCGCTGCGAGCCGCCATACTCCACACCTTGTTGACCACCGAGGGGGCGTTTGACTCGGAGTAGTATTCGCGATAGAAGCGTGCGCCGCGTCCTCCCACCATGTCGAGCACGATGCCGTAGCGTGGACTGTTGGAGGCGGTGTAAGGCTGATGGCGGGCCCAGTATTGCGAGCCGAGACACCAAGTGTCCTCTCCCCCGCCCCAAGGACCACTGATGCCAGAATCCTCAGCGTCGACAAATAGGAGATCCACCCCTATGGCTGGGCGATGCTGCCCCAAGACGCGCGCTATCTCAAGAAGCACCCCTACCCCGCTACCGCCATCGTTGGCGCCGGGGATGGGACGCTGGAGAGCCGCGTCGGTCTGCTCAGCGTCGTTCCAAGGACGCGTATCGTAGTGGGCCACGAGTATTATACGGTCGGCAGCCTCTGGGTTGATGCGACCCATTATATTGGTGATGGGCAGCGACTTATTATAGGCGTCCGAGACTGTGGCGCGTTGCAATGTGACGGTGTCCACTCCTGCAGCGTTGAGAGTTGAGGTGATAAAGTCGACACACTTGGCATGAGCCTCCGAGGCAGGCACTCGCGGCCCCAGAGCCACCTGCTGAGCCACGTATTGATAGGCCGAGTCGGCATTAAATATCATATCATGGGTCTGCGCCGAGGCGCTGGGGGGTTGCTCTTGGGCTGCAGCGTCAGCCGTGGCTGAGGATACAGAGCTGTTGTTGCCATGACAACTCATCAAGGCTATAGCCAGGGATAAAAATGAAAGATAAAAGGCAGTGTGGTGCATATTTCTACTGTTGTAAGCTACAAAATTACAAAAATCCTACCGTATCTAAACGTTTTATGGGGGAAAAATGGTTATATTTGCACACCCCTTAATTACACCCTCAACGTCATGACCCCGATTCAAGAACGCATAGAGCAGCTCCGACGCGAGCTCAACGACCACAATCATCGCTATTATGTCGACAATGCCCCTGTGATTAGCGACCAAGAGTTTGACCGACTGATGAAGGAGCTTGAAGAGCTTGAGCAGGCCCATCCCGAGTATGCCGACCCTCTCTCGCCCACCCAGCGCGTGGGCAGCGACCTTACGAAAGGCTTTGAGCAGACGCCCCACATTTATCCCATGCTGTCGCTGGCCAACACTTACTCCATCGAGGAGGTTGACGAGTGGGTGCATCGCACACGCGATGCCCTCATGGGCCAAGAGTTTACCGTCGTGGGCGAGATGAAGTTTGACGGTAGCGGCATCTCTCTCATCTATGAAGATGGGCGCCTGGTGAGAGCCGTCACCCGTGGCGACGGAGAGAAGGGCGATATTGTCACCGACAATATCAAGACCATTCGCAGCATACCATTGGTGCTCAAGGGCGAGGGGTGGCCTCGCTTCTTCGAGATTCGCGGCGAGATAGTGTTGCCATGGAAGGAATTTGACCGACTAAACGCCGAGCGTGCCTTCAACGAAGAGCCCCTCTTTGCAAACCCACGCAACGCCGCTTCTGGCACACTCAAGATGCAAAATTCGCGCGAGGTGGCTCGCCGCGGCCTCGATGCCCGTTTCTACTATCTCTTAGGACCCGACCTACCCTACGACAACCACTACGATAATATGGTGGCTGCCCGCTCGTGGGGCTTCAAGGTGAGCACCGCCATGACATGCCTTCACACCCTCCAGGAGGTCGACGACTATATCAACCACTGGGACACGGCTCGCAAGGAGCTGCCAGTGGCCACGGATGGATTGGTGTTTAAGGTCAACTCGCTGCGCCAGCAGCTCAATCTCGGCTATCGCTCCAAGTCGCCCCGCTGGGCCATCGCTTATAAGTTTCAGGCCGAGAGGGCGTTGACAAGGCTTAGATTCGTTTCGTTTGAGGTGGGCCGCATGGGCATTGTCACCCCCGTGGCCAATCTTGACCCGGTGCTTCTCTCCGGCACCATCGTCAAGCGCGCGTCGCTCCACAACGAGGATATCATCAAGGCTCTCGACATCCACGAGCACGACATGCTCTACGTGGAGAAAGGGGGCGAGATTATCCCCAAGATCACCGGTGTGGAGGAGGCGGAGCGCGAGAAAGGGGCGCGACCAGTGGAGTTTGTCAGCTATTGCCCTTCGTGTGGCACAAAACTCGTGCGCAAGGAGGATGAAGCGGCCTGGATGTGTCCCAACAAATATGGTTGTCCACCTCAGATCACAGGCCGAGTGGAGCACTTCGTAGGCCGCCGCATGATGAACATCGACGGCATTGGCGAGGAGACCTCCGAACTCCTCTTCCAGACCGGCCTCGTGAAAAATATCGCCGACCTTTACTCGCTGCGCAAAGAGCAACTCGAAGGCCTTGAGGGCTTTGGCGAGAAGAGCGCCGACCGCATCATGCAAGGCATTGAGGACTCAAAGAAGGTGCCATTTGACCGCGTGGTCTACGCTCTCTCCATCCCCTATGTGGGCGAGACTGTGGCCAAGAAACTCGCCAAAGGCGTAGGCTCGATGGACAATCTGATGACCATGAGCCGCGACGACCTGGTGGCCATCGAAGATATCGGGCCGAAGATTGCCGACAGCATCATCGAATATTTTGCAGCGCCCATCAACCAGCAGATAATAGCGCGTCTGCGCGAGGTGGGTATCCAGATGGAGATGGCCCAAGAGGCCACAGCGCCGCTGGGCGACGCCTTGAAAGGCAAAAGCGTGGTGATAAGCGGAGTGTTTGAGCACCATTCGCGCGACCAATACAAGGAGATGATAGAGCGCTATGGAGGCAAGAACGTAGGCTCGGTGTCGAAGAAGACCGACTTTATCCTCGCTGGCGCCAATATGGGGCCAGCCAAGCTGGAGAAAGCTCAGAAGTTGGGTATCCCGGTCATCAACGAAGATGAGTTTTTGGCGATGTTGGGAAAAGAGCGATGAGGACATTTTTGCGCATAGGGTTGATGGCCAGCATGTTGATGGTGGCTATTGAAGGTTATTGCCAGGACAACATCTTTCAGCGCATCATACGCTACTTCGACGAGAGCAACAAGCCTCAGGGGGTGGATGGCTTAGACTTCTCGATAATCGGCGGTCCTCACTACGCCTCCGACACCAAGCTTGGCATAGGCCTCGTAGCTGCCGGCCTCTATCGCCACGACAAGGAGAATCTGGAGTTGCCTCCCTGCAATGTGTCGCTCTACAGCGACTTCTCCACCTCGGGCTTCTTCTTGGTCGGTATTCGTGGCAATGACATAGGGTGCCGTGACCGCCGTAGGATAGAGTATGATGTCAACTTCTATCGCTTTCCTACGAAGTTTTGGGGGATAGGCTACGCGGAGGCCAATAGCGATAGCCATGAGGTGAAGTATACTCAGTGGTGGGCGAGCGCCGAGGCGCGCATCCTGTGGCGTATGGCGCCCTCACAACTCTTTATAGGACCCACGGCAAGATTTTGCTTCGTGCAAGCGCGCTCCATCGAGGAGGATTACCGCGACCGCCCCAGCGCTCTCATCCTCGACCAGACGCCCATCACCCGCGATTACAGCCTGGGGGTGGCTTTGCGCTGGGACACTCGCGACAACTTGACCGCTCCCGAGCGTGGATGGCTCGCATCGCTCGAAGGACGATGGTCGCCAGCTTGGCTTGGCAACGACTGGGTCCACTCCACCGCCCTTCTCACCGTGGCCCACTACCAGAGGGTGTGGCGAGGCGGAGTGGTGGCATCCCTCCTCCACGCCGATTTCAACTGGGGACGGCTGGCTTGGAGCCAGATGGCTTCTTTTGGTGGGAGCAACACTATGCGCGGCTACTACGAGGGTCGTTACCGCGACAAGTGTGAGGCCGACTTGACAGTGGAGCTTCGCCAGAGGGTGTGGCATCGCTCGGGCATCGCCGTATGGGCCGGGATGGCCACAGTGGCTCCACGGATAGGAGATATGCGATGGCGCAAGGTGTTGCCCAACGGGGGTATCGGTTATCGGTGGGAGTTTAAGAAATATACCAATATAAGGCTCGACTATGGCATAGGTCGTGGCGAGTCGTCGTTCTTATTCAGCATCAATGAAGCGTTCTAAAGCCATATTATTGCTATGGTGGACGCTCATCGTGGGGCTTATCCCCAATGTGGCGCTTGGCTTTACAGAGCCTATGGGATGGATAGGCGCTGTGGCAGGAGTGTTGCTCCCAGGAGGGATTTATCTCTTGTTGCTGTCGTGGAGCCGACGGATAGGCCGGGGGGTGCTGGGGCTGACGTTCATACTGTTTCTGGCTGCTTTTCAGTTGGTGCTACTTTACCTCTATGGTCGCTCTGCGATAGCTGTGGATATGTTTCTCAACCTCTTGACCACCAATTCCGACGAGGTGGGCGAACTGCTCGACAATATGGTGACGATTATAGCCGTGGTCATCGCGCTCTACGCGCCTCCTCTTACAGTGGGCATCGTGGCCTTGGCTCGCGGATGGATGCTAAGCCTACGCCAAGCCCACACCTACAGATGGGCCGGTGGGGGGTTAGTGATAGCAGGCCTGATAGCCCTGAGCCTCGCCCGGCTCACGAGTCGCGATTATAACGCACTCGACGACCTCTACCCTCTCAATGTGGCCTACAACATCTTCCTTGCCGGCCAACGCACGATAGCCAGCCAACATTCACAAGACGCCAGTCGCGACTTTCTCTACGATGCCGAGCAAGAGGCCATGATCAACGGGGAGGAGGAGCGCCGAGTGGTGGTGCTGGTCATCGGCGAGACGTCGAGAGCAAGCGAGTGGCAACTGCTGGGCTACGAGCGCCCAACAACTCCATCGCTCATCGACCGCACCGAGCTCGTAGCCTTCCCCCACGCTATGAGCGAGAGCAATATCACCCACAAAAGTGTACCGATGCTGCTATCTCATCTGGAAGCTAAAAACTTCAACGACTCCATTTACCGGGTGAAGAGCATCATCTCGGCCTTCAAGGAGGCTGGGTATCACACAGCGTTTCTCTCCAATCAACGGCGCAATCACAATCTTATCGACCACTTTGGCGAGGAGGCCGACCGTTGCACCTTTGTCAAAGAAGCGCTTAGCGAAGAGGCAATAGTCTACGACAAGGAGCTACTGCCTTTTGTTACCGAAGAGCTTAAGGAGGGGGAAGATAAGCCGTTGCTAATAGTGCTCCACACCTATGGGTCGCACTTCAGCTACAATGACCGCTATCCCGCCGAGGCAGCGCGGTTTACACCCGACCGTCCTCTGAAAGTGAAGCCCGAATATCGCGAGGAGATGGTCAATGCCTACGACAACACTATCCTCTACACCTCTACCCTTCTCGACAGCCTCATGACTATGCTCGAAGAGAGCGGACGCCGAGCTGCACTCATCTATACCAGCGACCATGGCGAGGATATCTTCGACGATGGTCGAGGTCTGTTTCTCCACGCATCGCCTGTGCCATCGGCACAGCAGCTCCACGTGCCATTCTTGGTGTGGGTCTCCACGGCTTTTGACGCAGCCCACCCCGACGTAATGTCGCGACTTCGCTCCAATAGGATGAAGGCGGTGTCGAGCAGCCTGTCGTTTTTCCATACGGCAGTAGACCTTGGAGGCATTGACACCTGGGCCCTTGACCGTAGTCTATCACTGGCTTCGCGGAGCTACATCCCGCTGAAACGCGTTTTTCTCAACGACCATAATCAAGCGGTAACCCTCGACAAGTGTGGTTTCACACGCGAAGATTACCGCTATCTTAGAAAACATGAACTGACGTGGTGAAAGCCTTAAAGCTTTCTAACTCAATATAAAAACTTAGGGAGAATTAGTTTAATTGGGATAGATACGCGATATCTTGCCTTCGCGCATCATAGTGAAGTGTTTATGTCCCACTTCGTATTTCATCGTGTTGTCGTGGATCTCTACGTCGTCGAGATGGTGGAGCTCCATGATCGAAGTGGTCAGTGAGCGCTTGAATGCTCCCTGTATGAGCATTATGACGTGGGGCTTCAGGGAGTCGGTGGAGGCAGTGGTGACGTTGGTGAGCATGTTGTTGGAGAGCACCACGCTCTCGGGGTCGACCTCCACGTCGATGCTTTGAGGATCGATGATGATAGCTATCTCATCGCCATCCGTGGCCTGCCAAGTGCCGGTGGCAGTGGCTGAGCCAGCTGCGGTGAGGCTAAAAGGCTGGTCGATACCTTGGGCATTGTTGATGGCCCCCGTGGCTGATACCATAGCGGTGAGCATAAAAGTGCCACCCTTCGTCCCGTTGTCGAGGGTAAAGGTATAGTTGTTGACCACGGTAAGTTCGTTGGAGAGGTTGTCGGTGAGACGCTGAGGAGCGCCGCTCCACGTGCCTTGAATTTTGTCGGCCAGTCGAGAGGCATCGTCACACGACGCAAGTGCCAGCGTTGCCAGCACCATCAGAGCGATTGAGTAAAGTTGTCGCATAAGAGGTAGTAGAAATGATGTTTTTATACGGGTGGTTTGCTTCATCTAAGTAACACTCATTGTCTATAATAAGTTTTGTAACAGAGGGCGTTCCCGGCCGTTTAGCGATTTTTATACCCAAAAATTTTGTCATTAAGGGAGTAATGCCTACCTTTGCACCCATAAAACCCATCAGGACCTGCGCATGTGGCGTAATTGGTAGCCGCGTTAGACTTAGGATCTAATGTCTTAGGACGTGGGGGTTCGAGTCCCTTCATGCGCACATTATCATCCTCTAAATCGTTGATTTAGAGGATTTTTTCTTGAGGTATTTCAGAAGGTGTTCAATATAACATTCCAAACATCCATAGGGGAATTTTATTGCCTACTCCTATCTCCATATGGTCAGCGGCCACATAGCTATTGGGGATGTCGGCAATCTGCTTGTACTTCTTCCTTTTTCCTCCCACTTCTACTGTCCAACGCCCATCAATCAATATATCTCCCTGCTGTGGCATCAATAGTTTATGGCCCTGCGACATCTGTGAGGCAAAAAAGGTTTCGCGAAGCGACCCTTCCTTTTCCCGACCGAAGGCGTAGATTATATTTGTATTGTCAAAGAGTATCTTCTCGGGCTTTGCCATGCCTGAAATACCATCCTTAGAGTAGAGTTTTCGCATGATAGCGGCAAGACACACCAGATCAATCATTTTCATCACGGTGTTGCGGTTCTCCTCAAGGCGCTTTGCGAGATCATTAACATTAAGAGTGTAAGGATTATCAGAGGCAAGAGCAGCCAGAAAACGTTTGATTTTATAAGTAGTGGAATATTCTATGTTGCTTACAGCAGGGATTTCCACGTTGATAATCGTATCAATAACATTTAGGAGACGTTCTTCAAATTGATCTCCATCATGGCGATAAAAAGGATAATAACCTTTACGAAGATACTGCTCAAATAGAAGTAGCGGCTTTACCTTCTGACTAATATCCACGGCTATCTGAGAGTGACTGGTCAATAATTGTTCGAGTGAAATGGGGGGAAAGTCAAGCCCAGTCTCAAGATTGATAAATTCGCGGAGGGATAAGCCTCTGAGTTCATACTTTATGTGGCGACGCGAAAGGTCGGCTTTCGACTTCTCCAGTTGGAGCATTGAAGATCCAGTGACCACAATATGTAAGTCAGGGTAATAGTCGTAGATATTCTTTACCTCTTGCTCCCAATTCTGATATTTGTGGACTTCATCAAGAAACATGTGGGTACCCCCATGAGTGTAGAGATACTCGGCAAGATCCAGGAGAGAGTGACTGGTAAACCAAATGTGGTCAAGCGACACATAAAGAGCCTTGGAAGAGTCGGGAAAAGTTTCCTTGATATGCTGAAGCACCAAGGTAGTTTTCCCAACTCCTTTAGCCCCTTGTATGACAATGAGTCGATTGGTCCAGTTGATCTTATGGTAAAGATAGCGAAAGAAATCTGTGGGCGTACTAGCCAATTTCCTAAGGTATAGGACTATAAGTTGCTCCATATAATTAATTTTTGACGCAAAGATACACATAATTTCTCAAAGTGCTATTTCAAAATAGCAGAAAATAAACAAAAGTGTTATTTCAAAGTAGCAAAAAACAACAGAATGTGCTATTTCAAAGTAGCACATTTGTCCCATGGACTGGAAATGGCAGGAGAAAACAATGAGAACCCTGGATTTGTTATCTTTTAAACTTTAATTGGTCTCTATAACACACGTTTTATACTGATGGTTGGCCACGCTCGGCCTCTACAGATACTACGATTACTATTATGAGGGAATGGCTGACATACCTGATGCTGATGGTGGCAAGCGTGGCTTGCGGGCGCGATTCGATACAGGCGCTGCAAACTCGCCAGCTTGACAACCGCCCCTTGACACTCTACGACCTCCCCTACTCGCGCACACTGAGCATCCCCAACTGGAACAGGCTGTGGGTCAATACGGGAGTGTTGTTGGCAGGCGGCTTCACAGCACTGGGCATTCTGGAGGCTCTCCCCGACGAGTCGACAGCCTGGAGCCGCTCGGAGCGGCGCCGTGTCCCTTTCTTTCAGCGATGGGTCAACCACGTAAAGGCAGGCCCTGTGTGGGATGGCGACAAGTTTATCTTCAACTTTATCCTCCATCCCTATGGTGGAGCGGCTTATTATATGAGCGCTCGTAGCTGCGGCTTCAACTCGTGGGGCTCTTTCCTCTATGGATTTTGCATCTCCACCTTCTTCTGGGAATATGGCGTAGAGGCGTTCAACGAGACACCTTCGGTGCAAGATCTTGTGATAACGCCCGTGGTGGGAGCCGTGCTTGGCGAAGGTTTCTACCACGTGAAGCGCCACATCGTCAGTCATGGCTATCGCCTTTTGGGCTCACCTGTGCTGGGTGGCATTGTGGCTTTCTTCATGGACCCCGTCAACGAAGTGGTGGGCTACTTTCGCGGAGAGCAGCGCCGTATCTACAAGCGTTACAACCAAGCTCACTGCTTGGCCGAAGCGCCTCCATCCGAAGAAGAGAAAAAGGATGTTGGCCTCAGCTATCTCGAAAGCAATTGGTGGATAGGCGAAGGCATTGGCATGACTATCAGGGTAAAATTTTAAAGAAACATAATTGGTCTCTATCACTATGATACTGAAAAAATTACGATTAGCTAAAGGGCTTATAAGGCTTATGGGGCTTATAGGGCTTATAGGGCCTATACCAGCAATGGCAGCAGAGCCGGCGCCTGGGCGCCATTACGAACCCATAAAATACGGCGATATGGAGAATTGGGTGACACGCCATATCACCGAGAGCGTGGTGATAGGGGGCAAGCAGCGCGAGGTGTATGCCATCGCGCCAACACAAATCGTGGATGGCAACGACCCATATAAGCCTATGGGCAATAGTCCGTGGGCCACGAGCAATGTCTACGCCAAAGTGTCGGGCATCACCAAAGCCTCTAACGCTGTATTCCCCCATATCCGCGTGGCGGGCGACACATGCGCCAAACTTTGCACACAACTTGAGACTGTAAAAGTGCTGGGGCTTATCAACATGAAGGTGCTGGTCACCGGGACGATATTCCTGGGCGAAATGCTTGAGCCAATCTCCGGCACCAAGGACCCACTGAAGAAGATGGTGATGGGCATCCCCTACTCCAAGCGGCCCTCATGCTTGAAGCTCGACTACATGGTAGATGTCCCTCTGGGCAACACCCGCATTAAAAGTTCGGGGTTTGGTGGCCGCAAGACCATCGAGGGACGCGACTCGGCTGTGGTATTCGTGATGCTCCAGCGGCGCTGGGAGACCCCCGACGGACGTGTCCATGCCAAGCGCGTGGCCACGGGAGGCGAGGTGTTTGGCGAAAGCGTCCCCTGGCAGAAAGATCATGAGATACCCCTCATCTACGGCGACTGCTCGCAAAGCGAAGAGCTGAAATGGCTCGACCTTCGCAACGGCGAACGCGCCTACTGCACGCGCAACTCCCACGGCAAGATAGTGCCCATCGAGGAGGAAGGCTGGGACGACCCCGGCGCACAGCCCACCCACGTGATAGTGTTGATGAGTTCGGGCAACGACGAGCCCTACGTTGGCACCCTCGGCCTTACACTTTATGTCGACAACATAGCATTTGGCTTTTAAATAGTATTAAAAGGATGCAAAAAGTGTTGTAACACCAACTTTTTTAGGTACTTTTGTGGTCGCTAAGGTTTCCTCAAGCTAATTTCTGAAACTACATAAAACCATCCCCAAATCTATCTAAAAGAGAATGAAACGACAATCTTTTACCCTGCTTTTGGCAGCGTTGACGCTTACGACGGTGAGTGCTCGTCAGTTGACCGCCAATGAAGCTCTGGAAAATGCGCGCCAATGGCTTGGTCAAAGCCGCGCTACTCAAGCAATTACGCTTAGCGACGAATCGCAAATGGTGTACTGTGGCAGCGCAGAAGGATACAACACATTTTATGCTTTCAATCAACCCGATGGCGGCTGGGTGCTCGTCAGCGCCGACGACTCTACAGCCCCAATATTGGGTTATAGCCCCACAGGCTCCTTCTCGATGACCGAAGCGCCATCCAATCTCCGTTCGTGGCTCAAAGGATATTCCCGCGAGATAGTGAGAAGCATCCATATGGGCCTCACTTACTCCCCCATGCAATCGCGCTCGGAGAGCGACTGGGCGGCCATAGAGCCTATCTGCAAAACTGAGTGGGCACAAACCGAACCCTACAACAACCTCTGTCCACAGATTTCTGGCAGGCGAGCTGTAGCTGGCTGTGTGGCTACTGCCATGGCTCAAATAGCCAAAGTACACAATTGGCCTCCGCAGGGCGTTGGCACAATGACCTACTCCGACAACGGTACAACACGCACGCTCAACCTCGGCGAGATGACCTTTGACTGGGACAACATGCTCGACGACTACTTCTACACCGACTACACCACCGAGCAGGCCACCGCTGTGGCACAAATCACTCAAGCCATGGGCTACTGCGCTGAGATGAACTATGGAGTGAATGAGAGTGGCGCGACTCCTGCCGACGCCGCCACCAATATGATACTCCACATGCAGTATGACAAGGGGATGCGCGACATCTGGCGCTACGTCACCCCCTATGAGGAATGGAAAGAGATGCTCTATGCAGAGCTTACCGCTGGACGTCCCGTAAACTACAATGGCGACAACTCCACGGCTGGCCACTCTTTTGTATGCGACGGTTATGACGGCAACGGCTACTGGCACATCAACTGGGGCTGGCGCGGCATGAGCGATGGCTACTTCCTTCTTTCGGTGCTCAATCCCGAAGAGCAAGGGACAGGTAGCTCAGAGGGTGGATATAATCTCAACCAAGAGATGATTATTGGCATCCAGCCCGCACAGGATGGCAGCGAATATGTCTACTCAGCCGTATGGGAAGGCAACTTCACCCCAACCTCTACAGGAGTGCGCAAAAACGCCAACAGCCTCGTACAGTTTGGTCGCGAAGGCAATAACACGTTCTGGAAAAACATCTCGCTCACCACTGTCAAGATGTCGCCCGGCATTAAGCTCACCGACAGCAAGGGTGAAGCCACTTATCTGGTTAGCACCTATGGCAACGGCATCGAAGTAGGTTATGGCCAAGGATATTACTTCTTCTCGGTGCAGGCTACTTCCTTCCCCGATGGCGACTATGTTGTCACCCCAGCTTACAAAGTAAATGATCAATGGTATGACATGCCTGCAGGCCTAAGCTACATCAACCAAGTAAATGTAAGCGTAGCCAACAACTATATCACCCTTTCTTGGGACGAGAAGACTACTGACTTTATGGTTACGGATGCTGTAGTAAGCACCGTCTACGGCAACCAGCCCGCGCAGGTAGATGTAATCTTTAAAGCCACTAAAGAGACCTACACTGAAGTTACACCCGTGCTGTACAAGGATGGAGTCATAGCAGCTCAAGCTTCCGCGATAGGAATTTCGCTACTTGAAGGCGAGACAGCCTCCTATACTTTCTTCTGCAGTTTTTACGAAGTGTCAAGAGCAAGTTCAAGCTCGCTTGAAGCTGGCGAATATACTCTCGGTTTCCTGAACGATGGCACAACACCTGTGACTATTGAAGACAACAAGACTATCGCTGTAACAGTTGATGAATTTGAAGCTGGTACGCCTGTAATTAAGAGTATTAACTTTGTTGACAGTCCTTATCAGGGCACAAGCCAAACCCGCCCAGCCACTCTGCCAATGGTAGGAGGCGAAGTGGAGATGGAAATCACTTCAGTAGGTGGTATGTATATCGAACAACTCTCGATGGGCATAGGCCAACTCCTTGGCACTTCTTGGTATTTCAACTATTACCTTGATCCTCAATATGTAGTGATAGGAGAGAATGAGACTGCGACAATCACCTTCCGCCCAACACTGACAATGCTCGAGGAAAACGAGACTTACTGCTTCCTGGCGTTTAAGAACGATGGGAATTGGCTCGACTCATCGCAGATTCGCTACTTCCAGGTGACCGACAATGTAGGCATCCAGACTGTAGGCTCCGATGCTCGTCTGGGTCTCCTTTACACCGCTGGCGACAGCTACGCCACCATCCTGGGCCTCAACGGCGAGGCAAGCGTGGCCATCTACTCGATTAATGGTAGACTGATGAGCGCCTCACGTATCAACAGCTCGTCGGCTCAAGTGGCTGTAAGCCAGCTGCCAGCCGGCCACTATCTGATAAAGGTGAGCGACAACGAAGGCACATCGACTCTACGCCTCATGAAACGCTAACCAATGAGACGACAACAAATATTGACAATAGCAACCAGCGCCGCCATCCTCACGGGGATGGCGGCTTGCTCAACATCTAAGCCAGCAACGGCTGAAAGCACGTCGTCGGCCACGGCCACCACTGCCGTGGCTGTGGCCTCCTCTACGACCAAGCGTGGAGGCCCCGCGATGGCTCTTCCCAAAGCCTTAGCCTACAAGATGAACGGAGCGTGGCAAGACAACGTGGCCGTCAATCTCAACGCATCGGGGACAACCATTGAGAGCTATCCAGCCCCTACCGACCTCAGCGAGAGTCAGCGACCAATTCCCTTGGCCGACGGATTCTGGCTCGACCGACGCGGGATAAGCACCCATAGCCGCTTCACCCGATATACCTGGAAGGAGTATGAGTCGCTGAGCAAGGCCCCTACCCCTCAAGAGCTGATGAATGCTATCATCCCAGAGGCCCGAGTGGTGGAAATGGTGGAGCTGCCGATGACGCTGGAGACGGCCGTCAACGACACTGCGGCCGTCAACGCCTATCTTCGAAGCCAAATAAAACGCCTGCCTGCCAATGGTCAATAAGGTGATACTGGTGGGCAACGTAGGCAAGGACCCCACGATACGATTTGTGGAGACGCGCCAGTTGGCCGAGTTTACGCTCGCCACCACTGAGCGCGGCTACACCACAGCCACCGGTGTGCAGATACCCGAGCGCACGGAGTGGCACAACATCGTGATGTGGGACCGCCATGCCGAATTTGCCGAAAAGTATATCCGCAAGGGCACCAAGCTCTTTATCGAAGGACGCCTACGCTACCGCACGTGGGTAGACCGCACAGGCCTCAAGCACAACATCACGGAGATTCTCGTGGAGCAATTTGATCTCCTCTCAAGAGCCACCTAAACATTCTCACGCATCAACCAATCAATCACAACAATGGAAAAAGAAGACATCTACATGGAGGCGGACCCCATCCAACTCCCCGACAACGCCTTTCGCGAGCTGGGCGAGGATGAGCATTACCGTCCTATCATGCACCCGGCCCACGACTATCGAGAGGTGACACCCTACTCGGTGAGCTTAGGGCTTATCCTGGCCATCATCTTTAGCGCGGCGGCAGCCTATCTGGGGCTGCGCGTAGGCCAGGTGTTTGAAGCCGCTATACCTATTGCTATCATCGCTGTGGGCCTCTCGGGAGCGCTGAAGAAGAAAGACCCACTGGGCCAAAACGTCATCATACAGAGCATCGGAGCCTGCTCGGGAGTAATCGTGGCGGGAGCCATCTTTACTCTCCCGGCTATCTATATCCTTCAGGCCAAGTATCCCGAGATAGTGCCATCGTTTCTTCAGATCTTCTTGAGCTCGCTGCTCGGAGGTGTGCTTGGCATCCTGTTTTTCATTCCTTTCCGAAAGTATTTCGTAAAGGATATGCATGGCAAGTATCCCTTCCCCGAAGCCACGGCCACCACGCAAGTGCTGGTAAGCGCTCAGGCCAAGAGCGGGAGCGGACAGGCCAAGACGCTGGTGATAGCCTCGCTCATAGGTGGTATCTACGACTATGTGGTGGCCACCTTTGGACTGTGGGCCGAGAACCTCTCGACCCTTGCCACAAGCTGGGGGACTACTCTGGCTGAGAAGACCCGACTGGTGGTGAGCTGCAACACTGGCGCCGCTGTGCTGGGCTTGGGCTACATCGTGGGCTTGAAATACTCGTTTGTCATCTTTGCCGGCTCCATCTTCGTGTGGTGGATCATCATCCCCTTGATGGGCACGTATGGGAGCCCTGAACTCACCGCGATGGCTCCCACCGCTATCTTTAGCGACTATGCTCGCTTGATAGGCATTGGTGGTATAGCGATGGCTGGCATCATAGGCATCATCAAGTCGTGGAGCATCATCGTGCAGGCCGCAGGTCTTGCCGGACGCGAATTTCGTGGCGGAGTGTCGACCAAAGCCACTCTCCGCTGGCAGCGCGACATCTCGATGAAGCATATAGTGTTCTTTATCGTCCTGGCTCTGCTGGCCGTCCTTGGTTTCTTCTGGGCAGGCGTGCTCCACAACTTCTGGCAGGCCATAGTGGCTTGGGTAGTGGTGACGGTGATTGCCTTCCTTTTCACCACCGTGGCCGCCAACGCCATAGCCATCGTAGGCACCAACCCCGTGAGCGGCATGACGCTGATGACACTCATCGTGGCCTCGGCTATCTTCGTGGCCGTAGGTATCAGTGGCACCTCGGGCATCGTGGCGTCCATGATAATCGGCGGCGTGGTGTGTACGGCGCTGTCGATGGCAGGAGGCTTTGTGACCGACCTTAAGATTGGCTATTGGCTGGGGTCAACTCCCGCTAAGCAGGAGCGCTGGAAATTTCTTGGCACACTGGTGTCGGCAGCCACCGTTGGCGGAGTGATACTGCTGCTCAACGACGTATATGGCTTTTCGGGCCCCAACGCCCTCGTGGCGCCACAGGCCAACGCTATGGCCAAGGTGATAGAGCCCATCATGATGGGTGGCGACACCCCTTGGATACTCTACATGACCGGAGCCATCCTGGCCTTGATTCTCAACTGGCTTGGCGTGCCAGCCTTAGCCTTCTGTCTGGGTATGTTTATCCCCCTGCAACTCAATACTCCGCTGCTTGTGGGCGGCGCTATTGCTTGGCTGGTATCTACCCGCTCAAAAGACAGCGCCACCAACGACGCACGCCGCGATCGTGGCACGCTGATTTCTTCGGGTCTGATAGCCGGCGGCGCGCTGTTTGGAGTGTTTGCTGCCCTTACCCGCTTTGCTGGCTACGAGGGAACCTCACCCTTCAATGAGCTTACTCAGCAGATAATAGGAGTGGGGGTCTATGCAGCCCTTATCCTCTATCTCATCTGGGATAGCATGCGCGCCAAGAAAGCCTAATGAAAGAGATATGGCGCTTGGCCATCCCGGCCATTGTCACCAATATTACTACCCCCCTGCTGGGGCTTTGCGACCTGGCCATCGTGGGCCATCTGGGGAGCGCGGCCTTTATCGCCGCCATAGCTGTGGGCACGAGCATGATGAATATGCTCTACTGGCTTCTTGGCTTCCTGCGGATGGGCACCAGCGGCCTCACGGCGCAAGCCTATGGAGCACAAGCTTGGACGAGAGCACGCCTTACCCTCTGGCGTGCTCTCGCCGTAGGGGTGGGTATAGGCGCCTTGTTTATCTGTCTGCGCGAGCCGCTCTGCAGCTGGATATTGGCCTTTATGGACCCAGATGAGACGACGCGAGAGATGGCCGAAGCTTATTTCTTGATATGCATCTGGGGTGCGCCCGCCTTCCTCGGGAGTTTCGTCTTGACAGGATGGTATCTGGGGATGCAAAACTCGAAGATAACGATGTGGATAAGCATCTTGACCAACGTCACCAACATCGGCCTCAGCCTGGTGCTCGTCTTGGGATGGCACCTCGGCATGACAGGCGTGGCTTGCGGCACCTTGATAGCCCAATGGGTGGCCTTCCTGACAGGGATGGCCTATATCCACCGCGAACTCAGCCGCCATGCTCCAAAGGCGGTGGACTCTCTCGAGAATATCGAGAGTATCGAAAAGCTCGATAAGAGCCCCTCCCCCCTCGCCATCTACATCGACATCTTCCTGCGGACAGTGATGCTCGTGGCTGTCACAGTGTGGTTTACTCGCGTGGGTGCCCAGCAAGGGCCAGTGATGCTGGCGGTCAACGCCTTGCTGATGCAACTATTCACCCTCTTTTCATTCTTTATGGATGGCTTTGCCTTTGCTGGAGAAGCTCTCTGCGGACGCTTTCAAGGCGCAGGCGATCAGCAGCAGCTTAAGCTGACCATACGACATCTCCACTATATAGGAGCTGGCGTAGCGCTTCTCTTCACGCTTATCTATGCCTGCGGAGGCACGTCGTTTTTAAGCCTTATGAGCGACGAGCGTGGAGTGGTGGAGGCCGCGGGGGAGTATCTGTGGTGGGCTGCCTCGATACCCTTTATGGGTTTCTTGGCGTTTACCTGGGACGGTATCTTCATCGGCCTTACGGCTACGCGCAAAATGCTGATGGCGATGGGAAGCGCCACCGCCATCTACTTTATCGTGTATCTCTTGCTTTATCCTACGCTGGCCAACCACGGACTGTGGATAGCCTTCCTTGCCTACTTGCTGACACGAGGATTAGTGTCGGCTGCGCTTTTTAATTCGGCCAATAAACAGAAAACCGATATACCACATTAAGAAGTCGGCCACCAACACCAGATTGATATTAATCAAAGTGGAGAGATAGATGTTGATGAGGGTAAAGGTAGTGGCTCCAGCCACGATTATCACCATGGCCATACGCTGAGGTATGCCAGCAGCAAGGAGCTTGTGGTGGATATGGTTCTTGTCGGGGAGGAAGGGGTTGGTGTGATGGCGCAGACGCCAAGCGTAGACTCTCACCACATCAAAACAGGGGACAATCAGCGGCGAGAAGGCCACGACAAACATGTTGACCTCGGTGTTGGGGCCAAGATTGATCATCTTGAACGAGAGGATACAGGCCATCATGCCGATAGTGAGCGAGCCAGTGTCGCCCATGAATATCTTGCGCTGCTTCTGCGGGTCGCCAAACACATTGTAGTAGAAGAAGGGTATCAATACACCGAGAGTGGCAGCTGAAACGATAGCATACTCGTAGGCTCCAGCCCAAAAGAAGACGATGCAATAAGTGAGCATCATCACCGAGGTGAGGCCCGAGGCTAAGCCGTCGATGCCGTCTATGAGGTTGATAGCGTTGACGATAAAGACAGTGATGAGCAGCGTCAGAGGCCACGCCAGCCACGTGGGTATCTCGTTAATACCCAGCAGCCCGTAGGCATTGTCAACGTCCAAGCCGCCAGCTATGAGCAGACAGCCGCAAGCTATCTGCACCACAAACTTAGCGCGATAGCGTATACCTATAAGGTCGTCGCCAAGGCCCACCACGTAGAGCATCAGCAGAGCGCAAAAGCCAAAGCTCCATATCGTAGGGTCGTCGATGACAGCCGGCATCACGCGCGAGCCAGGCATAGAGATGTCGATGCCCAGCAGGAGGGCCATCGTGAAGAATATCACTGGCATGAAGGCCATGCCACCAAGGCGTGGCACCAGCGATGTGTGGATCTTTCTCTCATCGGGCTCGTCAAACAGACGACGCCGAAAAGAGATGAGCAGAATCTGTGGGATAAGAATTCCCGCGAATAATATTGCTAAGAAAAGCGCCGCAAGTGTGTTAATCAGCCAAAATAGCATAATGGAAGCTTGTTATGGGGGATTAGGTCAACTCATTAAAAATAAAGATTAAAGGTCAACGCACTGCAAAGGTAGAAACAATTCCTCAAATACCAAAAGTTTTTACTAATTTTGTAGCGATTCTAACTATAACCTTGTTTTTTTGCAATGAGAAAATCTATTTACCTGATTATGGCGGCTACAGCAGCCATCAGCTGCAGCTGCAGCGGTCATGACGACAGCGTCACCTCACCCAACGGCGACCTGCGATTCACCTTGAAAGTGGAGCAGAACGGTGCCCCACAGTACTCTGTTGCCTGGAAAGGACGCGAGATCATCAAGCCATCAGGCTTAGGCTTCAAACTGCTGGATGGCAGCGTGTTGACCGATGGCTACACGGTAGATTCTACCCGCGTCACCGACTTCCACGAAGTGTGGACACCCGTATGGGGCGAGAATGCCCAGATCGACAACACTTATCGCCAACTGACAGTCTACATGACACGCGGCGACCTGAAGGTCAATCTGGAGGCTCGCGTGTTTGACGACGGTGTGGGATTTCGCTACGTCTTCCCCGAGCAATCCACCGACACTATCTTTGTGGCCGAGGAGTTGACACAGTTTGCCATGGAAGATATGACTGCTTGGTGGATACCGGGCGACTACGACACTCAGGAGTATGAGTATATCAAGAGCCGCCTGAGCGAGATTCGCGCCCACAACAGCGATGACCACATGAGCAACGTATCCCAGACCTCCTTCTCCCCGACAGGCGTACAGACCTCGCTGATGCTCAAGGACGACCAAGGCCTCTACATGAACCTTCACGAGGCTGCCGTGGTGGACTATCCAGCGATGCACCTCAACCTCGACGACTCTACGATGACCTTCCAAAGCTGGCTGACACCGGGCATACCCGAATGGAAAGCTGCTATCGCTACCCCCGGCGCCACTCCCTGGCGTGTATTGATGGTAGGCGAGAAGGCCACCGACATCCTTGCCTCCAATATTATCTACAACCTCAACGAGCCCTGCGCTCTCGACGACACCAGCTGGATCCATCCCACGAAGTATATGGGGGTATGGTGGGAGATGATTGCCGGCAAGAGCAATTGGAGCTACGGCAATCTCGACAACGTAGACCTCACGACGGTCAACTATAAGAACGTGAAGCCCCACGGCAAGCATGGCGCCAACAACGCCAACGTGCGTCGATATATCGACTTTGCAGCCGACAACGGCATGGACGAGCTCCTCATCGAGGGCTGGAACATTGGCTGGGAAGACTGGCTGGGCAAGGAGAAGGAATATGTGTTTGACTTCGTGACCCCCTACCCCGACTTTGACATCAAGGCTCTCAACGACTATGCCCACCAGAAAGGCATCAAGCTGATGATGCACCACGAGACCAGCGGCTCCGTGGCCAACTATGAGGCTCATATGGACACCGCCTATGCCCTGATGAATATGTATGGCTACGACGCAGTGAAGAGTGGCTACGTGGGCAACATCCTCGGCAAGAGCGCCGATGGCGAGCGCCGCGAGACCCACTATAGCCAGCGCATGGTGCAGCACTATCTCGACGCTGTGAAGAAGGCTGCTGCTTATAAGATAATGGTTAACGCTCACGAAGCTGTGCGCCCCACGGGATTGGCTCGCACCTACCCCAACCTCGTAGGCAACGAATCAGCCATGGGCCAGGAATACCGCAACATGTCGCCTCAGCACGTCACCATCCTCCCCTTCACTCGCCTCAAGGGTGGCCCAATGGACTTCACGCCCGGCATCTTTGTGATGGACCTCGGCACATGGGTGCCCGGCTCCAACGAGCATAAGAAAGCCACCATCGCCAATCAGCTCGGTCTCTACGTGACGATGTACTCGCCGCTGCAGATGGCTTGTGACCTCCCCGAGCATTATGCCGCCAAGGCCGATGCTTTCCAGTTTATCAAGGATGTGCCAGTAGATTGGCAGCGTTCCATCTACGTCGATGCTGAGCCCGGCGAATTTATCATCGCTGCCCGTCAGGACAAGAAGAGCGACGACTGGTATGTGGGCGGCGTGGCCAACCAAGCCCGCGACTGCGAGCTGACCCTCGACTTCCTCCCCGAAGGCAATGTATATGAAGCCACCATCTATGCCGACGCTCCTGATGCCGACGCTGTCACCAACCCCGAGGCTTACCAGATTACGACCCAGGAGGTGAAGAGTGGCGACAAGCTCCCCATCCACATGGCCAATGGCGGCGGCGTGGCCATCTCCCTCAAAAAGAAATGACTTTTGACTCTTGACTTTTGACTCTTGACTTTTGACTTTTGACTCTTGACTTTTGACTTATCATGTCCTCCCCACTCTACGATTACGGCGGCCGCAAGCTCCCCTACGACACGGAGATTGAAGAGGCAGTGCTCGGCGCACTGATGCTCGAGAAGGACGCCTATACAGCCGTCTGCGATATCCTCAAGCCCGAAAGTTTCTACGAGCCCAAACATCAAAAGGTCTACGAGGCCATCCAGATGCTTGGCGCCTCGCAGCAGCCCATCGATATGCTTACCGTCACTGAGCGACTGCGCCTCAACGGCAAGCTCGACGAGGTAGGAGGCCCGGGATTTATCTCGGGACTGACGCTTAGCGTGGCCTCTGGCGCCCACGTAGAGTATCATGCCAGGATAGTAGCTCAGAAGTATTTGGCGCGCGAACTGATACGATTCTCGAGCGAGGTGCAAAAGAAAGCCTTCGATGAGAGCAACGACGTTGACGACCTTCTCCAAGAGGCCGAAGGTCATCTATTCGAAATATCGCAGCGCAACGTAAAAAAAGACGTCACACAGATCGACCCCGTAATATCCCAAGCTATCGACCAGATCCAAAGCGCGGCCAACCGCGCTTCGGGTCTGAGCGGCTTGGAGTCGGGATTTCATGAGCTCGACAAGCTCACCTCCGGTTGGCAAAACTCCGACCTCATCATCATCGCTGCACGCCCGGCAATGGGTAAGACGGCCTTCGTCTTGTCGATGGCCAAGAACATGGCGGTCAACTACAACACACCTGTAGCCATCTTCTCGCTTGAGATGTCCAATCTCCAGCTTGTCAACCGCCTGATAAGCAACGTCTGCGAGCTTGAAAGCGAGAAGATCAAGAGTGGCAACCTCCAGCCGTGGGAGTGGGACAGCCTGCTGGCAAGGGTCAACAACCTGCGTGGCTCCCAGCTTTATATCGACGACACCCCCTCGCTCTCCATCTTCGAGCTGCGCACCAAGGCTCGCCGCCTCGTGCGCGAGCACCAAGTGAGGATTATTATCATCGACTATTTGCAGCTGATGAATGCCTCGGGCATGAAGTTTGGCAGCCGTGAGCAGGAGGTGAGTATGATTTCGCGCTCGCTCAAGCAGCTGGCAAAGGAACTCAACATCCCCATCGTAGCCCTGTCGCAGCTCAACCGCTCGGTGGAGAGCCGCGGCGACAGCAAGGAGGGAAAGCGACCTCAGCTTAGCGACCTTCGCGAGAGCGGTGCCATCGAGCAGGATGCCGACATAGTATGCTTTATCCATCGACCCGAATATTATCTGCGCAGCGACACCGACGCTTCTGGCCACGACATCCGCGGTCTGGCGGAGTTTATCGTAGCGAAGCATCGTAGCGGTCGCGTCGACGATGTGAAGATGAGGTTTAAAGCCAAGTTTGCCCGCTTTGAAAACTGGGAGGAAAACCTCGACACCATCCCCACCCAAGTAGGCTCGCGCCTCAACGAAGCCTCCTCAGCCGCGCCCCCCACTCCCCAACTCAGTGGAGGCACCGCCGAATTCACCTCCAACGAAGAAGCGCCATTCTGACGCGAAATCCTTCTGCATAGTCATAAATGATAGCATATTTTGGTTGTACGCTGAAATTTTGCTATCATTTTTGTTGGAGTAAAAACTTATTGCTATCTTTGCGGCGTTTTTAATTGCAAAATGTCATTCACTATTAATATCCAATTTTTATGTGCGGTATTATTGCTGTATTTGGGAGTGAAGAAAACCTTGCCGGGATGCGGCCACAGGTGCTGAAGATGTCAAAGACCATCCGCCACCGCGGTCCCGACTGGAGTGGTATTCATTGTTCCCCCCGAGCCATCCTGGCTCACGAACGTCTGTCAATAGTAGATCCTGAGAGCGGAGGTCAGCCTCTGAAGACCGCCGATGGAAAAGTGATATTAACCGTCAACGGAGAGATATACAATCATCGCGAACTGCGTCAGCGCTACGCTGGGAAGTATACCTTCCTGACGGGGAGCGACTGCGAGGTGATCCTCGCGCTGTATCGCGACAAAGGTCCCGACTTCCTGGAGGAACTTAACGGCATCTTCGCCTTCTCGCTTTACGACACTGAGCGCGACTTCTACATGGTGGCCCGCGACCATATTGGCGTCATCCCCTTGTATATGGGAACCGACCGCCGTGGCAGCAAGTATTTTGCCTCGGAGCTCAAAGCCCTCGAAGGCCAATGCGATGTGATAGAGCCTTTCCTTCCCGGCCACGTATACGTCAGCCATACCAATCCCGACGATCCTACGAGCCCCGCTGAGATGCGCCGCTGGTACAAGCGCGACTGGGAGAGCTACGACGCCGTGAAGGACAACACCACGTCGATAGCCGCTCTTCGCACAGCCCTTGAGCAGGCCGTGGAGCGCCAGCTGATGAGCGACGTGCCGTATGGTGTGCTGCTCTCCGGCGGCCTCGACTCCTCCGTCATCTCAGCAATAGCTGCCAAATATGCCCCTCGAAGAATCGAGACCGGAGGCGAACAAGCTGCATGGTGGCCTCGCCTTCACTCGTTTGCCGTAGGACTGGAGGGAGCGCCCGACTTAGCCGCGGCGCGCCGCGTGGCCGAGCATATCGGCACCGTCCACCACGAGATACACTACACCGTTCAGGAAGGCATCGATGCTCTGCGCGACGTGATCTACTTCATAGAGACCTACGACGTCACCACCGTGCGGGCCTCCACGCCTATGTATCTGCTGGCCCGCGTCATCAAGTCGATGGGTATCAAGATGGTGCTCTCAGGAGAGGGCGCCGACGAGATTTTTGGTGGATATCTCTACTTCCATAAGGCTCCATCGGCCCAGGCATTCCACGAGGAGACCGTGCGCAAGCTCTCAAAGCTTCATCTCTACGACTGCCTGCGCGCCAACAAGAGCCTCTCGGCTTGGGGTGTAGAAGGGCGTGTGCCGTTCTTGGACAAGGAGTTTCTCGACGTGGCTATGCGTCTCAATCCCGCCGACAAGATGGCTGGCCATGGCAAGATAGAGAAGTGGGTGGTCAGGAAAGCCTTTGAAGACCTTCTCCCCGAGGAGATATGCTGGCGCCAGAAGGAACAGTTTTCCGACGGCGTGGGCTACTCGTGGATCGACTCTCTTAAGGCTCTCACCGCCAGCCAAGTGACCGACGAAATGATGGCCAACGCCGCTCGCCGCTTCCCAGTCAACACGCCGATGAACAAGGAAGAATACTTCTATCGCTCCATCTTCGAGGAGCACTTCCCCAGCGCCACAGCAGCTGCTTGTGTGCCATCCGTGCCATCCGTTGCCTGCTCCACCGCCGAGGCCCTGGCATGGGACGCCTCCTTCCAAGGCATGAACGACCCTTCGGGCCGCGCCGTGCTCGACGTCCATCAAGGCGCCAACGCCTAACTAATTAAAGTCTTTACTCCACGGCTAACGGCCAAGAGTAAAGACTTTTTCTCCCTACTACCCATGAAATCACAATATAAATACTATGCCTTTATAAGCTATTCCCATCGCGACGAGGAATGGGCTAAATGGCTTCAGCATGAATTTGAACATTACCACCTCCCAACAAGCGTCAATCGTCACCCTAACCTTCCAGAAAATTTCCGCCCTATCTTCAGAGATATCGACGAGCTAAGCGGTGGACAATTGGGTCCTCAGATATCACAAGCGCTGGCTTCATCGGCCTATCTCGTGGTGATATGTTCTCCTTGGTCGGCCAAATCGCCATACGTCAGCGACGAGATACGCGAATTTATAACCATTGGGCAGGCAAGAGGAATAGACAATGAGGAGCGAATCTTTCCCTATATTGTGGATGGTATACCCCACGATAGGCTTAACGAGTGTTTCCCTCAACCTTTAAAGGAGCTTAGTGAGGAACTCATAGCCGGCGATGCCACCAAGCATGGACGCGAGCACGCATTTGTCAAAGTATTGGCTGGCACTTTGCGCAATTCCAACATTGACTTTGGAATGCTGTGGAATCAGTTTGAGCGCGATAGGATAGAAGAGGAGAGAAAAAAACGCGAAGAACGCGACCGACTCTTGCTTATGCAGAGTAGACTTATCGCAGAGAAATCACAAGATTTAGTGGCTGAAGGCGATTCCTACCTTGCTCGACGTATCCTTTTGGAAGCGCTACCAAATGACATGTTAGACCCAGAAGCTCGTCCATATTGTCCCGAGGCTGAATGTGCATTGCGCAACGCTCTGCACTACGACTCTGCCATCCTGCCACATCAAAATATGATCACAAGCATTAATCTTCACCCAAACCATCGGATGCTTGTTTCCTCGTCAATGGACGGAACAGTCAAGGCATGGGACTTAACCTCTGGGAAAGAACTATATTCCTTAAAGGGGCCCTCCTTGGAATGCTACTATTATGCTGCATTCAATCATCAAGGCACTATCCTGGCCTCTTCTTCTGCCAATTTAATAAATGATTCATACGCTCTATCTCTATGGGGTTTCCCTTCCTTAGAAAACCTATGGAGCATATCGACGCCTTCAGAGGTGACCTTCATACGGTTTTTCTATAATGACAACCTGTTGTTGACCTCCTCCAATGACCACACTTTGCGTATATGGGAAGTCGCCAGCGGCAAATTGCTAAATGAAGTTCAGTATGCCTCATCCTATTACAATAAACCGATAATATTGGAAACATCTGGCATCCTCATATATCCTGATGGAAACGACGTGACACTACTTGATTTAAATAACCACAACAAAGAGAAGTTGACAGGCCACTCCGACAATATCACCTTTTCTTCTTACGATTACAAAAGCCAAGAGCTGCTCACCGCTTGCGAGAAGGAAATAATCAGATGGGACTTAGTCGCCCTCCAAGAGCTTGAAAAAGTTGAACTCAAAGAATGGGAGTACCCTCGCGGATCATCGCCAGAAGGTCTCATTATATATAATTCAAAAAGGCGTTGCTATCTACTCGTAAGGCATTCCTATCTTAAGAAGCAGCATCTTTTAAACTTTAAAGAGACTGGAGTAATCAATATGATTTATTCATCTGCTGCAAATCAGATGATTATCGCAGATAATAATGCCATTCACTTATGTCCATTGACACCAAAGAGCACAGTGGTGATGAGAGTGGAGGAAGTGGATAAAATGGCTTTCTTTGGGCTGAATCAAGTGGTATTTGTCACCAGAGATAAAAATATAGAGATTTATGATCTCTCGAACCGAATTCCAAGCAAGCGCATCACCTCCTTCTCAGGATTTAAGGATTTGTCCTTAGAGTGCTTTTTAGCTCATGGACAATATCTATTGATGAGCCATGAACAATCGCTCTTTTTAGTTGACCTTCTCACTGAGGATATCAAAGAACTGACTTTTGACGGCTCATGGATTGATAAGGCGTTTATGGATGACACAAATAGATATTTAGTAGCCCTTAACCTGGATTCCACTCTCAGTGTATGGGATGTAACGCATGAGCGGCCCGCGCTTCTTATAGCTTCACAAAGTCTCGAGAAGATGAGCCCGGATGCTCATACATACTTAAAGGCTACGGAGAATGACATGACAGCCGTTATAGATGTCCTCTCCGGAAAGGAAATTAGCATAATACCAGCAGGTATAGAAGAGCAAAATCTTGACTTTTCTGCCGACTCCAAGCTTTTGGTTTCAGCGCCAGAAGTGGTTTATCCGAAGGATGTATGGAAAATATCAAGTGGTCAACATCTTTGCGCCCTGCAACGCATAGACGATGGCATAGTGGTCCAATTGCTCTATAGTGAAGTGCAAGAGCTCATTATTGGCTACACGACCAATCACAAAATCATCTTTTGGGATGCAAGCACTGGAAGGATTAAAACCATCTTAGAGGGCCATACCGATACTATAAGCCATCTTTTGTTAAGCCACTCCGAGCAAGTGTTGGCGAGCCTTTCACGCGATGGCTGGATAAAAGTCTGGGACATCGCTACTGCCTCTTTGATAATGGCTAAAAATGCAGAGGTTGGGGAGTATATCAACAGCATGTTTAATCCAGATGACACATTGCTGATGTATAAGACTGGCGATGATGAAATGTATGTTTTGGAAATAGAACCTCTTCAAGAAATAATCAATCGCGAACGCAATCGCTTCTTCTCACGTCAATTGACCGAAGAGCAAAAACGTAAGTATTATCTCTAAACGGTTCAGGGGGTTGTTTTTACGAGGGGAATTTATTAATTTTGTAGAAGAAACTCCTTGTACCCTTCCCCTATTATGATTGATTACGAAGCCTATATCCATAGTGGCGAACCATCAAAAGCTCAGCGGGCCAGCAACTGGTTGGCCGCTATTGGCTTGCAGCAAGTGGATGGCCTGAAGACTTCGGAATATCTCAACGAAGTGGCTCGTCGCAACATCGAAGGAGATATCACCGTGGAGGAATCCAAAGAATTGGTATCTGCCTATTATCAAAAGAAAAGCTCTCGAGAGAGATTAGAAAAAGGGGTGGAAGAAGCCGACCGAGCAGCCGCCAATATAAATGCCTTGCTGGCTGAGCCATCTTTTACATTTTCGGTGACAGGATTAGCTGCAATTCATAGGCGGATCTTTGAGGGGGTGTTCAAGCATGCAGGACAATTCCGCGCTTTCGATATCACCAAGCAAGAATGGGTACTCCGAGGGGCTACCGTTACTTATGGGATGGCCTCCGAATTAAAAGCCACTGTCGAATACGATTTAAGCCGGGAAAAGGCCTTTAACTACAAGCATTTGTCGAAAGAAGACGTGATAGCCCATCTGGCCCAATTCATAGCCGACCTATGGCAGATACATCCTTTTGCAGAAGGCAATACCCGCACTTCAGCGGTGTTTCTCATCAAATATCTACGCTCTATGGGTTTCTCTGTGGACAACCAGCCGTTCAATCTTCATTCTTGGTACTTTCGCAACGCCCTTGTAAGAGCCAATTACAGCCACATTGCAGATGGGGTAACTGCCGATTATACCTTCCTGGAACATTTTCTTTCCAACATCCTCATAGGCACCGATTACCCGTTGAAAAACAGACTTATGCATCTTGACTATAAGCCTGACAAAGTGGAAGAACCATTGAATATCTCCTCCAACAATCTGCCTGTAAATCTGCCTGTAAATCTGCCTGTAAAACAGCAACGCATATTAAGTATATTACACAAGGAGCCAATGAAGACATACGACCAATTAGCACAAGCTTTAGAGTGTAGCCGAGAGACGATAAGAGTGCACATTAAAGCCTTGACGGCCAAAGGCCTGCTTACTCGTATAGGTAGCGACAAGACAGGTCATTGGAAAGTGGAGGTGGGTTAGATGGGGAATCCTCACAAATTAATGAAGATTCTTGACCTCGAGGAGGGAGGGATTGGCGTCGGGGTCGTCGGAATCGATGAGAAAGAGAAACGAGTCAGGACTCTCGCAAGCGCTGAGTGTGTTGATGAAGCGAGGGTCGGCGGTAGGTGTAAGGTCGGTGGTTAGAGTGGCTTCTTCGAGGGGGTAATAGCAATAGCGGTGGCTGTCGGCGTCCGAGGCGACGTTTAGACACCACTTGCCGCCCGGCATGCGGAGCACCATCAGCACCTTGTCGTCCACCTGTCGAAACGAACTGATGCCAATAAATTCGTCGGTCACCTTCATAGCCTGCACCCTATACCCATACCTCTGAAAATACTCCCTATTAATCTCCAAAGTCTCCAGGCCTTCCACAGGAGGAATAATATCTTCGAGCTCAAACTGGAGAGTAGAGGGAGTGAAACTTATGGCAGTATTGGAAGTTTCAAGTTGGCTAACTATCTTTTCCCCTACCCTCTGGAACGCGATAGGCGAAAGTCCGCTGATGGCTTCTTCTTGTGGAAGAAAAGCAGCTACCACCTCGCCATCCATCTGACACACCTTATAGACCTCCTCATCCACGGTCTGCATTACAATAAGCTCATAGTCGGGAAGGTATTTAAAGCGCGTGGCCACATAGGGGAGTTCAAGAAGATCGATAAAATCCATGGTCGCAGCCGAGTAGCGATAGATACCTCGGTCAGCCGACACCCAAATCTCGCTCCGGTCCTCCACCACGTCAAAGTCGAGCATCTGGGTATATTCTCCCGAGCCTTCGCCCGTGTGGGATAGACGGCCTACATAAGCCCCTTGGAGGTCAAAGACCACAACATCATTGCTTGAACGCACGTAGAAACGCTCCCCACTCTTTATCACCTTGCGCTGACGACCGCCTATCAGCGAACTATCGTTGGTCTCCAGCGCTATGATCCTTGTCTCCAAGAATACATCCTTGAGCGCTGTAGGAGTAGTGGCCACATTATCAATCGAAATCATAGGCAGAAGCACCTCCTCCTGCGTATCTTTACCTTGTCCACAAGACGCAAGAAGAAGGCTCACCAAGGCCAACCCCCACAAATATTTAAAACTTCTCATAATCATATAGTTGAAAGACCAAAAACAAAACTTCCCTCGCCTAATTAAGGATAAGGGAAGTTTCTTGGTACCCAGACTCGGGCTCGAACCGAGATGGATTGCTCCACTGGTGTTTGAGACCAGCGCGTCTACCGATTCCGCCATCTGGGCATTTGCGCTGCAAAGTTACAAACAATTATTGAAATACGCCTCATCTTGACTGCATTTTTTGTTTATTCACATTTTTATTATGACATACACGGCTCTTTTTGTACCTTTGCAGACAATATTAACCCATAAAATCATCATCACACCAATGAAAAAGACTTGGCTACTGGCCATACTGCCGGCGTTGCTCTATGGCTGCCAGAGCAGTGGCAATCAAATGTCGCGTGAAGAGATAGAAGCTATCGTAGATGCCCGCATAGAGGCGAAGCTTGCCGAGAATCCTTCAGCTCGGCCTCAGGGGTCATCCTCGTCATCCAGCGGCGATGGCTTCTCATCGAGCAGTCGCTCTTCATCGTCATCCTCATCCGTCGACGACCCTCAGAATTGGGTAGGCACGTATGAGTTTTCCGATGACTTCAACACCTGGGAAATCACCGTCAACCCCGACGAGACCTGTACGATAGTCAACAAATCGAAGGGAGGAGAGACCATTGGCTACGGCTCATGGCGCCACTACAACCTCTATGGGGGTCATTATGGAGTGTCGTTTGACGACTTGGTGCCTCAGGTGTGGTTTGAGGGCGAAGGCGACTTCTCACGCCTGTCGCGTCCCGATATAACCGACGACCTGCAATGGATCTACAAAGACGACAGCTCGCTCAAGGCCAAAAACCCCAAGAAGCGTCTTCCTCTCCGCAAAACGAGCTAAGGGGGGGAAGGCTAATGTGCCAAAACACAAACAATTTCTTGCACAGTTGAGGAATTTGTCGTAAATTTGCGTTATAGGTATAAACCGATTAAAAGCAAACCAACACAAACACAATCATAACCATATGGCAAGACCAAAAAAGACCCTTAACCTCATCAAGAACGACCCTTGGCTTGAGCCTTTTGCCCCAGCCATCATAGGACGCTATGAGGATGCTGTCAAGAAAGAACAAGAGCTCGTGGGAAAGAAAGGCTCGCTCGACGAGTTTGCCAACGCCCACAATTACTTTGGGCTCCACAAGACCGCTGATGGCGGCTGGGTGTTTCGCGAATGGGCTCCCAATGCCACCGAAATCACCCTTATTGGCGACTTCTCCGACTGGAAGGAGCAGGCACGCTATCGCCTCCATCATGTGCCCGACAGCAATGGTGTGTGGGAGATAACCCTCCCAGCCGATGCTCTTCACCATGGCGAGCTCTACAAGCTCATCATCCGCTGGCCCGGCGGCGAGGGGGAGCGCATCCCGGCTTTTGCCCAGCGCGTGGTGCAGGACGAGAAGACCCACGTATTCTCCGCCCAAGTGTGGGACCCCGAACATCCCTACGAATGGCAGATTGACAAATTCAAGCCCGACACCAAGCCACTCCTTATATATGAATGCCATATAGGCATGGCGCAGGAGCGCGAAGGCGTAGGCACCTACGTAGAGTTTCGCGACCTCATCCTGCCGCGTATCGCCAAGGACGGCTACAACGCCATCCAGATAATGGCCATCCAAGAACACCCCTACTATGGCTCCTTCGGCTATCACGTATCCAGCTTCTTCGCAGCCTCCAGCCGCTTTGGCACCCCCGACGAGCTCAAGAGCCTCATCGACCGCGCCCACGAGCTTGGCATAGCCGTCATCATGGATATCGTGCATAGCCACGCTGTGAAGAACGAGGTGGAAGGTCTGGGACGCTTCGATGGCAGCTACAACCAGTATTTCTATGGCGACCATCGCCGTGAACACCCCGCGTGGGACTCGCTCTGCTTTGACTACGGCAAGAACGAGGTGCTCCACTTCCTGCTCTCCAACTGCAAATATTGGCTCGAAGAATACCACTTTGACGGATTCCGCTTTGACGGTGTCACCTCGATGCTCTACTACAACCACGGATTGGGACAGGCCTTTGGAAGCTACGACGACTACTACAACGGCAACCAAGACACCAATGCCATCACTTATCTGACGCTGGCCAACAAACTCATCCACCAAATCAACCCCTCGGCTATCACCATCGCTGAGGAGATGAGCGGTATGCCCGGCCTGGCCATTCCTATCAAGGATGGAGGCATCGGCTTTGACTATCGTATGGCCATGGGTATCCCCGACTACTGGATCAAGATGCTCAAGGAGAAGAAAGACGAGGATTGGCACCCCACCTCCATCTTCTGGGAGCTCACCAACCGCCGCGCCGACGAAAAGACCATCTCATACGTGGAGAGCCACGATCAAGCATTGGTGGGCGACAAGACAGTAATCTTCCGCCTCATCGACGAGCAGATGTACTGGCACATGATGAAGAACGACGACAATCTCGTGGTGGCTCGTGGCATCGCCCTCCACAAGATGATACGCCTCGTCACCGCCTCGACCATCAACGGTGGCTACCTCAACTTCATGGGCAATGAGTTTGGCCATCCCGAATGGATCGACTTCCCGCGCGAAGGCAACGGCTGGAGCTACAAGTACGCCCGTCGCCAGTGGGACCTCGTGGACCGTCAAGAGCTGAAGTATGTATACCTCAACGACTTTGACAACGCGATGATCGACCTCATCAGCAGCGTCTACAACTTCCAGGCCCTCCCCATCGAGAAGCTGTGGGAGAAGGACGACGACCAAGTGCTGGCCTACAAGCGTGGCAATCTGGTGTTTGTATTCAACTTCAACCCCTTCAAGTCGTTTAGCGACTATGGCATCCTGACGCCTCCGGGAGAGTATGAGGTAGTGTTGTCGACCGACAATCCCGACTTTGGCGGCTATGGCAACATCGATGAGAAGGTGCGCCACTTCACTACTCCCGACCCGCTCTACGATTCTCACGGTGTGGCTTGGCTCAAGCTTTACCTGCCGGCACGCTCCGCAATGGTGCTCCGCAAGCGTCCCGAGCGTAAATCGCGCGCTAAGAAATAGAGTCAATCCCCCTCCGCCCTTCATCGAAGGAGGTCAAATCCATATATCGAAGTCCCCAAGCCGTCCCAGCAAGGCTTGGGGATTTCTGTATATTTTCACTTTTTTATGAGAAACTGCGCGGTGATTAGATGATTTTATGTAAATTTGCATCCAATCGCTCACCCCCAACACACATCCCGCTCTAACGACCATGTATCACATTTCGAAAGACGCATTTGTAATGGCGGCCTACTGTCCGAAGAACGAAGGTGCCCCCTACGGCATCACAGTGGACAAGCTCAAGCCACGCTCCTACTCCATGATCTGGGCCTTTAAGCTCAACAAGCAGCGGCTGAAGCACGAAGGCTTTGGCGCCACCAAGGTCAATGGCACATTATACCCCGACTCGGAATATCCCGGCTGCCCCTATTGTGGCAGCCAGACAATTGCTATCTGCAATTGTGGGGCAGCAATGTGCTGGCATGGAGAGAAGGTGACAAAGTGTCCGGGCTGCGGACAGATGTGTGAATGGCAAATGGTGGAATCTATCACCATGACTGGAGGAAAAATATAAAGAAGAATCACAAATATGGAACTCACCCCTGGACAAACCGTAAATCTCACCATAGGCGAGAAGGCCACAGTGGTCAAAGAGCTTGGCCGTGGCGGTCAAGGCATAGTCTATCTGGTAAAGGTAGGCAAGAAAGATATGGCCTTGAAATGGTATATCAATCCCCCCGACGACAAGTTTTATCACAACCTGGAGAAGAACGTCAGCTCTGGTGCTCCCAACGCAGCTTTTATCTGGCCCGAATACCTGACAGTGCGCGAAAATGGCAGCTATGGCTACATAATGCGTCTGCGCCCCAAGGACTACTACGAGTTTGGCACATTCCTGCTGGCGAGGGTCAACTTCCGGTCGTTTCACGCCATGCTAACGGCTGCCCTCAAGATATGCGCCGGCTTCAAGGTGCTCCACCTCCAGGGGTATAGCTACCAAGACCTCAACGATGGCAACTTCTTTATCAATCCTGAGAATGGCGACGTGCTCATCTGCGACAACGACAATGTGATGGCGCAGGGCGAGAAGTCGGGCATTCTGGGCAAAGCTCGCTACATGGCTCCCGAAGTGATGGCCGGCAGCGCCCCCGACAAGTATAGCGACCGTTTCTCGCTGGCCGTCATCCTCTTCATGCTCTTCTTTGCCAACCATCCCTTTGAAGGGGCCAAGGTGGTGGCGTGTCCTTGCATGACGGAGGCTTATGAGAAGAAATTCTATGGCTCGGAGGCTCTCTTCATCTTCGACCCGAAGGACAAGAGCAACCTCCCGGTGAGAGGCGTGCATCAGAACGTGATCCGCCGCTGGCCCCACTTCCCCGAGCGTCTGCGCCGGGCCTTCACCGAGGAGTTTGACAGCGAGCATCTCCAGAATCCTAAGAAGCGCATGATAGAAAACATGTGGGAACGGCTCATTATGCAGGTGCGCGACGAGCTCATCCGCTGCCCTCATTGCAAGGAAGAGACCTTTGTGGAGAGCAGCCTTGCCTCCGATAAATGTATGAATTGCGGCCACCCCATCAACCTCAGCCAGCGCATCAAGATAGGCCAACGCGAGATGATGTTGGCGCTTGAATCGCCTCTCTATGTGGATGGCGACGAGATAGCCGACGCCAAGGTGGTGGCCAGTCCCAAAGGCGACGGCGCGCTGTGGCTCCAGAACGTTTCGCCTAAGGCCTGGACCGTGGAGACAGCCAGCGGCAAGCTCAAGCAAGTGGAGCCTCAGGGCATGATGCCTGTGCGCACCGGCATGAAGATATCCTTCGGGCTTGACAATCTCAAGGGCGAGGTTGTGGCGAAATAAGGCAAAAGGCAAAAGGCAAAAGTAAAAAGGCAAAAGGCAAAAAGGCAAAAGTAAAAAGTAATAAAATATACGGATATGTCACTATTAGATGAAGTAGTAGAAGTGCCGCGTCGCACTATGACTCTGTTTTTCCTTATCGACACCTCGGGCAGCATGGCAGGCAATAAGATTGGCGCCGTGAACGATGCCGTGGTCAACGTTCTCCCCATCCTCAACGACATCTCGGCCTCCAACCCCGACGCTGAGATAAAGGTGGCAGCGCTGGAATTCTCGAGCGGTTGCAGCTGGCTCTACAGTGAGCCCAAGCTCGCCAGCGACTTTATATGGCAAGACGTAGAGGCCGAGGGCCTTACCTCGCTGGGCGAGGCCTGCGAAGAGCTTGCCTCCAAGCTGTCGAAGAGCGGATATATGAAGTCGGCCAGCGGCTCTTTTGCGCCAGCCATCATCCTTCTCTCCGACGGTGGTCCCACCGACGACTTTTATGGAGGCTTGGGCAAGCTGAAAGCCAACAACTGGTTTAAGCATGCCATCAAGGTGGCTATCGCAATTGGCGACGATGCCGACCTTGAGGTGCTGAAGGACTTCACGGGCAACATGGAGGCAGTGTTCTCGGTCCACAACATCGACGCCCTCAAGAAGATAATCCGCGTGGTGGCCGTCACCTCTTCGCAGATAGGCAGCAAGAGCAGCTCGGCAGGCGACACCACCAAGCAGCAGCAGGTGATCGACGAGGTGAAGCAGAGCGTGGAGGATATCGATGGTGCCGAGGCAGCCTCGGATGCCAGCGTCGACAGTTCATCCTACGACGACGATTGGGATTAATCGCCAAGCTCCACCGCTATGAGACACTACGCTTCAACGTGTCAAGGCGAGAGTCATAAGGCGACTGCCAAGCCCTGTCAAGACAGCTCGATGAGTGGGCAGAAGGATGGGGTGTTGGTGGCTGTGGTATGCGATGGCCATGGTGGCGACCGCTACTTTCGTAGCGACCGCGGCAGCCGCTTGTGTTGCGAAGTGACGGCCAAGGCAGTGCGTGAATTTGCCCGAAAGGCTCCCGACGATTTATTTGCTGGCGCTTCTCTCACTCAGCGCGGCCCCTTGTCAACGCTGGATCCTGCCGACAAGCTCCGCCGCCAAGACATCATGCTGCGCCAGCTCTTCGCCTCCATCATTGCCCGCTGGAGCGAGGCTATCTTAGCCGATGCCCAAGCGTCGCCACTCTCCGATGATGAGCGCTCGCAGCTCAAGCCAGAGTGGCAAGAGGCCTTTGAGCAAGGGCTCGATCTTGAGAAGGTGTATGGCACCACGCTTATGGCCTATGTACAGACTCGAAGCTACTGGTTGGCCTTTCATATAGGCGACGGTAAGCTGGTGGCTTACGATGGCAAAGAGTGGAGCGAACCAGTGCCGTGGGACGACCGCTGTTTCCTCAACAAGACCACATCTATCTGCGATGTAGACGCTATCGACAAGGTGAGGTATTGTTATTGTGGCGACGGCTCGTTTCCTGTGGCAGTGTTTTTAGGCAGCGATGGCATCGACGACAGTTTTGGCCCGATGGACAATCTCATCGACTTCTATCGCCAGGTGGCCAAGGCCATCGTAATGGAAGGGCCTATCAAGACACGCAACACTCTCGCCAACCTCCTGCCTCAGCTGAGCAAGCGTGGCAGCCAAGACGACATGTCGGTGGCCTACGTCTACGATGAAGAGCGCCTCCCTGCCCTTATCCCTGCCATCATCCGCCAGCAGATAGAGCGTCAAGAGGCCGCTATCGCCAGCCTGCGTTCCACTATCGAGGCCGAGCAAGCCAAAGCAGAGAGCCTGAGCGAGGCCACCTCTCAACGCGACACCATAGAGCGCGACTACGCCCTAAAAAAAGCGGAAACCCTCCAGCTTAAGATGGAGGCTGAGGAGCAGCGCCTCGCCAACCTCCAAGCCGAGCTGCAGTCGCTCCCCGCGCCTTCACAATCTGAACCATAAACTGATTTTACCCCCTACAAACATGCAACTCCACGAAGCGCTACGCACCACATACCGACAGAAAGGCTCAAGCTATATGCTTGAGTCGAAGGTGGTCAACACACTGGCCGACCTTCGAGCCTTCGAGCAACATCCTGCGATGAGAAACGTATTCTCCGATTCACGACGCCTTGGAGCATGCCGTAGAAGCCAAAAGGCATGGCGAGGGTGGTCATGGAGTAGGTGAAGACGTTCTCGGCCACTTGGGTGGAGACTACGCCTACCATAGAGCTTACCACTACTATGGACATGAGGCGCAGCGCCCAGTTGGCCGAGCGCCTGTATAGGCGCCAGCTGCTCACCACTACCATCGTGATGGCCGCGAGATAAAGCGCGAGGCCTATCAAGCCGTTGTCGCAGCGTAGCAGCACGAAGTCGTTGTGGGGCTGACGTATCCCTCCAAACACAAAGTTGGAGTAGAGATAATGCTGAATCGTGCCACTCCCGCTGCCAGCCAGAATGTGGGGAGCATAAAACTGCTGTTCAAGCGCTTGCCACACCCCAAAGCGAGCATTGGAGTTGATATCATCCTTTTTCATCCTGCCCTCGGTAAGAGTGGTAAGAGTGACGGTGCTCGAATGGAAAGTTTTCTCCCTAAGCGATGGTATAGCGAAGATGCATGCCACACCTATTATCATACCAGCAATCATCGGAAGAAGAGCCTTTAATCGCCACCGCAAAAAGGAAAAGAAGATCACAGCCACGGCCAGACCCAAAATGCTCGTACGGAATACCCAGATAAAGGGAGGCAACGAGAGAAAAATAGTCCAAAGCAAATCGGTGAGGCGCCGTCCATGGTAGAAATATAGCGCGGCTGAGAAGGCAGCCAACGATATGTAGTTGATGGCCGCCGCTGTCTCATACCAGAAGACACCGGGCAAATAGATGTCCCTAAATGGCAACCACGACACCACAAAACTTACAAGCGCCAATCGCCGAGCCCACATTCCCGCCACAAGAAACACATGGAAACTCCCCGCCACCGCCATTCCCGTCAAGGCTATCAGAAGAGGATAACAATACTTTACCATCGCCCTTAGCCCATATAATGGCGCCTGCGAATAGACACACCCTAACGCTACCCACACCATAAAGGCCAAATAAAGCAATAGAGCGAGAGGCCACCTGCCCACGCTGCGCGACATGATAGCCAAGATACACAGCATCTCCAACACCATCAGACGCACTGCCTGTAGGTCGATAGTGCCCTCGGCGGTGAAGGCAAAGAGACTGGTGGAGAAAAGTATCACCCAAAAGTGTTCGCTACCCGTGGAGGGCATCCACCGACGGCGAAAAGAGAGGGTGATGTTGCGGCGCTGGGAATAGAGCATCACCAGCTCCACTCCTCCAAGCATAATGAGATATAGATAATTGAGCAATACCATTTTACCTGTATTTACTTTACCGATTAGAAAAACAATCCTCGTAGATTAGAGCACAGCAGAGGGAGAGAAAGGGATAATTGTGCTTCTTTAAGGTGAGGACAAATTTAATCCTTTTATCCGACACTGCAAAGGATTAACTCAAGAATATCTTTTGTGAACCAGCGGGGGGAGGCAGGGGTTATAATTTAAACAGGTAAAATCGTCACGACTCTGAAAACTTCTGCCTCACAACCAGCAAATGCTTGCCCTTCGCGCACAGTATGGGATGACCTCAAAAGATGGTTGTCTCCGGCCTTGCGTTTCGTAGTGCCAATAGGCTGCAGCGTGGCCTTGGTGTGGTGGCTCTTCTCGAAGGTCAACTTCCACGACATGATGGAGGTGCTGCGCCACAATGTGAAGTTTGGCTGGCTGGCAGGCTTGATGATTTTCAATGCCCTCTCCTATATGATACGCGCTCGCCGGTGGGGGCTGCAGCTTGAAGGTGTAGGCGTCAAGGTGGATTATGCCACGCTCTGCGTCTCCATCTTCGGAGCCTATGCTCTCAACCTCCTGATGTCGGGCGTAGGCGAGGCGTGGCGGTGTCTCTTCATAGCCAAGAGGGGCAAGTGTAGTCTCTCCAAGGTGGTGGGCACCGACGTTGGCGACCGCTCTACCGACGGTGTGTGTGTGCTGGCGCTGCTGGGCCTTACGATGCTTGTGGCGGGGAGCGCCATTCATGCTTTTGTGGTCCACTACGCCATAGGGCGCGATGTGGTGAAGTATGCCGACAATCCGTGGATGTGGGCGTGGACCTTCCTGGGCCTCAGCATCCTCTTCTGGGTAATCCACTGGCTGCGCAACTACAAGTTTATGCGCCGCGTTGACAACTGCTTCACCGACATCTGGGAAGGCTTCAAGGTATTGTTCACGATGCCCCACAAGTGGCTCTACTTCTGGCTGACGATAGGCATCTGGGTATGCTATTTCCTGCAGACCTACGTATGCTTCCCCGGATTCCCCTTCACCGATGCTCTCCTTACGCCCGAATATAGCTATGGGTTGGTGCCAGGCCTCGTGGTGTGTCTTTTCGCTTCAATGTCGATGGCAATCCCCAGCAGTGGAGGCCTTGGCCCGTGGAACCTGGCCATCATGTTTGCGCTCTCGCTCTACGGCGTGGGGCAGACCGAGGGCGCAGCCTTCGCCATGCTACTCTGGGCTGCTGAGGCTACGATGCAAGTGATGCTGGGCGTGGGGAGCCTTATCTACGTCGTGGTGACGAATAAGAAGGCATGTCGCGCCGCTTCAAAATAAAGAGCGGCAGGAAAAAGAACACCCCTACGAGCGACATTGCCAATCCGCCTATCGTCCCCAGCGCCAACGGGAACCAGAACGACTCCTTGGTAGTGCCAATCAAGAAGGGCAAGAAGCCCAGGATAGTGGATACTACCGTCAAGAAGATAGGCAGCACCTTGATATTCCAAGCCTTAAGATAAAGCCGCAGAGGATTCTGGCGGGGATGATTCTCCCTGAGGGTGTTGTACTCGTTGAGCACATAGATGGCAGCATTGACCGTGATGCCACACAGCAAGATAAAGGCCGCAAATCCTCCCTGGTCAAACTTCATCTCCGTGAGATAAAATATCAGAAACACCCCTATAAAAGCTATCGGGATGGTAAGGATGATACCGATAGGCTGACGCAGGGAGTTGAAGAGAATGCTCGACGTGAAGAATATCACCACTATCACCAGCACCAGCAGCCACCAGTTGCTCCCATTATTGTCGCCGAAGCGCCACGAGCGGTCGACATTCTCCGCCGTATACCCCACGGGCATCATGGAGTTGATGCGCTCCAAGTCTTGCTCCAGCAGTTTCTTGCCCTGCTGCGACGACCCAATATAAGAATACTGCAAGCAAAGACGATACTGCTGATTCTCCTTAGAGATTGAGGGCGGAGCGTTGCGCTGGGCCATCGTGGCCAGGTCGGCCAGCTTATAGCTCTTGTCGCCTATCTGCAGCGGCACGTTCATCAGCGACCACACGTCATATTCCTGGCCTTGACGCGATAGCAGGATGATATCTTCATACTCCCCGTCCACATAGAGAGTGGCAGCCTTCTGCGACCCACCGTAGATAGGCTGCATGGCTCCATATAGCTGACTGATGGTCAAGCCAGCCTTGGCGAGGCGCTCCTTGTCGATGTCGAGATAAAACTCCGTATAGTCGTCTTTCCACCACGAAAACTCGTTTTTGATGGTAACCTCCTTGATGCGTCGACGCTCTAAGAGGATATCTTTTAGCACAGCAGCCCAATGCTCAAGTTCGTCGTAATTGTAGCCCAACATCTTGATGCGATAGTCGCCTGCCGACTCGCGCACATCGTTGTTGAATCCATTGTCTTGCAGACCATACACACTCCAAGAGCCTCCTCCGAGGGTCAAAGCCTTGGCGATGATATCGCTCTTTAGAGTGTAAGGGAAGCCAGAAGCGGCAGCTTCGGGGGTGAAATATATCTGCATAGAGGCACGCCGTGGCGCCACCGAGGTCTGGAACTGGCGTATCTCCTTGAACGTGGTGAGATAGGCCTCCATGCGTTGTATCAGCTCGTTCATTTGGTCGAGAGTGGTGCCATTGGGGAGAGTGGCGTTGACCGAGAGCACCACCTCGCCATCGCTTCTCCCGAAATATCCTCCTGAGAACACGTCCTTGGCGAAAAGACGCAGCGACCCTCCAAGACACTTGTCGACCCATGGACGCAGGGTCTTATTGTAGAGGTCGGAGCCTATGGTCTTGTTGTAGGCCGTGGCCCATATAGTATGGCTATCCTTGATGCTCTCCGGCAACAGGTAGGTGGGAAGGCCAAAAGAAAGGATTAAAATGATATAGCATATAGCCTTATGCCTCACAGTAAAGGCCACAAAACGCCCATACACGCGCGTAAACCTCACCGCAAAGCGCTTGCGCCACGATATGCGGCCCCGCTTCTGCTGGCGCATCCCGATGCGTGTGATTAGCGCAGGCACCAAGAAGAGAGCCACCATCAACGATACAGCCAGATTGACTATCACCACTATCACGAAGTCGACCAGATTGAGGCGAATCTCCTCGTCGAGGAAAAACACCACGCCAAGAGCTCCTATCGTGGTCAAGGTAGCCGCCAAGATAGATGTGAAAGCCTTAAGATTGGCCTTATGGCGTATATGGTCGGTCATCACTATGATGTTGTCAATGATAAGATTGAGCGAGATAGTGATGCCAGCCAGCGAATATAGCTGTATCTCTATAGCCAGGAGGTAATAGAAAATCACGGCTATCGAGAGGTTGATGAGCAAGGAGATGGTGACCACCAACATATAGCGCACGTTGAGGGTGATGAGCCCCACGAAGAGCAGCAGTATGGCAAGCGTCAAGCCCGTGCGAAAATAGATTTTGTTGAGCTCATTGTTGATGGTCTCGGTGCCGTCGTAGCGCAGATTGACCATATACCCTTGTGGGAGGGCAGCTATCAATCCGTCCATAGCCAGCCTCACCTTCTTGGCAAGCTCTATCTGATTGGCATCCTCATCGGCCTTTATGTTGCAATAGATGGAGTTGAGGCCATTGATACGGAAGTAGCTGGTGGCTGCTTGCTCCACATGGCGCACCTTCACCAATTTGTCGAGCGTCATCGCACTCCCATCTTTAAGGTCCACCTCTATCACCGACGGGTCAAAGGTGGCTTCTTCGCCCTCGGCCAGCGTAGAGGCTGTCACTCTCAGCCAGTCGCCATCAAAGTCGGCAATGCCCAGAAAGGTGCTCTTGGTCAATGTCACTATAGCATTGCTCAAGTCGGCCGGGGTAAGGCCCAAGGCCTTGAGCTGGTCGTTGTCATACTCCAGCTGCCACTCCATGGGAGTGGCTCCGCTAAGGTCCACGCTATAGATACCCTTTATCTGGCCAATGACTGGCTTGATATACTCCTCGGCATAGCGTTGTATCTCAATGGGCGATGCTGGAGCGTTGATAGTATAGGTAAGGAAAGGACGCGAGGCCTTATTATCAACTTGGCGCGTGGTGATGGTGGGATACGACACCCCGCGTGGCAGCTCGGCCCATGCTTGCCTGACGATGGTCGACACCTCAAATCGCGTGGCCTCCATGTCAACATGCTTGTCAAGCGAGATGGAGATGGAGCCGCTATTATTTGACGACGTAGAAGAAATCTCCTTCACACCCTGCACTCGCGACAGCATCGACTCCAGCTTGCTCGTCACTTCGCTCTCGATGACACGCGCCGAATGGTTAGGCATCGTGAAGTTGACAGTCAACGAAGGCATCGAGCGCGATGGCACCAGCTTGACCGGCAGCAAGGGGATCATAGCTATCCCCACCATGGCGAGCGCTATGCAGACCACGATGACCGTAAAGCTGGACAGTCTTGAAAAGTCTTTGCTACGCTTTGACATACCAGAGCCTACGAAATGGGTGGATTAGCGAGTGATGCGATGGAGATTGTCAAACTTGTCGGGTAGCGGCATTCCCAACTCAAAGTCGTAGAGCGTCAGCTTGCGCAGCTTGTAGTAGCTCAGCCAGTAGTTTTGGAGCGCGGAGATATAGTTGCTATTTGCATCCTGCTGGCGATTGTGGGCCAATGTCAAGGTGTTGAGGTCGGCCTTGCCAATGATGAAGCGTTGCTTGGTCTGAGCATAAGCCATATCAGCGAGGTCGAGAGCTTCGAGGGCGCTCTCAATCAGACGCTGCTGTATATTGAAGTCGCTGACGGTCATTATCACGTCTTCTTCGAGGCTAATCTCCTCCTGGCGAGCAGCAATTTCGGTGACATTAAGCTCGTTTTTAGCCATATTCACCTTGCCTTTTCTCACGCCCCAGTCGATGAGGGGGATAGTGAGAGTGATTGACACAAGGTCTTGTCGCAAAGGATGTCGATAAACGTCGGCAAAGGTCTCAGACACCTGATTGAAGCCCACGCTGGCATCAAGACTGGCGCTAAAGCGCTGCTCTATAGTGGTCTTGTTGAGACTTTGCTGTGCTTCCAGCACGCTTTGTCGCTGTTGGATCAGCGTAGGATTGTTGGCTTTGGCTTGCTCCAAGGCAAGGCCCGTGGATATATTCATTCCCGTGGGGCAGGAGGGCAAAATCACCTCGATATCGGTGTTTTGCTCCATCCCCAGGAATGACGCGAGCGAGGTCATGGCGCGTTTTAGGGCTATGCGGGTGTTCTCGAGTGAGTTTTCAGCATTGATTTTGTCGAGCTTGAGCGTGAGGAGTTCGCTTTGCGAGATGGCTGCAATCTTGAATCGGCGCTCACCGATGATATACATGGTGTCGCACGACAATACATTCTCCTGAGCCAGACGATACTCGGCCTGTGCCAAAGCGAGTGCAAAGAAGTAGGTCACGGCGTTTTCCGACACTTCCTCCATATTGTAAAGAAATTGCTTCTTCACCTTCTCATACTTCAGAGGTTCGATTTTTCTGGCCCACTTAAACTCGTTGTAGCCCAGCAGCGATTGAGAGTAGCCGATACGCACTGGCACCGAGGAATATTGCGTGGAGTTGATGTCGCCAAAGTTGCGCAGATAGTCGAGGCTTGTCTTAATATAGAAGGTACCACCCAGAGGGTCAAAGTTTTGAGTGATATTAAGCCCCGCATATGCCTCATACATCTGCTGGGCACGATACACATCGATATTCTCCTGCGAATCGTAGCGCTGCGTAAGGTAGTGGTAGTAAGACACCGGGGTAAGGCTCAGCGACAAGCTTGGCAGACGCTCTGCGCGATACGACCGATACTCCCAGTAGCCACTAAGGTATAGGTTTTGGTTGCGAAAGGCTGTCAACGAGCTGTCGTTGGCTATTTCGATAGTGCGCTGGAGATCGAGCACCACTGGCTGCGCGGCCCACGACGTGAAGCCACACCCACTCAGCAGCAGGCCCAACAATAAGAAAAGATTATGTATATGATGTCGTCTCATACGCTATTAACTCTTGACTTTTGACTCTTGACTTTTGACTTTTGACTCTTGACTCTTGACTTTTGACTCTTGAC
>JAJBVL010000066.1 GCA_020859845.1 Bacteroidales bacterium
AACCACTTTAGTTAATCGCCCTCAAATCTGTCAACCTTTTTCAGTGATGGTCACTAAAGGGGCTGGACATTGAGGAATTTCCGAATTATAATTCGGAAAGTCATAGGATTTCTTGACTTTCCGAATTATAATTCGTAAATTTGCCGTGAATAGCATGAGATTATGAACATTATCACACGAAAACGTCTGCTCGCTCAGCTTACTTCTCTTCTTGGGAGCGGGATGATGCTTATCCTTGTAGGTCAACGAAGGGTAGGCAAGACCTACCTGTTGCTACAACTAAAAAACTGGCTTGCTGAAAACAAGCCAGAGGCCAATGTGCTTTTTATTGACAAGGATTCTCTCGAATTTGCCGATGTCAATGACGCTTTGTCGCTATATCGTCGTGCCAAGGAAGAATTGCCTGATGGAGGAGATAATTACCTGCTGATAGACGAGGTACAGAATGTAGACAACTATGAGGATGCGCTTAGAAGTCTATTTGCCGAGCGGCGTTGTCAGATTATTGCAACCGGCAGCAATGCCTATGTATTTTCCTCAGAGATTAGCACACGCTTGTCGGGACGTTATATCGAAATCCCTGTATATAGTCTTACCTACCTTGAATTCTTGGAGTTTCACAACATCCAAGATTCACCTGATGCTTTGCTGGATTATTTGCGCATTGGCGGCTTGCCAGGTCTTGCCGACATCAATAAGGACAATCCCACGGTAGTGAGACAGTATATTGAAGGAGTGTATAGCACGGTGATATTTAAGGACATATTGATGCGTGAAGGCTTGCGCAACGGTGCTATGATGAGAAAACTTTCACATTTCGTTGCAGATAGTGTGGGCAAGTTGGTGTCGCCCAATTCAATTGCCAATGTTCTCAATGCTCAAGGAGAGAAGACTTCCCAGGCGGCAGTGTCGAGATACCTCGAAATGCTTTGTAACGCCTTGCTGACTGTAGGAGTTCCGCGCTACGACATACATGGTAAACGAATTTTTGAGAACCTGGGAAAGTATTACTTTTCCGACATTGGCATTCGTAATTTTCTGGCACCAGGCAAGCAACTTGACAGTATTGAGCGTGTAATGGAAAACACCGTATGGCACCATCTCGTCGCACAAGGATTCAATGTCTATGTGGGTATTCTTCACAACTCCGAGATTGACTTTGTAGCGACACGCGGTGAGGAGCGCTTATATATTCAGGTAAGCTATCTGCTATCTTCTGAAGAGACAAAGAGGCGAGAATTTGGCAATCTCATGGCGGTGAGAGATGCGGCTCCTAAATATGTGGTCAGTATGGAGCCTTTGGCAGGAGAGTATGAAGCTTTTCCCGGTATTCGGCACCTCAATCTCCGCGATTTCTTGAAAATGGAGTTCTGACTCGAGCCTGAGGACTGACTCTCAACGAGCGGCGGAGGGGCGCTCGGCCGCGAAAGTTGCCGCAGAGGATGAGATGAAGGGACGAGGATACAAAATAAGCTCCCAATTCTTGATGTCAAGAAGTGGGAGCTGATGACGTTGCCTTGGAAGGATTCGAACCCTCACAGGCGGAACCAGAATCCGACGTGCTACCATTACACCACAAGGCAGGGTGGTAAAACGGGAGGGGTGCGTTTCGTTTTACGACTGCAAAGGTAGGCAGCTTTTACGACATGGCAAAATTTTTCGGCCACTTTTTTCAATCTTTTTTAACGCCAGCACTCCCAGCAGCCTCTAACGGTCTACAAACAAGCAAGATATGCTCCCCGTCGAGATTGGTGACGCCAAAGAGCTGGAGCTCTCCGCCCTCTTTCACCTTGAGCCTACGGGCCAGCTCGGGGGCTCGCATCACAAACTGGCGGGTGGCCACGTTGATCTGAGGATAGCGGCGAGCGAAGCTTTTAATGGTGGCTCGATCAAAAGGCTCTACGCTCTCCACACGGTAAGGGCGCCCAGGAAAGGCCTGCTCCTCAGCCGAGAGATAGAGGTGGGTATGGGGATGGAGGCCCCAAAAGACGCCTGTGGCCAAAAGGCGAAATGGCCCTCCCTTCATCACTGCCGGCCACGGCTCATAGACTACATCGCCGGCCACGGGAAGCCGATACTGGGGCACGGCCTCGCGCTCCTTAGCCAGAGTGAAGGAGAAGGTGGAGGCGGTCGAAGCCGTCAGCGACGTGACGCAGCTAATGGTCACCTCCTCGGCTGGACGGCGCTCCACGACGGCCACCACTTCTTTACATTCGCGTGTAGTGCCATATATAATAATGTGTGTAGCCTGGGGCAGCTCACGTAAGGTCTGGGTGACATCGAGCATCGGCGAGGCCTTGACGATAACCTTAGGGGCTATCTCCAAGAGCCTCGGCATTAGAGCCACCACGTCGGGCTCACATTGGCTCAGGGCGAAGAGACGCTCCCCTGCCCCGCCGCGACGCGCCGGGTCGACGAAGATGACATCTCGGCTATTGGGGCCCATCTCCTTCAAAGCCTCAAGAGCATCGCCACAGACCACATGAAGATTGGTAAGACCGAGAACCCCGGCATTGTGGGCCACAGCCGAGGCAATCGCCTCCTGGCGCTCATAGGCCACCACCTCGCGCGCACGCGTGGCCATGGCCATAGCGTCGGCGCCGAGGCCGCACGTCAGGTCGAGCACCCGCGCGCCGGGCTCTATCAGTTGGGCATGAAGCAGAGCGAGCGCCTCGCTCGTGGCCTGCTCAACGGAGAGGGCCGTAGGGAGCAGTGTGCGCGGATTGGCCACCAGCGACGGCAGTTTCTTGCGAGCCTTCTGGCGCAGGGCTATCTGCTGGATAGCCTCTTGGGCGCCCGGGAGGCCATGATAGCGGAGGCTGAGGGCCGTGGGGTCGAGGTGGAGATGCTCGTCGAGCCATTGCCACCACTCAGGGCTTAATGGAGTCATAAATAGAGGGATAGAGGGACAGAGGGATAGAGGGACAGAGAGGGATAGAGGGACAGAGAGGGGTAGAAAAAAGATGAGGCGCGGCTTTGGGTGGGGGGCAGCCGCGCCTCGAGGGATAGGGGGGAAAAGTAGCGGGATCGAGAATTGAACTCGAGACCTCCGGGTTATGAATCCGACGCTCTAACCTACTGAGCTATCCCGCCATTGTTCGTTTTGCGAGTGCAAAGTTAAGCGTAACTTTTGAGACGTGCAAACTTTTGGCCATATTTTTTTCGCCACTTCATACGAAATCTCTGCCATAACCTAAAAAATATCTCTTGAATCTTTGGTAATATTCCATCTTTTAAATAATTTTGCGACATCATTCGCCAGACACGAATACCGTAATGTAGTCAGCCAGACCCAACAGTATCTCCTACTGCCGTTGATTCATCACCTTAAATAAAATAAATATTCTATTAATATACCTATGAGCCGACATCTTACCATCATTACCTTATCTCTCCTCGTGATGATAGGCTTCGCTATGCCTGCCAGTAGTGCCCCCATTAGCGATACTCTCCTCCAAGAGCTTGACGAGCTCCTAAGCCATAGCCAAGACTTTGACCGCCAAAAGGAACAGCGCATATCGCGTCTGCTCCACCAAGCACGCGTGTCAACGGCTCCCGAAGAGAAGTTTTGGATGCTGCGCAATGTGGTGGACGAGTATAGTGTATACGATAGCGACTCGGCCTTCAGCTACAGCGAGCAAGCCCAACAGCTGGCTGACGCCATTGGCAACACGACCTGGACCAACGACATCCATCTGCTCAACTCCTACACCTACGCCTCCACGGGATATATCGAGAAGGCTCGCGACGAACTGATGGCCATCGACGATAGCCATCTCACCCCCTCGATGAGGGTAAACTTTCTGGGCCAGCTGCTCTATCTCTTGACCCACGAAGACCAGTATCGCCACGTGGTAACGGAGAAGGCCGTGCCCACCACGGCGCGCCAAGCTCTCGACTCGGTGGTGTCAATCGTCACTCCCGACCATCCCGACTATTATTACTATATAGGCTATCAGGCTCTGACCGGGGCACAATCGACCGAAATGGTGCGTAGCGTCATAAAAAAGCTGGAGGTGGCCATGAGCAATCTCCAATACGACTCACGCGCCGACGCCCGTGTGGCCTGGGTGATGTCGCAACTCTATGGACTGGTAGGCGATGCCGAAGGCAAAGAGCGCTACCTCACCCTCTCGGCCATGGCTGACCTGCGCACCGGCAACCGCGACATAGCTTCGCTCGAGGAGCTGGCCTACATAATGTATCAGCAGGGCAACTTGGAGCGTGCCTACCAGTATATCGACCACTGCCTGACGAGCGCCGAGCTATATAAAAATCGCGTGAGGGCGCTGCGCGTAGCCGCTCTCCAGAAAGAGATATCGGAGGCCTATCAAGCCAAGGTGGCCCACCTGCAGCAGGTGGAGCGCAGCTACATGGTGGTGCTGGGCGTGGTGGTGATTATCCTCATTTGCTCGCTGCTCTTCATCCTGCGCCAGCTCCGAAAGCTCGACCGCTCCAACAAGGAGCTGGCCACTGTCAACGACCAGCTCAAGCAGAAGATAGAAGAGCTATCGAGCGCCTACTCCCAGCTGGCACAGAAGAATCAAGACGTGGTGCGCGTCTCCGAGGAGCTGCAGCAGAGCAACGACCGCCTGGCCGACAGCGACTATATTAAGGAGATGTGTATAGGCAACATCTTCTCGGTGTGCTCAAGCTACATCAACCGCATCGACGAGTTTAGGAAAAACATCAACCGCAAGATAAAGGCCCACCAGTATGAGGACATACGTCGACTGACCGAGACTACCGACCTCTCGCAAAACGAGCTTAAGGACTTCTACGAGCAGTTTGACTCCATATTCCTCAACATCTACCCCGACTTTGTGGAGCAGTTTAACACCCTGCTGCGGCCCGAGGAGCAGATAGTGCCCAAGGAGCCACGTCGCCTCAACACCGAGCTGCGCATCTATGCCCTCATACGTCTAGGCATCACCGACAGCGTAAGGATAGCATCCGTGCTCCACTACTCGCCACAGACCGTCTACAACAAGCGCCTCAAGATGCGCTCACGGACCATCGTCGACAAGAGCAGCTTGGTGGAGCACGTGAAGCGTCTGGGACGCCGACAAAGCAAAGCGGCGGCTGCAGCCATGGCATAGCCCCCCTAAAAGGTCCTTCGAGGGCCTTTTTCTTCCCCTATAATAGGGGAGTAAATGTTTACTCAACACAGCCAGAAAGTGGGTTGTAAAGTGGTGCAGGACAGTCTTCTAACTAAAAACAAACCTTACCTAAGAAGTTTACCGACCCATTGACTACGGCTTTGAGGGTATTAACTTTGCGTCAGTTAATCAAATCAAATTATTCATATACCCACAAACTGTCAGTAATGAGAAACTGTAGACAATCATTATCTAAAGCAATGCTTTTCATCATGTAGTTGCTGCTCTGTGGCGCCAGCGCCTGGGCCGACATCACGGTGAAAGGAAATGTGTCGGACGCTACGGGCGAACCGCTGATCGGCGCCAGCGTCATCGTAAAAGGCACCCCCACGGGTGTGGCCACCGACTTTGATGGCAACTTCGAGCTAACGTGTGCCGAAGGAGCCACTCTTGTCATCTCCTCTATAGGATATGAGACCCAGAGCGTGAAGGCCGCTCCCGAAGTGAAAGTGGTAATGCAGGAAAACAACGTCCTTGACGAAGTGATCGTAATCGGTTACGGCACGGTGAAACGCGGGGATGTCACCACCGCCGTCTCTTCGGTATCCTCCAAGGACATAGCCAATCGCCCCATCATCTCGGCAGGGCAAGCCATCCAGGGCAAGGCTGCCGGTGTGAATGTAATGTCGCCCAACGGCTCGCCAGGCTCAACGCCTCAGATACGTGTGCGCGGTACGACATCTATGAACGGTAGCAACACTCCTCTTTATGTAGTAGACGGTGTGCCTGTCGACAACATTAAGTTTCTATCGGCCAACGACATCGAGAATATACAGATCCTGAAGGACGCTTCGTCGGCAGCCATCTACGGTTCGCGTGGCGCCAATGGCGTAGTGCTCGTCACCACCAAGAAAGGCCAAAACGAGAACGCTAAGATATCGCTCAACGCTTACTATGGTTTCACCCACGTCAACAACAAAATCAAGCCCCTCAACACCGAGCAATACTACGAGTTGATGGAGGAGATTGGTATGGTTAGCCTCCCCGAGGGATTGACCGATCAGACCAACTGGTTTGACGAGGTGTTTCGCACCGGCCAGACTCAGAATTACCAAGTGGCTATCTCTCAGAGCGCCAAGAATATGCGCTACTACCTGTCGGGAGGCTACACTCGCGAGGATGGTACCATCAAGTGGACCAGCTTTGAGCGCTACAACTTCCGTGCCAACGTGGAGGGCACTATCCGCTCATGGCTCGACATCAACGCCAACATCTCCTACTCCGACTACAACTCAAAGGGTGGTATCATTTCGGGCAACGGCGGCTCGCGTGGCGGTGTGATTATAGCATGTATCCAGACTCCAACCTACGCCCCTATCTGGGATGAGGACAACCCCGACTACTACTACACCAACTTCTACGGCGTCAACGTGACCCACCCGCTGGAAAATCTCACTCGCTCAAAGTATAACCGCGACAAGGAAAACCGCCTCATCGCCAGCGGCGAGTTGACATTTCACATTATCCCTCGTCTCGACTTGAAGAGCAAGTTTACGATGGACCGTCGCAACGCTCTCTCCACCACCTTCCTCGACCCCGTGCAGACCTCCTATGGCCGCTCGGAATACGGCACTGGCAGCGACAACCGCAACCAGAACACCGTGCTCACCTGGGACAACATCCTCACCTATGGCTTCGAGATTAAGAAGAACAAGATAGACCTGATGGCCGGCTCATCGTGGACCGACAGCGACTATCGCAACTCCTGGATCAACGGCTCACACTATCGCGACAACCAGATACAGACCCTCAACGCTGCCAACAAGATAGGCCTCGGCGGCGCTGGCTCGGGCGCATCGGAATGGGGCATCATGTCATACTTCGCTCGCGCAAGCTACAACTACGACTCGCGCTACCTCTTGACTGCCAATATCCGCTTTGATGGCTCATCGAAGCTCCACCCCGACCACCGCTGGGCCACCTTCCCCTCGGTATCGGCTGCTTGGCGTATATCGCAAGAGAAGTTTATGGAGGATATACAATGGATCACCGACCTCAAGATACGTGGTGGCTGGGGCCAGACAGGCAACCAGGGCGGTATCGGCGACTATGCCTACCTGCAGCGCTACAACTTTGGCTACGTAGAATGGTATAAGACAGCCTCCAGCGGCGACACCACCGACTATGCCAACGCCGTCCCCACCCTCTCGCAAGCCAACCTGCGCACCTCCGACCTGAAGTGGGAGCGCACCACTCAGACCAATATCGGACTTGACTTCTCGGTGCTCAACGGACGCCTTTCGCTCAACGCCGATATCTACTACAAGAAGACCACCGACATGCTCATGACCGTATCGCTCCCCTCGGGCGCTGCTGCTGCAAGCTCTATTCAGCGCAACGAAGGCGAGATGGTCAACAAGGGTCTTGAGTTCTCAATCACCTCTTACCAATTTGAGGGCGCTTTCAGCTGGAGCACAAGCTATAACATGTCGTTTAACCGCAACAAGCTCACCAAGCTCGACCTCCAGAAGGTCTACTACGCTGGATATACCAACGACTATGTCAACGAAAACCCCGTGCGCAACGAGCCCGGACGCCCACTGGGAGGATTCTATGGCTACATCAGCGACGGTGTTGACCCTGAGACAGGCGAACTGATGTATCGCGACATCAACGGCGACGGCCGCATCTCCTCAAGCGACCGCACATATATCGGTGATCCTAACCCCGACTTCACCTTTGGTATGACCAACAACCTCTCATGGAAGGGCTTCAACCTCAGCATCTTCCTCCAAGGTTCGTATGGCAACGACATCCTCAACGTGGGCCGCATGGAGACTGAAGGTATGTATGACGGCAAAAACCAGTCGACCCGAGTGCTCCAACGCTGGAGAATCCCCGGACAGATTACCGACGTGCCCAAGGCTGGATTTGACATGAAGACATCGACCTACTTCGTGGAGGATGGCAGCTACCTGCGCCTCAAGGACATATCGCTGAGCTACGACTTCAAGGGACGCTGGATGCAGCGCGCTGGCATCAGCCGCATACAGCCTTACTTCACCGCCACCAACCTCTGGACTTGGACCAAGTATAAGGGCTACGACCCTGAGGTGAACCAATATGGCGACAGCGGTACGGTGCAGGGCATCGACTATGGCACCTACCCACAATGTAAGAGCTTTATCTTTGGCGTTAACATCGAATTCTAACCCTTCTCATCCTCTAAATACCTAAAGAAATGAAAATCTCAAGCAATAAGATAATGACGGCCCTTGCCGCCGGAGCCATGCTCACTGGGTGTTCGCTCGACTATGAGCCCATCGACACCTATAGCGAACTCACCTATCAGGCTACGACCGACGATGACGAATCGGTGCAGTTTGCCTCCAAGAGCGACGTGGAGAGCTACATGCTCGCCATCAACAACAAGTATAGCGACCGCCAGGAACACTGGTATCTCGACCAGCTGCTCATCGCCGAGTGTCATAGCGACAACGCCTATGCCGGCACTACGGGCGCAGAGGTGGTGCCTTACGAGGATAACTCCATCGAAGGCTCCAACTCGGTGGTGGCTCGCGACTGGGATCGCTATCTGGCCGATGTGGCCTATGCCAATGTGCTTATAGAGAACGTCGACAAGGTGGCCGACGGTAGCCTCTCGACGAGCGAAATCAACAGCTACGCTGCTCAGGCACGCATCTTTAGAGCTATGATATGGTTTGACATGGTGCGCCTCTGGGGTGATATACCCGTCATCAAGACCATCGCTGGCGACATCACAGCCGAAAACGTAGGCGAGATGTACTTTGCCTACTTCCCCGAGCAAAACACCGAGGAAGAAGCCTACCAGGCTATCGAGGAAGACCTCCTCTTTGGCCTCCAGTATGCTCCCGACAATAGCGGCGACAAGACCAAATTCACCAAGGAAGTGGCTATGGCTCTGCTGGCCAAGATCTACGCTGAGAAGCCTCTGCGCGACTATAACAAGGTGATACAATACGCTGACCAACTGGCCTCTAAGGGCTACGGACTGGTCGACGACTTCTCGCTCCTCTTCGGAGTGAACGCCGACGAGAAGACCCCTCTGGCACGCGACACCAAGGAAGCCATCTACGAATGTCACTTCCAAGCCGGCTCGGGCAGCTGGGTGACCTGGATGTTTGGCCGCGACGAATGTGACTGGAACAGCAACTTCACCTGGGCAAAGTGGGTGACCCCCTCGCGCGACCTCGTCAACCTCTTCACCACCCAAGGCGACCAAGTGCGCTACCAGGAATCGGTGGTGTGGCGCGAATGTACGTGGAGCAACTACTACCCTGCTGACAACTACGCCTTCATGTATAAGTGTCGCTCCAACGTAAATAGCATCATCAAGATACGCTATGCCGACATACTCCTGCTCAAGGCCGAGGCCTACCTGATGCAAGGGCAGCTGGAGAGCGCGGCAGCAATCATCGACCAGATACGCGAGCGCGTGGGCCTCGCCAAGCTCTCATCGAGCATACGCAGCAGCCAAGATCAGCTCCTCAACGCCTACCTCGACGAGCGCCGCATGGAGCTCTGCTTTGAGGGTCAGCGCTGGTATGACCTCGTGCGTCTCGACAAGGTGGAGAGCGTGATGAACGCCGTCTACGCCAAGGACAGTGGCCGCAAGGCTCAGAAAAACCTCTTCAACGAGAACTCCTATCGCCTGCCCATCCCACAGAGCGCTATCGACCAAAACGACAACCTCGTACAAAACCCCGGCTACTAACGCTCTGTCAGCCTGCCACCGTGGCGCGCTGCTGAGCAGCGCGTCCCACCCCAATCACTACCATTAAACCCAAACACCCACTCCCAATGAAATCACTATCATACATAAAGACATCGCTTAGCGCTATGGTGCTGCTCTGCGGCGTGGCTATGTGCTCCTGCAGCGACGACAACGACAACAACGCTAAGAACGACGACGACAACAAGACGCAAGAAGTGGAGACCGGCGACGTAAAAATCATCACCACCACCTCCAACCGCTCGAAGGACCTCACCACGAGCTACGTCAACTTCAAGACCACCGACAATATGTCGCCCTCGACGATACGCCTCCAGCCTGCTGATACCTATCAGACCATGGATGGATTTGGCGCTGCCATCACAGGCTCCACTTGCTACAACCTGCTCAAGATGACCCCCGAGGCACGCCAGGCATTCCTGGAGCTCACCTTCGACCCTGAGAATGGCTATGGCTTTAGCTACGTGCGTATCGCCATTGGCTGCAGCGACTTCTCGCTGAGCGAATACACCTGCTGCGACACCGAGGGCATCGAAAACTTTGCCCTTACCGACGAGGAAACCAAGTATGTGATCCCCATCCTCAAGGAGATCCTCGCCATCAACCCTAACCTCAAGATCATGGGAACCCCCTGGACCGCTCCCCGCTGGATGAAGGTGGACAACCTGACCGACCTCAACCCCTACAACTCCTGGACCAGCGGTTCGCTTAACCCAAAGTATTATGAGGACTATGGCCAGTATTTCGTGAAGTGGATCAAGGCCTTTGCCCAGAATGGCATCAAGATCTACTCCGTCACCCCGCAGAACGAGCCTCTCAACCGTGGCAACTCGGCCTCTATGTATATGTCGTGGGAACAGGAACGCGACTTCATGAAGAATGGCCTTGGCCCGGCCCTTCAGGCTGCCGGCCTCGACACCAAGGTGTATGCCTTCGACCACAACTACAACTACGACAACATCGCCTCCGAGCAGAGCTACCCCGTAAAAATCTATAGCGACGCCGACGCTGCACAGTATCTGGCAGGCGCTGCCTACCACAACTATGGAGGCGACAAGGATGAGCTGACGGTGGTCCACAATGCAGCCCCCGGTATGGACCTCGTATTCACCGAGACCTCGATCGGCACCTGGAACAACGGACAAGACCTCTCAAAGCGTCTCGACGACGACATGAAGGAAGTGGCTCTCGGCACCGTGAATCGCTGGTGTAAGGGCGTGATCGTGTGGAACCTGATGCTCGACGAGGACCGTGGTCCTTATCGTCCCGGTGGCTGCTCCACATGCTTTGGCGCCGTGGATATCAACCGCGACTACACCAAGATAACCCGCAATAGCCACTACTACATCATAGCCCACATGGCAAGCGTAGTGAAGCCCGACGCCGTGCGCATCGGCACCAGCGGCTTCACAGCCACAGGCCTCACCTACTCGGCCTTCCGCAACACCGATGGCTCCTATGCCCTCGTGGCCAACAACAGCTCAAGCTCAGCTATCAAGTTTACCATCGACGATGGCACCCACCACTTTGCCTACGAGATGCCAGCATCGAGCGCTGCCAGCTTCCTTTGGAAATAATCATCCCTCATCACTTCACAACAGACACCAATCATGAAACGCATATACAACCTAATGCTGGTGGGCGCAGCCACCCTTGCGCTGGCCTCCTGCTCCGACGACGACCCCAAGATGGGCAACCCGGTGATGGACGTCAAGACCGACCTGTCGAGCGCATGCTTTGGCGACAGCCTCACCTTCACCATCAACGCCTCGGATAGCGAGGTGGCACTCTCAACGATCCACGCCACTCTCTACTATGATGGAGAAGAGGTGAGCGAGACGGTGATACGCACCAAAGTGAGCGGACAGGACTATGTGGGCAAAATCTACGTGCCCTACTATGCCAACGTGCCCGACGGCCGTGCCCAGCTCAAGCTCACGCTCCAAAACATCAACTTCACCATCACCGAGAAGGAGTATGAGATACCCATCACCCACCCCGACTATGCCTCGCTGACCTTCATCGACGAGGATGGCAACGAATACACCATGGCTCGCCAAGAGCAGTATGTCTACGCCTTCACCGACAAGCTCCCCCAGAAGCTAAAAGGCTTTATTCGCGCTCCTAAGTATGGCGAGAATGGCAACGAACTCACCTGGGGCTACTCCAGCAACCAGATCACCATAGGAGCTGAGAGCGGTATCCCCTTCTCCAACTCCAAGGCAGGCAAATATACCGTCAGCTTCAACACCTTCACCTTTGAGGGCTCGCCCTTCGTGGTGTTGATGATCAACGACCAAGAGCTGGAGATGACAAGCGACACCGAGTCGCAGATTGACCTCACGCTCTCTAAGAATCAATCCGTGATTCCCTCAGGATTCCCCAACTACGCCGACTGGTGGATCGATCCCGACTACTTCGAGAAGCAAGACGACGGGTCGCTGAAGTTCCTCGCCGAGAGCGGCAACTATCGCATCATAGCTGACCAAGGGCTGCAATACTTCCGCGTGTATAGCATCTCAGGTGGCGCGGCTGCCACACTGGCTGATGATGGCTCAGGGGCACTCTGGGTAATCGGCGAGAACGTAGGCAAGCCTTCGGTAAGCGCCAACGCTGTGGGCTGGACCACCGAGAACGCCCTCTGTATGGCTCCTATCGGCAACAACTGCTATCAGCTCACCGTGGTGGGCGGTAAGACAGTGTCGACCGACAAGATCAACTTCAAGTTCTTTGGTCAGATGGGCTGGGGTGTAGAGCTGAAAGGCTCCACATCACTCACCTCCACCAGCGACATCGTATTGGTGGGCGACGGCAACGGCCACGATGATGGCAACCTCTACCTCGCCGACGGAGCTTCGCTCAAGGACAATGTGATATATCGCTTCGTGGTAGACTGCTCGGCAGGCATCGACGCCGCTGTGCTCAGCGTCTACGAAGAGGGCGAGCAGCCCTTCGAAGAGAAGGTAATCACCCTCAACGGCACCAAGATGTCGACCGCCGACAATATGAATTACAGCCTGGCTATCAACCTCAACCAAGGCGATGCTCTGGAGTTCTCAGCCAGCGATATCGACGACTATTATCTTGACTGCGACTACTTTGCTCAGGACGAGGATGGCAACATCACCTTCCTCCCCGTGAGCGGCAACTACAAGGTGACCCTCAACGCCACCAACAAGAGCGTGGGCGCTGCTCGCCTCTCAGATAGCGGCTCCGAAGCCACCTTCAGCGACGGCCATGCCATCTATATGGTGGGCCAAGGTATTGGTTTCCCCAGCGTTTCCAATGAGGTGGGATGGGATTCGTCGCGCGGATATGCCGTGGCCGAGGTAAGCCCCAACGTATACCAGTTCTCGGGCTATGCAGGTGCCGAGGGCAGCGGTGACGCTGGCGACAAGATACGCTACGACTATATCAGCTTCAAGTATTACCAGAATCGCTCATGGGGCCACGAATACAACCTCAAGGACAACATCACCCTGGCCTCAGGCACCGAAAATTACATTGCTGCCAGCGGCAATGGCGATATTCTCTGGGCATCGACCAGCGATATACAGGAAGGCGACTTCGTGGTGATCACATTTGACCTCTCGGCTGGCGAAGACAATGCAGTATTGACCGTAACCAAGAAATAACGCATAGGATATGAGAATACAAGTAGCAATGACGACACTGATAGCGACGGCCCTTACGGCCGTCACTATCGGCGCTCAAACGAGCTCCCAAGCCACGATACCCGTGTATCTGGACCAGACTAAGAGCATCGAAGAGCGCGTAGAGGATGCCCTCAGCCGCATGACCACTCAGGAAAAGGTGGCGTTGCTGCATGCTCAATCCAAGTTTAACTCTCCTGGGGTGAAGCGCTTGGGAATCCCCGAGGTGTGGACCGACGACGGGCCTCACGGAGTGCGCCCCGAGGTGCTGTGGGACGAGTGGGACCAAGCTGGCTGGACCAACGATAGCTGCGTGGCCTTCCCTGCCCTCACCTGCCTCGCCGCGTCGTGGAATCCAGAGATGGCCTATCTCTACGGCAAGAGCGTGGGCGAAGAAGCTCGCTACCGCAATAAGCAAGTGCTACTGGGCCCCGGTGTGAACATCTATCGCACGCCCCTCAACGGCCGCAACTTTGAATACATGGGCGAGGATCCATACCTGGCCTCTATCATGGTGGTGCCATACATCCACGGACTGCAGAGCAACGGAGTGGCAGCCTGCGTGAAACATTACGCCCTCAACAACCAAGAAGTGAATCGCCACACGACCAACGTCAACGTGGACGATCGCACTCTCTACGAACTCTACCTGCCAGCCTTTAAGGCTGCCGTGCAGCAGGGAGGAGCCTGGACCATCATGGGCGCCTACAATCTCTATCAAGACCAGCACAACTGTCACAACGACGTGATGCTCAACAAAATCCTCCGCGATGAGTGGGGCTTTGACGGGGCAGTGGTGAGCGACTGGGGAGGCACCCACGACACTCGCGAGGCCATCACCAACGGCCTTGATATGGAGTTTGGCTCCTGGACCGACGGTCTGGCCAACGGGCGCTCCAACGCCTACGACAACTATTACCTTGCGCAGCCCTACCTCGACCTGATAGCCAGCGGCGAAGTGGGCACAGAGGAGCTGGATCAGAAGGCACGCCGTGTGCTGCGCCTCATCATGCGCACATCAATGAATCCCAATCGTCCTTGGGGCTCGATGCTCTCCCCGGAACACTACGCAGCCGCCCGCGAGATTGGCGACCAAGGCATAGTGTTGCTCAAAAACGATGGACATTGCCTTCCCATCTCAGGTGAGCCTAAGAAGATACTTGTAGTGGGCGAAAACGCTGTGAAGATGATGACGGTGGGCGGTGGCTCGTCGTCGCTGAAGGTGCAGCGCGAGGTGTCGCCGCTGGATGGTATCCGCGCCGCAGCCCCTGAAGGTTGCCAAGTGGCATACGCTCGCGGCTACGTGGGCGATGTAGGCGGTGAATACAATGGCGTGGTGACAGGTCAGGACCTCAGCGAGAGCCGCTCAGCAGCCGAGCTGATAGCCGAGGCTGTGGCTCAAGCCAAGGATGCCGACTACGTAATCTTTATCGGCGGCCTCAACAAGGCTTCGGGGCAAGACTGCGAGGACAGCGACCGCGAGAGCCTCGACCTCCCCTATGGCCAAGACGCTGTCATCGAAGCTCTGGCTCAGGCCAATCCTCGCCTGGTAGTGGTCAACGTGAGCGGCAACGCCGTGGCTATGCCATGGGTGGCTCAGGTGCCCTCGGTGGTGCAAGCCTGGTTCTTAGGCTCTGAGGCTGGCAACTCCATCGCCGACGTGCTCTTTGGCAAGGTGAACCCCTCGGGCAAGCTCCCCATGACCTTCCCCGTGAAGCTCACCGACGTAGCTGCCCACTCGTTTGGTCCCGAGACCTATCCCGGCGTGCCTCGCAATGATGGCAGCAACATCGTCGACGAGACCTATACAGAGGGCCTCTACATAGGCTATAAATGGAACGACAAGCAGCATATCACTCCCCTCTTCCCCTTTGGCCACGGCCTGTCGTACACCGACTTTGCCTATGGCAAGCCTACGGCCGACAAGAAGGAGCTGCATGAGGGCGAGACTATCACCTTCACCGTGCCTGTCACCAACACTGGCGCCGTGGCCGGCGATGAGATTGTGCAGCTCTACATCACCGATGAGAAGAGCTCGCTCGACCGTCCCTATAAGGAGCTGAAGGGCTTCAAGAAAGTGCATTTGGAGCCTGGCGAGACCCAGCAGGTGGCCATCACCATTGAGCCCGATGCCCTGGCCTTCTTCGATGCCGACCAGCACGCTTGGGTGGTAGAGCCTGGCGACTTCAAAGCCCATGTGGCAGCCTCGGCCGACGACGTAAAGAGCACCCTGAGCTTTAAGTATAAGTAATCTAATAGGATATTGTAAGAAGAGTATTAAGTTGTTAAACTGAGTAATTTAAAACGATGCGTCTCCTTGTTGTCAGCCTCCTTTTAGCTACTATGGTAAGCTGTCAGCGCCCCGCCTCGCTGGGGTTATGGGATACGCCCCATCTTGCCGAGGTGAAGAGCCAACTCTCCACCTCGGCCTATTATGGGGAAGCCTATAACCAGTTGGTGAGCCGTGCTGATAGCATCCTGGCGCTCGCGCCCCTCAGCGTCATGTACAAGGAAAGCGTGGCTCCCAGTGGCGACCGCCACGACTATCTAAGCCAGGCCCGCTACTTCTGGCCCAATCCGGCCACAGAGGATGGCCTCCCCTACGTCAACCGCGACGGCGAGACCAACCCCGAGATCTATCGCCTCGACCGCTATCCCCTAAGCCTCACAGCCGAGCGCATCAAGACTCTGGCGCTGGCCTATTATCTTAGCGACGACCAGCGATATGGCGATAAGGCCGCGGAGCTGGTAGATGCTTGGTTTCTGAATCCAGCCACGCGAATGAACCCCCATCTGGAATACGCCCAGATGGTACCCGGTCAAAACAATGGCAAGGGACGCTGCTATGGCCTTATCGATGCTTATAGCCTGGTGGAGATGCTTCAAGCTCTCCAGCTCGCCCAGACATCCTCTATGCTCCCAACGGAGCAGGACAAGGCGTTGCGCCAGTGGATAGGCCAGTTGGCAAAGTGGATGATAGAAAGCCCTCAAGGTCAAGAAGAATCCATGATGGCCAACAACCATTCGATGGCCTACGACGCCGAGCTGGCCGCCTTACTCCTATATAGCGGAGAGAAGAGCCAAGCGCTGGAGGTGTTGGGACGGATTGATGAGCGTATCCTGGCTCAAATAGACGACAACGGCCACCAGCCAATGGAGCTTGGACGCACCTTGGCTTACCATTATTCGCAGTACAATCTGGGCTTTGTGATGGATCTCATGGCGATGGCTCGTGAGCAAGGCATCAGCCTCTCTGAAGAGGCTCAGCGCCGCGTGAGCGAGGCCCTACGATATCTGGCTCAATACGTAGGACACCCTGCTCAATGGCCCTACCAGCAAATCGACGGCTGGGAGAAGGCCGAGCAGACGCTGCTACGCCACTATTATCGCGCCGGGCGCTATCTTGGCCTTAACGATGATTATAATGAAGTGTATCTCGGAGGACGACGCTTAGACCTCTCCGACCCATTCCACTTGATCTACTACCAAGCTTCAACTGCCGACGATGCTCTGGTAAAAGCCGCCTATCAACTCGACCACGCCTACCGCTTGGCCCTCCCCTCGCTTGGAGAAGAGCGCTCTATCCCTCGCTCCATCAACACCGACGGGAGCCTGCATAAGGTGGATGCTGGCGACTGGTGTGCAGGGTTCTTCGCTGGCGAGCTATGGCAGATGTATCGCTATACGCACGACCCACTGTGGGCCGAGCGCGCCTCGCTCTTCACATGGCCCCTGGAGAAAGCCAAACACCAGCGAGGCACCCACGACCTGGGCTTCGTGGTCAACGACAGCTTCGGGCTCGGCTATGAGCTGACGGGCGACACACTCTATCGCGATGTGGTGGTAGAGGCCTCTCACACTCTTGCCGAACGCTTCAATCCGGAGGTGGGCTGCATCCGCTCGTGGGACTTCAACCGCGACCGCTGGACCTATCCAGTAATTATCGACAATATGATGAATCTGGAAATGCTCTACCAAGCCACACGCCATAGCGGCGACAGCCTCTTTGCTCAGATAGCCGATCGGCATGCCATGACAACGATGGCCCATCATTTCCGCGCCGATAAGTCGTCGTATCACGTAGTGGACTACGACCCAACGACCGGCGACGTGCGCTGGCAAGGCACCTTTCAAGGAGCCACCGACGACTCTTATTGGAGCCGAGGCCAGGCCTGGGGACTCTATGGCTACACTATGTGTTATCGCTTCAATCCCCTGCCCCAATACTTGGAGCAGGCCCAGGGTATAGCCTCCTTCATCATGAGCTATGACAATCTGCCATCCGACAGCATATACTATTGGGACATGAAGGCACCCTCGCTTCTCGCTGGCGACACCGCCTCTACCCCGCGCGACGCTTCATCGGCAGCCATTACCGCATCGGCGCTCTATGAGCTTGCTCGGTATGTGGAGCCCACGGAGGCTGAGCAATACGTCAGCTATGCCGACGGCTTGCTTCACGCTCTGGAAAGCGACACCTATACCTCGCCACGCGGCGACAACCACGGCTTCATCCTGCTCCACTCCACTGGTCATCATCCTGGGGGCAGCGAGATTGACACCCCCATCAACTATGCCGACTATTACTACCTCGAAGCCCTCAATCGCCGCGCCTCCTTACCACCCCCGCTTTCGAGATGACATTCCTACATTGCAATCCATCCAAAACGATGGGCTATTGATTGGAAAAGGCTAACTTTTTAACGGGGGCCAAAGCCGCCGCCTGCGCCCCCGCCACCGTTGGTGGATGAGCCGATGGTGGTGATGGTCGACGAGGGTGTGATGGTGGTCAAGGTGGTAGAGCCGCTCTTGAGAGTGTACTTAGTGCCCGAGGTGAGAGCCGGGAGACTGAAGGTGAAGTTGCCACCGCTCAGGGACCGAGGCATCGAGATGCTAAACACCGTCTTGTCGCTGCTATCGGTGAGCGTAAGTGTAGCGCCTTTGGAGACACTTATGCCATTTAGTACCACTACCATCTGCTTGCTCGACGACGAGGGAGAGCTCTGCAACGACCCACCCATCGAGTAGACCTCGCCTCCATTGATAAAGAAACGGCTGGAGGAGTCGCAGTCGATGCCACCCTCTGGCGAGTTGCCACCAATACCTATCACCTTGCCTCCCGAGATGGTGAGAGAGCCATTGCTGTCGATGCCATCATTGCTGCTCGAATAGGCATATACATCGCCCCCGCTCACATTGAAGGCCGTGGCGGCGTTGATGGCATCCTCATAGGCATAAACGTAGACTGAGCCGTCGGTGATATTGATAGAAGCCTTACTCTCCAGGCCCTCCGAGCTATCGCTCTGACCCGTCACAGCAATATTAAGCGTGCCGCCTGAGATATTGATGTTGCCATCGGCCTTGACGCCCTTGGGCGAAGAAGTGAGGCTTTGGGTGTAGTAGTATTTGCCGCCTGTGGTAGTAACCGTCGTCACGCCTCCACTTATATTAATAGCGCCATCGGCATTGATGCCCTTGCCACCCGTGCCAGTGCTTTTCAGCACGAGAGTGCCACCAGAGATATTTACATCGGTGTCGGTCTTGATAGCGGCAGCCGATGATGTGTCGGCATCGTCCTCATCATAGGTGGAGCCGCCGGCAGTGTTGAGTTCCAGCTGACCACCGAGGATATCTACGTTGATATCACACTTTATGCCCTTCCCGGCCGTGCTGCTGGTATAGGTATAGATAAGGCCACCGGCGATATACACCCCATATCCGTCGTCGGTGTCGCCTTTGACATGGATAGCATTCTTGGCGGCGTCGTTGACCACCAGCGTCACGCCCGGACGGATGTAGAGATAGCCATCGGTGCAGAGACCATGCTTCTTCTTGCCCGTGATTTGCAGTACGCCTGTGCCACTAAATATGAGATTGCCCTCGCTGAAGAAGCAGCCCTTGCGGTCCTCGCCATCAGCGTCATTGCCATCGAGGTAATAGGGGTCGGAGCTGTAAGAAGCTGCATCGGTAAGAACATTTGACGTTCCATCGGCCAGATGCACATAGATACGCTTCTTACATTGGCTATTGATGGCCGGGCCAAGCTGTGAGGTAAGCTCAACGCCGTTGAGCGTTAGCATAAACTTGTTGGAGCTATACACCTTAAGGCCGCCATCAGAGCTCTTACCCGATATGGTGATATGAGTCTTATCTACCGCGTTGGTGGCCATATCGACCGTCACGTAGGCGCCCTCTTGATGGATGAGTATGTTGGCATTTGAGCTGGTCACCGTGGCCGTGGAGCCATCATAGACCACCTCCACAGTGTTCTTAAACGTATTGAGTTCGTGGTAGAAATCTTTGTCGGAGCCTACAGCGTCGGTAGCGCCATCAGTGGCCTTCTGGCCATTCCAAGCCGAGATTGTGGGATCGAAGGATGGAGTGTCGCCATCATCGGCCGTTGAACCACCGCCACCCCCTATCACTGGGGAGTCGGGATTGGTGGGGTCGATATTCCAAGGCGAATCGTTGGTGGAGCAAGCCGTCATAGCGGCCAGCATTGCTAATAAGAAGAAATGTGAAGATTTCATGTAGAGAAATGATTGACGTAAGTAAATTGTAGGTGATTAACGTTTAGAATGGCTCAAATTTACAATATCCTCTCCAAACATAAGAACACTAATATACAATCAAATACAATATATCTACAAAGCCACGTAATTCGCTACATAAGTAAAAAAATTTCTTTAATAGTACGCTTAGATCCTAAGAGATTTTTTACTGAGATGTTACAAATTTGAATCATTTTTTAAACTTTCTGTTAAAGGATGGTGCGTAATCCAAAAATATGTATTAATTTCGACACAGATATCACA
>JAJBVL010000069.1 GCA_020859845.1 Bacteroidales bacterium
ACGAGATGACGATCGACGACCTCAATCCTGGCACCTACACCCTTCTCGCCTGGGCCGGCGACGAGGAGCTCGGCAGCTACCCACGCACCGAGGCCACAGTCCGCGCCGAGCTGCAGCGCCGCCTGCAGCGCACCATAGCCGACGACGGCACCCACCACTTCTCCACGGAGATGGACCGTCTCTACTATGGCATCCTCACCAACGCCGTGTTCTCCACCGGCTATCAGGACGTCTTCACTGTCCCCCTCATCAAGGACACCAACAATATACGCATCGTGCTCCAGCACCTCAGCGGTAAGGAAATCGCCGCCGACGACTTCACCTACACCATCGAGGACACCAACGGACACCTCGATGCCGACAACGCTCTCATCGACCCCACCACCATCACCTACCACCCCTGGCTCGTCTCCGCCGGCACCACCACTTTCGGCTCCGACGCCACAGCCACAACAACGACAACAACAGAGACTGCCGAGGCAACCCAAACCACCTACTCCGCCGCCGTCGCTGAGTTTACCGTAGGGCGCCTGATGGCCGAGAACGCCACCACGAGCCGCCTCACCATCCGCCGCAACAGCGACTCTCAGACGATAGTCTCCATCCCCTTGATCGACGCCTTGCTACTGGTCAAGGGCGAGTATCGCAACCCCTCCACTGGCAGCTCTATGGGCACTCCCTTGAGCGACCAAGAATACCTCGACCGCCAGGACGACTACTCGATGACCTTCTTCATCGACGAAAACAACCTCTGGATGAACGCCTACATCTACATCAACTCCTGGAAGGTGGTCCTACAGTCCGTTGGACTGTAAGTCAAAAGGCAAAAGGCAAAAGTCAAAAGTCATCGATAAATCCTCGATTACTCATCGATAAATCATCGATTACTCATCGATTACTCATCGAATAAAAATAATCATCCCCTTGTCACTCTCGATTAGACATATTATCCCCGCGCTGACGCTCGCCCTCCTACCCCTCGCCGCCTGCTCCGACACCGACGCCCCCCAGGTCCCCGGCCCGACCGACGTGGAGCAGCCCGCCACGGAGACCGGCGCTGCCTTCAGCCTCTACATCCAGAGCGGTCTGGATGGCGGCTATGGCTCGCGCGCCACAGGCGCCGACCCCTACAATGGTCCCTACGACTCGGTGGATCGTTACGCCCCAGGGACCGAATACGAAAACACCATCAACACCCTCAACGTCTTTCTCTGCGACTTAGCCGACACCGACGATGATGGCGTATACGATAGAGAGGTGGCTGGCAGCTATCGCCATGTCAGCACTGCAACGTTCTACCCCTCCGTTCCCTTCGTAGCCACCAGCGAGAGCAGCCAGCTCTATACGATGGTGACCTTTGACGCCGTACAAAACGGCATGAAGCGAGTATACGTGGGTGCCAACCTCTCGGAGGCAATGATTGAGGCCTTCGTCAACGGTGGCCCAGAAGCCGTTTACACACTCCAAGGCAACGATGTGGTAATAGGCAACGACCTCGCCGATGCCACACGCGGTATGGCCTTCTTCTGCACGGCCTCCCGGGACATGGAGGTGACCTCCACCAACCGCGAGCCAGTCCCCGCTGCTCCCTACTACACCTTCTCTCTACGCCGCCTTGCCGCCAAGATTCTGGTAACAGCCGAGGAAGACCCCAACCTCTCAGGATACGTTCTCACCCACAAGATGACTATAGATGGCGTGGAGCGCGAGCAGTTTCGCGTCAACATGTCGGAGGTGACATATACCGTCAATACCGTCAATACCCAGACCTACCTCCTGCAGAAAACTTATAATGCCACTAACGTAGCCAACCCCTACACAGGATATAGCCATGGCTACGCTATCGACCCCAATTGGAACGTGGCAGTAAACATAGCCGAGGATGAAGCTGAATCCAATCCCTATTTCAACTCTCATGCTCTGAAGCAATGGCTCGCTTACAGCTACGTATTCCAAGGCACCGAACTCTTCCAAGAGCAACGCATACCTCCAGCCGAGGAGGGTTATGAGGCCTACTCCAATGGTTTTTACGTGGCTGAAAACAGTTTCAACCCCAATGCCTCGGAGAGTGGTGGCAGCGTCTTCACCGACGACAACGCCTGGGACAACATCACCCATGTCGTAATCCGCGCCCACTTGCTTCCTATGATCATCTATCTGCCTCTGCTGAGCGAGGACGAGATGGCCAGTTGCTACCGTAGCAACTTCAACGAGGATGTGAGCCTCCTCAAGACCGAATGGAACGCAGCCAAAGATGCCGACCCAACGGCCAAAGTGTTTATCCACACCTGTACTACCGAAGACGAGCATACCACCCTCACCCAGCGCGAACTCACCTACTACAACTACCACGGCATAGACCAAGATAGCTACTATGTGAGTCACGACAACCAATTTTATACCTACGGGGCCGCTAAGGCTATGAGCGAGGATTACACATGGCAAGAGGGCGACCCGGCCATCGCTGATGGACTTGACTTCTGGTATCGTGACACGGAAGGCACTGCCCACATGATGGAGTTTATGTCGCAAGGCTACAGCACCTATCGTTCGTTTGTAACCAACGAGGAAATCACCGATGGTAGCTTTTCACCATCATATTGGAAAGACTCACAAGTGTATCGCAACACTTACTATATCCTCCACATCTCGATGATCAACACTCCGGGCACTGGCCTTAACCCCAACGATGTCTACATCTGGGTTCATACTGCCAAGATAGGATTTACCCCTTCGTGGAGCGCGGATGTAACGATTGACGATGCAAACTAACTCTTATCCTCCCATCCACAGATATGCCACTCACCAACCATAAGACACTAAGCCTTGCCACGCTGGCAACGACTACGCTGCTCCTCGCGGCGTGTAGCAACGACGAGCCAGCTCCTGCTGAGAAACCTTCGAATAGCAGCGCAAGCTCACGAGTGATAGAACTGTACTCGCGCGCCACGGGTCCAGGCGAGACGAATGTCAGCGCCGACCTATATCTTTGGAAAGAGCAAGACTACCTCAAGCTCTTCCCTCTCACCAACGATGGCTCCGCTGTGGCTTATGGGTCGTTCCCCAACATTATATCAGGCTCGCAAGGCCTACTCAACGACGAGATTGACGACCATCGGGCAGAAACTTGGAACCCCGTGGTGACGGGTCTCACTTACCCCGATGAACTGACCTATGTATATGCCTCGGGATTGGCTCCTGCTGGCGTATACACGTCCGACCCTGTGGAACCTAATTTCGAAGCCTACACCATCGCTGAGGAGTATCAAACAGGGCTCATTGATTTTCTTGCCTCCAACAACGATGGGAGCTGTCGAGGTGCTGCCTACTCAGAACAAGAAGATGCTGATGGCACTACCCACGCGGCAAAGGAAGACTACTTTACCCTCACAGCGCGAACACAAGAATCATTGGCTCATAACACCGAGCGGGAACTTAAATTTCGCCACCTGACAGCGGCTATTTCCATCAACGCTGTACGCGAAGCCTCGATGAACGATCGTATAGGCATAAAGCGCGTAAAAGTGACAGCTATCAACCAAAAAGCCACAGATGGCAACCCTTATCTGGCTATCCCCACCTCTATTCGGCGATGGACCACTGTGGATAATGCTACAACCACTATCACCAACAATCTTAATGGGAAGATAGTGCCCCAGAACACGTGGACCTATGTAGTTGACGGAGTGAGAACTGATGTAGCTGAGATGATGGTCACCAACTTTACCGACAACTACGATGGTAATCTTGTGATGGATGAAACCAACTCTATTGGCACCTTCTATGTGCTCTCCCCCAATATTGCCTATAGCAAAGCCACGACTGGCAATATCAGCGCTGGTGCATTCAACCCCCTACGCACCTACCTTTACGCTGAGGGCGACCCGAACGACAAGCCATATCTACGTCTTAAGGTAGAATACACCCTGTTTTACTACCAAGACAGCAACGCACCAGAAAAGACTGTAGAGACAGAGCTTGAAGTTGACTCGTGGGAGATACCCGAAGGTAGCGAGGCAGTGCCTACCGGCGCCAACTATCTCCCTGGGTTTTACTACAACGTCACCCTACGATTCTCCAACGACGCTGTAGCGCTACGCGCAGAGCTCGTGCCTTGGGACACCAAGGGCCCCTACTATTATTCTGTGGTGGGTGGAGCCGAGGATGAAGAGGAAGATTGACACTCTTAAACGAACTGCTTGACATACACACCAATCATAATCATGGGAAATAATATACAGAACCTCATCACAAGCAAGAGCAGGCAGGCCCTGGCTCTAACTATGGCCGTGAGCGCACTATTGATGGGATGCAACGATGACACCACGCCTTACGACAGTTATAGCAATAGCCTACAGCTGCGCGCCATGAAAGGCGAAGCATCGGTGGTGGCGATAGGGTCACGCTCTGTACCCCCAAATAGCTACTTTACCCCTGGCACGAGTTATCGCATGTGGGTATATGACGCTCTCCCCGATGCCACTGGAGAATTACCCACAGTGGCGTCGCTACTCCTCGACGGCTCACAGACAAGTGACCTCGTGACTGAGAGCAACAACAACTATCTCATCTTGCCCTCCGACAAAGACCGCATCGTGCGCCAGCAGCGCACCATCTATGGATTTACCGACGGCACCTCAACACCTCCGCTACAGGACGAGGCGTGGGCCACAAGTGCCGACCTCTGGCGCGAAGTGCCTATTGAATACTCTTCCTATCAAGTGTCGGCTGTACGCGAGACCAACACCACAGTCAATGGCGCGAAGACTACTGTCATCAAGCGCTACGACCAAGGGTACACCGACTATTGCCGCGGATATCTGGAATATAATGGCGGTGAAGCCAACACTGGCATCGTGGAGGTACCATTCAGACATATCCTTTCGCAAGTGGAGGTGACGGTGATTCAGCAGGGCAAAGTGGCTACTTCTGGCACAACAGCCTATGATCTCCGCATCAAGAGCATCGGTCTTACCGACCTATACTATGAAGCAAAATACGACATCAAGGACGACCTGCTGACCGTAGACCAGACAAAGACTCGCCAACGCGACTTCCTCTCCTATCGCCACGCCGATCAGTATGACGAAAACAACGGGGCCGATTCGCCATATCAACCCGTCGACATCCCCCTCGCCACCAACGACGATGATGAAACCAACATCCAGGAGATGACCTACACGATGCCTCAACCCAAGCGCACTACAGACAACCCTGTGTATATCCGTCTGCTGGTGCAAGGAACGGATATCCAGTCGTTTATCAGCGACGATAAGGTAAAGTGGACAGATGAGACTTCTAAGAACGAAATCGAAGTTAAGATTCCTATTCTTGACAATGATGGCAATGCCATATCCTTTGAGGCCAATACACGCTATGAACTCGTGGTGACCTTCACAGGCAACGCTGTCAATATCGTCACACTTACCGCCTCCGTATATCCTTTCTTTGATGGAGAGACGAGCAGTAGCGATGAAGATGGCTATTATGAAGAAGCAGCCACTGGCCAACCGCTGGTGTTCTCCGACCTTCAGTGGAACGACCGCTATATGGGAGCCCGCATTGCTAAGGCAGAGAATACCCTCGAGTCGTTTGTAAAGTCGACAGGCTATTACTATCAGAAGGACCGTTCTATACCCTACTTTCCAGCTCGATATGTGGGTGGTTGGCTAATCGACACTGAAGGCAACTATTTGAATCCCGCCGAAGTGGATCCTTATGACCTCTATGGCGAGACCGTCTACCCCTCAATAGTAAAAACCAACCCCATCAACAATGTCTACGGAATCTATTGCGAGAACTGGTGGGACAACATCAACTACCGGATAGGAGTACAAGGAGGCAAAATCTATTACCGCACTGGCGGTGAATGGCAGGATATTCAGGACCCTGAAAAGTGGCTCAACCGCCCCATGGTAGTGCCAATCGTCTCCTATAATCTATCCATTGACCAGCAATTGGCCCTCCTTAACGAAGACCACTGGGTAGGTTGGTATGATAACGCCCAACATTACCTGTCCACTACAGGTGCATGGACTGATGATGAGGAGATTGGAATCGATGCTCCTTGGTACAAGCAGGACATCGGTATCATCTGGGGCGACGAAGCCAAGCGCTGCGTAAAGGATGAAAATGACAATTATATAGCAAAGACAGTGGATGTCTATACAGCCGACTATAGCGTTATAAATTCCAATTACGAAGGATATGTTTATGACTACCAACGCTTTACAGCTATATTTCAACATGACGTATTTGACAATCCCAACGATTATTGCTGCAAAGTAGAAGACTACATCGGTGCGGATGGTAAGTCGGTGGCTAAATCAACCATAGAGTATAATGGCGACTACATCAACAAGTCGATGCGCTATGTGGCTTGTATGGCCAACACACCATCTTATCTATGGCGCGACCACGAAGACGAGCAGCCATGTCCTCCTGGATGGCGTCTACCTACGATGGAGGAGTTTAACACTATCCTCCCCAGTTGTCCAGCTGCTGGAAATCTTTGCTTTATATCCTCATTCTATTCTGGCGATGGCACAATTGGATCAGAGACCTCCAACACCTTTGAGGAGTTAGGTTCAGACGTGAAAGAGCTCTATGTAAAGGTGCCAATCGACAAGACGCAGCCCGACTCATGTATGTATCCTTACTACACGAGTGGACTCTACCAAGACCTCGACCTCAACAGCACAGAGATGAATCCTGTAGGTGATCCATCTGTGGGCCAACAAAGCGAATATATCATCTCCCAGCGTCTCTTCACTGCGACGGAATATGCTGGTCTTGACCAAGCCATCAAAGATAAGATATCGCTTGACGACTATGTGGCTCTCGGGGACAGAGTGAGTAAAATCTTGGGGACCGAGGCCAATCCAATCAACCGACCTCTTGATACCACCCTCAATATAGGCCTTCCCTGGGGTATCATTTATGGCATCAAGAATGTAGGCCAAGCTGACGCCTACCGTATGCGCTGGCATGTGGAGCGCGTGGTGGAAGGAAGAGACATATATCAGCTGGTAATCGACAAATATAAAGCAGGCAAAGATGATCGCCTTCTCTTCGATATCGCTTATATCAACAACTATCAATACTATATGAATTATGAGTGGGAACACCCCGATGCCACCATGTATATCCCTATCACAGGTATCGTAGCTGACTATTCGCTCCCTCGCTACGGCTTTATCGGTGGAGGAGTATACAACTATGGCACAGAGACACTACTCATGTCGTCAAGTTATGCCTACTATAATGGTGCACCACGCCAGGCAGCCTATCGAATAAAGATAACCGGTTCAAACCGTGCCTCGCTCTTCCTCTATCCTTCGTATGCCAAACTGGAACAAGGAGGGCAAGTGAGACCAGTCCGGACAGCCCGCGGCGACAATCAACCCTCTACCCTCAGATAATACTTAGCTAAACCTCCTACCATCATGAAACATCAACATCTACATATATTCTCAGCCCTAAGAGGATTTTTCGGGATGCTGGCACCAATGAGCTTGCTGGTATTATCTGGGTGTAGCTCAGCCGATGAGCCTCTATCTCCATCTTCCCAGCCTGGCGATGATAATGGCGAGATGGCCGAAGGACAGTGTGCCGTAACGCTTGCCATACGAGGCAACTATGGGGCTCCCCTTTCCTCACTCTCCTCCACTTCGCGTTCGAGCGAAAATTACCCTCGCGACCTCGCTGCTTATACCCCTGAAGATCTCCCGGAGGGTTCAACGCTATGGGTGGCCTATACCGATGAAACCGACGCGGATGACAAACCCGACTTCACGCAGGCACCAGTCCATTCCTACGTAGTGGGTGAGCGCATAGGAGAGAGCAATGTGCTCTATCCTTGCGATGTAGACACTGCGGGAGTATGTACTTACAAGAGCAACCGACCACTCTACCTTAACCAAGGTGAAACTTACTACTTTCGCGCCATGGGGCCGGCCCGCGCTCTCACTGCCAATAATGGCCTCTATATAACAAATGGTCAAGCCGTGTATTGCAACGACAATCGTTGGGATGCCACCGCGGACACACAGTTTACCGTGTCTACCACCACCCAAACCGAGGTATGCGAACTCAACCCGATGATTAACCAGACGGCCCAGATAAAGCTGACCATCGAATGTGAGAAGATTGCCGTCACCGACAGCGATGGCAATCAAGAATACGACGAAAATGGCGATCCCCTCTACTATTATCCTATTCACGATATGGCCGTGACATCGAGTGGCGTAATTATCACTGGCCTGCAAAACAACTATTCGCAACTCAACGCCGTTGGCGAGCCATTCAATTGGCTCTTCTCGGAGAGTCATCTCTTCACCTATCCTGGCGACGTCACTTACCACATGAAGCTCGACGAGAACTATATGCTGGCTTCTACGGATGGTCATAAGATGACATTTGAGGCCCCTATCCTCCCCTGCGACGCTGTGGCCACACCTATCATCGTGGAGTTTTACATGCGCATCAATGGTGTGCCAACTCAGTTTGAGATGATGCTCAATCGCAAGATGTTTCTTGGCGCATATAGTTATCATTACAAGGGCACACTGAGTATCGAAGAAGGAATCTACGCTCTGGAGTGGCTCCAGATATCAAGCAACGTAGATATCTCCGACCCACCCACAATAATCAGCGCCACCCCCAACCCTTAATCTTTAAGTCAACACCGCAATGAACTTTCGATCAAATCTAAAATATTTTCTCGGCGCGCTCCTTCCAGCACTAACCCTATGGAGCTGTGGCGACGACGTAGAGCTCCCCGCTACCAACACTGGAAGCGCCACCGATGGCGACCACTTTATATGTATCTCGGTGATGCCACTCGAGGGCGAAGAGGTGGCCTACGATGATGACAATGAGGGACTGGATAGCCGCCTCTATACAGCCATGACCCCCGACCGCGAAAACAAGATACGCAGTCTTGGAATAGTGCAATTTGACACGGAGGGCAACATGCGCGAGATGGGTAGCTCAGGCGTGCGTCACCTCTTTACTCGTTTTGATGAAGAGCAAGTCAATGGCTATACCCGTATCACCGACGACGACTGGTCGGACCTCTTGTTGCTTAATACCGAAAAAACGCTTCGCACCTGCGTGATAGCCAACCTTAACGAAGTGGATTTTCTAGACATAGTATATAAGGACGGCAACACGTCGACGCCAGTATCGTGGGACGAATTTCAAGAAGCTAAGATAGAACTTAAATACGCTCAAGCCTCCGATATCCTTATCGACAACAAGCTGGAGATTGGTCATCTGACCCAGACTCCTATGTTTGGTTACTATGAGGGCGTACTGCCCTCGTGGGGAACCACTATCGGCCTATCGCGCTTAGTGGCCCAACTCAAGCTCCAAATCAAGGCAAGCAACCCTCATTGGGTAAAACGCTCATGGGCCATCTATGGAGCTATGCACAATGTTGAGCGCGAGACCTATTTTATGGTGCACGATGTCAACACTCCTCACGTTCACCGCGACCTTGACGCCCCAATTCTCCTCGATGAGCATATTGACTTGACCTCAGCCAATGGTGGGTATATCTACTATTATAGTGCACCCCACGTTGGCAGCGTCACGGCTGAAGATGCCACGAGTGTCAACTTGTGGTTTGTAGAGATGAACTCCGATGGCACCTCCACTGCTCCTTCATGGGACGATCCTCACATCACTATCCCTATCGGCAACGACCCCGACCACGATGACTACACCTTGACCCGCAACACCATATATAGCTATACGGTCACGATTCCATTCAACGAGCCTGATGACGCTGCTTACGCTGCCCTTGAAGTAGCGGATGAGGGAGGAGCAGACCTTCCTACAGGCTTCCGTGTGGTACAAACCTTTGCCGAGGGCCAAGGTAATGCCATCATAGAGATTGACGGGACAGCATTGGCAGAGGTGTATGGCACGGCCAATTCCTTCGACCTTTGTTCACTGCTCAAAGGCACCCTCGTAGATCAGGTCAAAGCGGGTGGTGAAGGCATTGAATTTGTCGTTGCCGACTATGTCGAACAACCCAACACACAAGCTCAGAACAAACTCTCACTACTTCAATCGTCGCTCTCTGGCCACAACTTCAATTTCACCGAGAAACCGCATACCAACTTTCTCACCACAGCGGATGACGGAGGTTTTTCCTTCAACATTTTAGGCGACTATAAATGGATGTTGACTATACGAATTAAGGATCCCTTGGCAGACATTACATCGTGGAATGGCGGAGTAAACTGGGCTGATGGAGGCACTACAATGCAAAATGTATTCGTAGAGACAAGAGCCAATTGCACGGACAACAACTGGAACAATGGCACTGACACATATAATCTCGGCATAGGCGTGAACGAGGGCATAGATCTCCAGAAAATCATGGCCTGTGAATGGAGCACTGATGGAGAGAGGGTCACAAAGCATCAGTATGCTTATCCACGCAGAGATAATCCTACGGATTATAATTATCCTTCGGAGTTTAGAAAGTTTGTGGTAAAGACCACTGATGATACCGAAGTGTTAAAATATAGCGAAGAGACAAAACATATCGAGGTGTCGGAGTTCGGCAAGAAATGGGAAGGCAAGGTGGTGTGGTATGCACGCCAGATGGTATGCGAGTGCTTTGATGCCAAAACCGCTGGATACGAAATGACGCTGGTAAATGAAAGCAACGACCCCATCACTTCTACCCCGTTGACCAATGGGACAAATATTGGCTTGGTAGAGGTAGGCAACGATGCCCTCGACCCCAACACTGTAAGATATGGTAGCTATGGCTACACACAGTATTGGTGGGGCGACTACACTGATGCTCAACTCCTCACTGTCAAGGAAAATAAACCTCGTCTGATGACTGACTTCGGCATCGAGGTGTCGGACGATGGAATCCTATCAACGGGCGAGAACTACACCGGCTTCTATTTCTGTCTGCAGGTGAACGCCTACTTCGATTACTTCTATGGCGTCAAGCGTCTGGGCGACAATGCCTCTTGGGCACTAATCCAGTTTAATCGCTTTTGCATGCCCGAGGGAGTGAAATTTCCAGTGAAGGCCACCTATGCCATCCCCGAAGCCTGGGGATATGGCGACCATTACCACGAAGATTAAGAATATTATCCACATATTTACATAAAAGGAACTGTATATTACCCAAGCTGGGGCGGCAGCGAAGTAACTCGAGAGAGCGAAGGCGGCCGCCCCTGCTATATGTTTTTTATTTTTAATGGGCAACGGCCTGTGAGAGCCAGAGGTGGGAGCACGCGAGCCGCCGTGCTCTACGATGAGATGATGGCACGTCGGGGCTCAGATGACGACAGGGGCTTATGAAAGTTACGGCGATGTGATGATGGCCAGGGGGGTGTCCCCCGCTGCGGTAGCTTTCGCAGTGCAGCGGCCCTCCGCTGCTCTTTTTGAGCCAGCCCTCTGGCTCTCAAGAGGCGGTGGTCATTATGGCGCGGCGGAGGGCCGCCGCTTAAAGAGCAGCGGAGGGCCGCTGCACTGCGAAAGCTGCCGCAGAGGGGATAGGGATTTTTGTCAAGTTAGGATTCGATAAAGAGGGCATCGAGAGGAATGGTGCGTTGCAGGATGTCAGTGTTTTTGTTGGTCTCTACACCGCTTGCCGATACCATCACCAGTTGCACGCTTTTGCTCTGGTTAAAAGCCTCGGAGAGGCGCTCAATCTTGTTAAGGAGTGTCTCTCGATAAGCTTCTGTGACAACGTAGGGGCTGAGGGAGTATTTTATTTCACATACTGTCACTACGCCATCAGAACGATCTATCAAGAGATCAATCTGGGTGCCTTTTTTCTCAGCCGACTTTCCTACATGCCAGGAACGTATATTGGTAATAATGCCTTGGATGCCCAAAGCGCACTTAATCTGCTCAATATGCCTAAAACAGAGTCGCTCAAAGGCAAGGCCACACCATGTGTTGTAGCGAGGTCGTCCGATAAGGGAACTCCAGAAGCCACGGCTTGGTTGAGGCTCGTTTTTTACCCAGAAGTGATAAAAGAGTGTATAGTTGTCGACCAACTGATATAAGGCATCCTTTTTCTTTTGGCTCAGATGACAATACTTGCGTATAAAACCGCAGAATTGCAAATCTTGAAGCATCTTGCTCATCTTGCCATTATCGGAGAGAGATGCTTTGGTGAGCAATTGGTCACGCGTCATCCCTTGCTGGCTTGTGGCCAACGCTTCCACAATGGATATATAAGGCTCTGGATTGCGGAAGAGAGAGGCATAGAGCTGGCGATATTCATTGCGTAATTCTCCCCCCTCCTCAAAAAGCAAGGCATCTACGTTTTGGCCGAGGCTTAAGGAGCGATCAAACAACGACCAGTAGTAAGGTACGCCACCGAGAATCATGTAGGCTTCTGCTATTTGCCTACGGCTCCAATGCAAGGCAAGCGCCTCGGCATAGCGCTCACATTCATTGAGCGTAAACTGATGTAGATGGATACGAGTAGTCACTCGGTTATAGAGGCCTCCATGGTCGTTGATTACCTTATCAATCATCCACGAGGTGGCACTCCCACATATGATAAGAAGAATATCCCTGCGCGCCGAGGCCCAGGAATTCCAGAAATGTTCAAGAGCAGAAATAAAAGACGAACGAGGAGCATCCATCCACGGGACTTCATCGATAAACACTACCTTTTTTGCTTGGTCTTTGGAATCGAGAAGATACCCCAAGGATTCAAAGGCCTCATACCAATCCTTTGGGGCGCCCTTCTGTGTAGCGCCATATTGGCGCAACGAACTGCCGAACTCGCGCAGTTGGCTGCGTGTGGGGGCATTTGCAAGACCTGTATGAGAAAAGGAAAATGTGTAATCAAAACATTCCCTAACGAGGAAAGTTTTACCCACACGGCGGCGCCCGTAAAGGGCTACGAATTGTGAGTAGGGCGACTCATATGCTTGGCGGAGTCGCTGGAGCTCTTTTTGTCTTCCTATTATCATAAAGGGGGTGGATTATGACGCAAAGATAGGGATTTTTTGTCAGAAACGTGCGGAATGTGGTTTTTTTTTGCACATTCCGCACGTTTCTGACAAGAAATGCTCGACTCCAGGGGGGTGTCCCTGCTGCGGTAGCTTTCGCAGTGCAGCGGCCCTCCGCTGCTCTTTTTGAGCCAGCCCTCTGGCTCTCACATGGCGGGGGCAATTATGGCGCAGCGGAGGGCCGCCGTTTAAAGAGCAGCGGAGGGCCGCTGCACTGCGAAAGCTGCCGCAGAGGGGACGAGCACGCGAGCCGCCGTGCTCTACGATGAGATGATGTCAAAAAGCGCATCTTCATGAAGGAGAAATCCAAAATTATCATTAATTTTGTTCTTAGAAACAATCACTACATACCAATGAGACCTCTTGTAAAGTATAGGGGCGGCAAATCTAAAGAGATACCCCAACTAATATGGCATATACCTCACTTCTCAGGGAGGTATATCGAGCCTTTCTTCGGTGGAGGAGCCCTATTCTTTCATTTGGAGCCCGAAAGAGCCATTATAAACGATATAAATCCAAAACTTATAGAGTTTTACAAAGGTGTCAGAAATGACTATCTACAACTACGCGAGGAGCTCAACGAAATCCAGGCTCTCTATGAGAATAATCGCAAAATTTTCAACGCCCAGAAAGCACTACATCCGTCAGAAAAAATTGAAGACAAGAACGAAGACCTATACTACGAATTAAGAGCTATGTTTAATAACCTCTCAGAAAAGCGTTATTCGGATGCTTTGCTCTATTTCTTCATTAATAAGACAGCTTATTCTGGGATGATCAGATACAATGCAAAAGGAGAATTTAATGTTCCCTTTGGCAGGTATCAACATCTCAATACTCAAGGAATTTCCTTAGCTCATAGTCGTCTACTTCAACGTTCTGAAATATACAACTGCGATTACAAAGAAATTTTTGAAATGTGTCAACCCGATGACTTTGTTTTTCTTGACCCTCCATATGATTGTATTTTCTCTGACTATGGGAATGATGAGTACAAAGAGGGGTTTGGAGAATCAGAGCATAGGAGATTGGCTGAAGATTTTAAGAATCTACCTTGTAAAGCCTTGATGGTGGTAGGAGGAACTCCTATGATTAAAGACCTATATAAAGGATACATTGTAGATGAGTATGCTAAAAGCTATGCTGTAAATATCCGAAACAGATTTAAAGCCGAGGCTACTCACTTGGTTATCACCAACTACACTAAGAGATGGAAAGTACCTTCTTCGTCTTATAATAATCCTGTTGAGGCCAAGCAATTGATGTTGTTTGAAGCTACTGTTCCCTATGGCAAAATCGATTGACAGTAAGACCCTTTTTCTAACTACTTCTCCTCGGACACCAGAAAAAATGGTGTCCGAGATCTCCTTGCTCATAGAGCATTTTGAGGGAAAGAAATGGAATTGTGACAGCCAAAAGGCTTTTATGCAAATGCTACGCGATGAGGATTTCTTTAAGGGGAAAGGAGATAAAGATCCAGCCTTTAGCGCAAGAGACAGAATCAACAGAGCGCCGAAGGCTCTCAGGTTGGTTAATCTTTCACCTACTATATCTCCTACGCAAGCTGGCAAAGCTTTTATCTCTTCTTCTAACAAAGAAGAAGTATTACTGCGTCAAATGCTAAAATTTCAAGTGCCTTCGCCCTATCATCATCCGTCGGCTAAAGCGGCTCATTTTTGCATCAAGCCTTACCTCGAGATGCTCCGATTGGTACGCCATATGGGAGTGCTGAAGTTTGATGAACTGCAAATCTTTGGCCTTCAACTAACAGACTGGCATAATTTCGATAAGATTGTAAGGAAGAAAGTCGTTGTCTATAGTGCCAGAAAGAATAGAAGAAGTGGATTTTATCCTCACCACCATAGATCGAAATCCTCTAATAGTCAATGAAGAAAAGGACTATATAGAGTATTTGGGTAATGCGACCTTACCCCTCCTCTTAACTGACGATAAGGTAAAACTTACCGAAAGAATTAAACGGGAGTTTCCAAATGTAGCAATCGATGACACTTTATCTCTTTCTGAATTAAAAGAATTGCTTTCCACCCTCATTTCTAAAAGAAAGGAAGCAACACTGGCTCAACAAATCAAGGAAATAAAGGATTACAGAAACTACGAAGATATACAACACACCTTTGAGGAAATCAAAAGGGGGAGATTGTATGATTCTCCGTTGATGTTGGAATGGAACACTTGGCGAGCAATGACTATGCTCGATGGTGGTAATATAGTGGCGAATCTAAGATGGGATGATTTTGGGCAACCGCTATATACGGCACAAGGAAATATGGCTGATATAGTGTGCGACTATGGTGATTTTAATCTACTGGTGGAAGTTACTATGGCATCAGGCCAGAAACAATATGAGATGGAGGGGGAATCAATTGGACGCCATCTAGGAAAACATATAAGAGCCACTGGGAAAACCACTTACGTATTGTTTGTGGCACCAACAATAAATGAGTCTGTTATTGCCTATTTCTTTATGCTTCAGCGTACCAATATAATATTTTATGGTGGGTACTCTATAATGGTTCCTCTTCCCTTACACTTGCTTCAAAAGATGCTGGAAGATTCTTACAAAGCAGCCTATTTGCCCAACCCATCCCACGTTAGGAGATTTATGGAGAAGTCGCATGAGTATGCTTTATTGTTTGACAACGAGCAGGATTGGTATGAGGCTGTCCTCAATGAAGCTATTAATTGGCTTGGGTTAAATAATGGTTTCTTGTCAGGCGCATAGGATTCAATCTCGCCCCGTCGGGGCTCAAAGGGATGGGAGGTCTGGTCCCCCGGGTTCCCTGACGGTCACCCGGGGTTAACATAAGTCACGCCCCGTCGGGGCTCCGATGACGACAGGGGTTGTTGGGACAATTAATAAGGGGTACGGTAGTGGGCATCTTTGAGAGATTGTAACTTATCGTAATTCCATTGTCCGCTTTCCCATAACTTGTCCATAGCCTCGTCGGCTCGCTTAGCAAAGAAAGCAGTGATAGCTCGTTTGAGGTCTCTTACTTCTTCCTCTGTGTTGAGAGCAGCCATGGCATGGAGGATCTCTATCTGGGCTTGGTTTAACTTAGTTGCTTCCATAATGGGTCTTTTTTACAAAGATACAACAAATAAATGAAATGAAGGTTGTTTTAGAATATTTTGGTGACGGGGGCGGGGAGGCTTGAATATTTGGGGGATTGTTTGTACCTTTGTGGGATAAACCAATCATCAGATGACCATTCTCACACTAACCACATACTTCTGGCAATGAATGAAGATGCCTTAAGCCAACTATATCTGAAAGATACGGCCTTTCAGGACTTGATGCAACGCCGCATCTTCAACGTGCTACTGGTGGCCTCGCCCTACGACGCTTTCATGCTCGAAGAAGACGGCCGCATCGAAGAGCAACTCTACTTTGAATACGTTGCCCTCAACCTTAGTTCGCCACCCCGCATCAGCCAGGTGGCCACGACCGAGGAGGCTCTCCACGTGCTGAAGGAGAAGCATTTCGACCTCATCATCATGATGCCGGGCGTGGACATCAGCGAGACATTCTCAGGCGCTCGCAAGATAAAGGAACTGAAGCCCAAGGTGCCTATCATCGTGCTGACGCCCTTCAGCAAGGAGGTGTCGCGACGGCTCGAAGGCGAGGACTTCTCGGCCATCGACTACGTATTTAGCTGGCTGGGCAACGTAGACCTGCTGCTGGCCATCATCAAACTGCTCGAGGACAAGATGAACGCCGACCGCGACATCAACGGTGTGGGTGTGCAGATGATACTGCTGGTGGAAGACTCGGTGAGATTTTACAGCTCCGTGCTACCCACAATCTACAAGAAACTGCTGAAGCAGAGCCGCGAATCGGCCACCGAAGCCCTCAACGAGCATGAGCAGATGCTGCGTATGCGCGGGCGCCCAAAGGTGATGCTGGCGCGCACCTACGAGGAGGCGTTGGAACTATACGAGCGCTATGGGCAAAATCTGCTGGGCGTGATTAGCGACGTTTCCTTCATGCGCGAGGGCAAGAAGGACAGCCTCGCCGGCCTCCGACTGGTGGAGTACCTGCGCGAGCGCGACCGCTTCCTCCCCATCATCATCGAATCGTCGGAGAAGGCCAACGAAGACGCTGCCCTGCAGATGCACTGCGTATTCCTCGACAAAAACTCCAAGAAACTGCCCGTGGACCTCGCTGCCGCCATCCGTAGCCGCTTCGGCTTTGGCGACTTCGTAATCACCGACCGCGACACGGGCCACGAAGTGCTCAGGCTCCACTCGCTGAAGGACCTGCAATACCACATGTTTGACATCCCGGCCGAGTCGCTGCTCCACCACGCCTCGACCAACGACATATCGCGCTGGCTCTACTCGCGCGCCCTCTTCCCCATAGCCGACATCATCAAGCAACATCGCTTCACGACGCTCGACGAGGTGCCGGCAGCCCGTCGGCTCTTCTTCGACCTGATAGTGAAGTATCGCAAGATGAAAAACCGCGGTGTGGTGGCCGTCTTCCGCAAGGACCGCTTTGACCACTACTCCAACTTTGCCCGCATCGGCGAGGGGTCGCTCGGCGGCAAGGGACGCGGCCTGGCCTTCATCGACCAGATCATCAAGCGCCACTCGATATGCGACAACTTTGAAGGCATCACTATCAGCATACCGCGCACGGTGGTGCTCTGCACCGACATCTTCGACGAGTTTATGCAGAGCAACAACCTCTACCCGCTGGCGCTCAGCGATGCCCCCGACCAGACCATCCTGCGCTACTTCCTGCAAGCGCGCCTCCCCGACCGCTTGGTGGAAGACTTCTTCGCGCTCTTTGAGGTGGTGGACAAGCCGCTGGCCATCCGCTCGTCGAGCCTGCTCGAGGACAGCCACTACCAGCCCTTTGCGGGCATCTACTCCACATATATGATACCCAACGTGGCCGACCGCTACGAGATGCTCAAGATGCTCAGCGACGCCATCAAGAGCGTGTATGCCTCGGTATTCTATGCCGACAGCAAGGCCTACATGACCGCCACCTCCAACCTCATCGACCAGGAGAAGATGGCCGTCATCATCCAAGAGGTGGTGGGGCAGGAGCATGATGGCTACTACTTCCCCTCATTTTCGGGCGTAGGCCGCTCGCTCAACTACTACCCCATAGGCCACGAGAAGGCCGAGGATGGTGTGGCCGAGGTGGCCGTGGGTTTGGGCAAATATATCGTGGATGGCGGTCTCAGCCTCCGATTCTCGCCCAAGCACCCCGAACACGTGCTGCAGACCTCGGAACTATCGCTGGCGCTGCGCGACACCCAGACACGCATGCTCGTGCTCGACATGAAGCAGGCAGCCGAGGACTTCAAGGTTGACGATGGCTTCAACATCCTCAAGAAGTCGGTGCAGGACATTGCCCCCACGGGCGCTCTGAAATACATGGTGTCGACCTTTGACTTCCGCGACAACGTGATACGCGACAACGACCTGGGGCAAGGGCGCCGCGTGGTCACCTTCAACAACATACTGAAGCACCACGTGTTCCCGCTGGCTCCGGCCGTTGACTTCATGCTCCAGACGGGTCAGCAGGCCATGTGCCGACCCATAGAGATAGAGTTTGCGGGCCAGATCGACTATCAAGGCTACCCCGACCGCAAGGGCAACATCTACTGGCTGCAGATACGCCCCATCGTAGACCGCAAAGAGACGGTGGACGAGCATCTGCTGGCGCTCCCCGACAGCGACCTCATCATGCGCAGCGAGACGGCGCTCGGCAACGGTTCGATAGAGGGGGTAAGCACCATCATCTACGTGCGTCCTGAGCAGTTCTCCTCGCTCAACACTCCCAAGATAGCGCGCGAGATAGAAAAGCTCAACCGCCAGTATACGGCCGACGGCATCGGCTACATACTGATAGGCCCAGGGCGCTGGGGCTCCAGCGACCCGGCGCTGGGCATCCCGGTAAAATGGCCTCAGATAGCCGGCGCCAAACTGATAGCCGAGACTGCGCTCCCCAACTATCGCATAGAGCCAAGCCAAGGCACCCACTTCTTCCAAAACCTCACCTCGATGGGCGCAGGCTACTTCACCATCGACCCAGCGGCCCACAATGGATTCTGCGACTACACTTACCTCAACTCGCTGCCGGCCATCTACGAGACCGAGCTGGTAAGGATAGTGAGATTTGACGCTCCCCTGCCGATAGGCATCAACGGCCGCAAAGGCCACGGCGTGGTGGCCAAGCCCACTCCCACCCCCGAATAATCCTCTCAGACAAAACTTTACCCTCCCTATCTATACCTCCCCCGCCCCCAGCCATGTCAATATTCTCTACCTTAAAACGCGCCATGGGCTTTGAATCCGAGACCGACGACGAACTCGAATTGCCCTCCAGCGAAGAAAGCGCCAGCCAGCTCCCCTCGGCTCTCCCCACGGTCGCCCACCAGCAGCCTCGCCCCGAGGCTCCCCATCAGCGCGGCTCCGCCCCTGCCCACCAGCGCGGCCCCGAGCCTGCCACTGTGCAAGGCTGTTGCACAGCCTTGACCGCCAGCGCCCCCCTCTCCGCCCAGCTCCTCGACGCTGTCATCACCCTCTTCAACGACATCCAACCCGACTTCGTGAAGCAATGTCTCGACACCGAGGCTCAGCGCCAATACCTCCTGGAGCGGCTCGACGCTTCGCTCAAGGAGCGTCTACAAGAGGCCATAGCCCAAGGTCGCGCCGAGGGCCAGGCTTCATACGAAGGCGAGCGTCAGAAGATGAACGACGAGCTGAAGCGCCTGCGCGAGATGAAGGAGCAGCTGGAGAAGCAAAAGGAGGAGGCCACGGCCCAACGTCTGAGCGTAGACCGCCAGCGAAGAGCACTGACCGACCGTGTACACGACCTCGAAGGGCAGGTGGCCCAACTGGAAGCCGACAAGGAGCAATACCAGCTCGAATGTCGCTCGATGGCCAACAAACTGAGGGCCGCAAGCGTTAGCTCCAACGATGTCGAAGAGCTGCAAGCCCAAGTCAAACAGTTGCGCGAGGATAAGGAGCAACTGGAGACTATGCTCAACGAGCGCACCACTCGCGTGGCCCAACTCCAAGCCCAGATAGCAGCCCTGACAATGGGGAATAGAGGGACAGAGCTGCGCATAGAGGACAGAGGGACAGAGGAGAGAGAGACAGAGGACAGAGGGACAGAGGATAGAGGGACAGAGGATAGAGGGACAGAGGATAGAGGGACAGAGATGGGATTAGAGGGAAATTGCATATAGGGACAGAGGACAGAGGGAGAGAAGCCGCAGAACAGGAGGAGGAGGAAGAAGGAGGTGTCGGAG
>JAJBVL010000096.1 GCA_020859845.1 Bacteroidales bacterium
TTCCAGCAGGTGGCGTCGCGGCGAGCGTCGGCAGCGTCATAGCGCTCGTAGGTCTCCAGACGCATTGGAGCAAAGCCCCAGCCATTGTCGTGACCGTCAGTACCGGCAGCCCAGCCATTAGGACCAATCAGACGAGGGAGCACAGTGCCACCGGCTTGCAGTGGCGAGCCCCAAGAGCGGATAGCGTTGTCGTCCTTGTAGTTGATTTCAAAGATCGACTCTTCGTTCCATTCGCCGGTCTCAAGGAAGATTTCGCCATAGTCGGGGGTGAGGCTATACTGACCCGATGAGATAATCTCGTTCATGTAGCTCAGCGCCTTAGAGTAGCGGCTCTCATCCTCCTGATACATCACTATCTCAGCAAAGAGCATGTAGGCCATAGCCTTGGTGACGCGTCCATAGTTGTCGGCGCTTTCGCGCATGGGGAGTACGTTAAGGGCGATGGCGCCTTCAAGGTCGGCTATCATATTGGCATACACCTCATCGTGGCCTATCTGCTCGCAGATGTAGGGAGTGGTGAGGTTTTCCTCATAGTAAGGGATGTTGCCCCAGAACTTCCACAGCCAGTTGTAGTAGAACACGCGGAGCACACGTACCTGCGCAGTATAATATGTGCGATTGGCCTCGGTGACGTTGTCGCCAGCCCAGTCGAGGTAGGTCAGCACGTCATTGCAACGCTTCACGCCCGAGTAGGCCACGGTCCATAGGCCGCTCATACAGTTGGTGGGAATGGCTTCATAGTTCATCATGAGATGCCAGAACTGGTTGTCGGTACGGTCGGCACCACCCACCCAGATGTCGTCGGCCATGATGTCGCTCATGATGTTGACGGGGTTGTATTGCGAGCCGTTCCAGTCGGGCCACTCCAGAGGGTCGTAGGCTGCTACGACAGCCTCCTGGATGTGCTCGTCGGTGGTGAAATATGTATCGATAAGAGCTTGGGTGGGCGAATCCACTTCGAGGAAACTGTCAGAGCAAGCGCTAAGGCCAGCACCAAGCGCTACCAAGCTAGCGGCGGTAAATATAATATTTTTCATTGTGGTCAAGATATTAGAGAGATTAGAATGAAACCTGGCAGCCTACAGTCCAAGTCTTGGCCTGAGGATATACGCCATAGTCAACGCCAAGCGATGTGCCGCCCGAGGAGATCTCAGGATCGTAGCCATGATACTTGGTGAATGTCAGGAGATTTTCAGCAGCCACGTAGACGCGGAAGTTTTGCACGAAGACCTTGCGTGTCCACTTCTGAGGCAGCGTGTAGCCAAGCTGAATGTTCTTGAGGCGCAGGTATGAACCATCGTAGATATAGAGGTCGGAGGCCTGCCAGTTGTAGCTGTCGCCCTGCACGAAGCGAGGATACTTATTGGAAGTGCCTTCGCCGGTCCAGCGGTTGAGGAAGTAAGAGGGGAGGTTGGAAGCGGTGGCGTCGAGACGGCGAGTGGCGTCAAACACCTTGTTGCCTATCGTGCCTTGCCACATCATCGACAGGTCGATACCCTTCCAGTTGCCACCGAGCTTGAAGCCATATACCCAGTCGGGCATACCCTTGCCAAGGTCGGTCTTGTCGTTTTCGTCCACCACGCCATCGCCATTGACATCTACGAAGCGCACGTCGCCAGGCTGTATGTCATAGCCATTGAGAGGAGTGGTTGTAGCCTTATAGGCATCAATCTCAGCTTGGTTTTGGAAGATGCCATCGGTCTTAAAGCCATAGAAGAAGGGGAAAGGCTTGCCATTCTCAGCGCGAGTGATGGTACCTGTGCCTTGGAAACTGTCGAGGTTGGCCCAGCCAGTCTCGTTGCCATATTCAATCAGCTTGTTGTGGACGTAGGAGAGGTTGCCACCTACGAAGAATTGGAAGTCGGCGATGTGGTAGTTGAAGTTGATGTCCATCTCCACACCATTGTTTTTCATCTTACCAACGTTGCCATAGGGCTTCGACTCGCCTACGTAGCTGGGGATGTTCATATACATCAGCATGCCGTTGGTGCGCTTGTCGTAGTAGTCGATGGTGAAGGTAAGAGCGTTGTTGAAGAAGCCAAAGTCCATACCTACGTCGGTCTGTGTCGACTCCTCCCACTTAAGGTCGGGATTGGCGAGGCCAGAGGCCTTCACGCCGCTCGTCAGGCTCTCGCTGGCTCCGAAGATATAGTTGTTGGAGCTTGAGGTAAGCACAGTGTAAGCAAAGTTGCCGATGTTCTCATTACCATTTTTACCCCACGATGCACGCAGCTTAGCGGAGGTGAACCAGAGAGGACGGCTTTCGAGGAAATGCTCGTTGGTGATGTTCCAGCCCACGGATACCGAGGGGAAGGTAGCATAGTGGTTGTTGGAACCGAAGCGTGAGCTACCATCGCGGCGCACGGTGGCTTGGAGCATGTAGCGCTCATCGAAGTTGTAGCTGAGTCGAGCGAAGAGAGAAGAAAGAGTAGCCTTGGGATTTTTGCCGCCAGAGACGCTCATCTCGCCATTCTCTTGGAGGCCGTTGCAGTAGTCAATCCATGCCTTAAGGCCTGTCTCGTCAATCATGCCATAGCGGGTGCCGCTCAGATAGTAGTATCCGCGATCCTCCTTGGCGCTTTGGCCGAGGATCACCGAGAAGTTGTGAGCGCCTATCGACTTGTCGTAGGAGAGGAGGTTTTCGAGCTGCCATACAGTGCCACGGTCGCTGTAGGAGGTGACGGATGTCTTACCGCTGGAGTGGTTGTTGGAGCCGAGATAGAAATTGACAGTGTGGCCATCGCCGCCCCAGAATGAGAGGTCGGCACCGTAGCTGATACGATATTTGAGGCCATCCCATATCTGGAGTTCACCAATGAAGTTGGCTACAAACTTATGGGTCCAATATTTGGTGCCGGGGAGTGAGAGGGAGGCGATGGGGTTGACCATCTCCTGATATTCTGTTCATGGGATCATGAAGAGCTGACCATCCTTGCCATAGACAGGGGCGTAGAATGTGTTGTCGGCATACATATCATATTGGCTCTGAGGATCGCTCTCATATACCGTCAGGATTGGCGATAGCGAAAGGGCAGAAGCCAATACTGAGCCCCATGTAGAGTTGGCGTCGATACTTGTGTTCTTGATGCGGGCATAGGAGAGATTGGCTGTGATCTTAAAGCTATTGAGCCAGTTGCGGCTCTTTGAGTCGTCAAAGAGGATATAGGAGTTGTTGCTGCGGAGAGTCAAGCGCTCATAGTTGGAGCGGCCATAGTTGCCACCCACGATACCATCCTGTGTGTAGTAGCCCAACGACAGGAGATAGTTGATGCGCTCGGTGGCGCCCGAAATGCTCACCTGATGGTTCATCACTGGAGCGTCGTTGTAGAACACCACGTCTTGCCAGTCGGTGCCTTCACCATACTGAGCGGGATTGTCATACTTAGGAGCCATCCCTGCATTGAGGCGTCCTTCGTTGATCATCGTGGCATACTCATAGGCGTTGAGCACGTCGCGCTTCTTCCAGGGACGTTGCCAGCCGTAGGAGAAGTCGTAGGTCACCTGAGTCTTGCCCACCTTGCCAGTCTTGGTGGTGACAAGAATCACACCGTTGGCAGCACGTGCACCGTAGACAGCACCCGAAGCAGCATCCTTCAACACCTCTATAGATGCTATATCCGAGGGATTGAGGTAGTCAATGCCACCCTCGATAGGCATACCATCGACGATGTAGAGAGGGTCGCTATTGTTGATGGTGCCGATACCACGCACACGCACACGCGAAGCGGCGCCGGGCTGACCAGAGCTTGACGACACTGTGACGCCAGATGCCAAGCCCTTGAGGGCATTGTCGACGCGCACAGGAGCGGTAAAGTTAAGGTCGTCCTCGCTCACCTTGGCAATAGCGGCTGTGACGACGCTCTTTTTCTGTACACCGTAGCCCACTACTACTACCTCGTCGAGCACTTGTGTGTCTTCCGTCATGGTGACATTAATCACCGAGCGGCCATCGACGTTGATGGTCTGGGGATGGTACCCTACATATGAAAATGTAAGGGCGGCATTAGAGGGCACTGTGATTAGATATTGACCATCGAGGTCGGTGGAGACTCCGCGGCCTGTTCCCTTTGCAACGATGCTGACACCGATCATCGGCTCACCATCGGAGGCGCTTATCACCGTGCCTCTCACCTGGACTTCTTGCGCCCACGCAAGGCCCATAGTAGAGAGCAGCAGGATAAGGGTTGCTAAAATTTTTCTCATACTGTGTGGTTTTAGATTTTAATTATTGATTAAAATGATTGTTGTGATTACTTCTGAAGTTACCGGGACATTAGAGCATGTGGTGTGTCATGGCTGACTAAAAAATCGGTGTGGCAAAGGTAGCAAGGGCAAAGCCGCGGATTAAAGAATTTTAATGCGTAAAAAACTCGCCACGCCACAAAAAAAATAATACGTCATCCCTACTTCAACTTTTTCAATCGTCTAGACCACAATATGTTATAATCTCCCCGTAGGTGCTTTACATTTATCTGTCGGATATTAATATTTATACCTTATGCCTTAAAGATTGTTGATAAACTCTGTCAACGACTGCTCGCGCTGGAGGTCAAACTTCTTGCGCACACGATAACGAATCGTCTCAACGCCTCTTACCGAGATGTTGAAGAGCGGCGCTATCTCCTTGCTCGAAAGATTCATCTTGAGGTAGGCACACATCATACGCTCATTGATCGTCAGCTGAGGATACTCTTGCTGTAGACGCTGCATGAAGTTGTTGTGGATAAGGTCAAACTCTCGCTCTATCCTCTTGAGCGAATCGTCGTTGTCGATATTAGAATCGATGCCATTGTTGATGGCCACCAACGCGCGGCGGATATCGCGCTGCTCGGGGCCTTTCATGCCATCCATCACCTTGGTTATATCGCGCTTGATGGAGGTCAACATCTCGTTCTTGCGTGCCACGTCGATCATCACATTGGCCATCTCTTGGCTTTTATGCTTGAGTTCATTTTCCAGACGCTCCTTCTCCAGCTTTACCAACTCCTCCTCATGGCGCGTCTTCTCCTGCTGCAGGTCTTTCTCCAATGAGAGGATCTCACGATTTTTATCGGCAAGAGCGCGCTCCTCCTGCTGGAGCATCCGCCTACGTTCCCACTTGTAGAGAAGATATAGAGCGCCAACGATCATACACAGGTAGGCCAAGTAGGCCCAAATAGTGCGATACCAAGGCGCAGCAATCTTAAATGATATGGAGGCGGTGTCGGTGTGGGCATCGTCATAAGCAGCTCTCACCTCAAAAGTGTATTGTCCAGGGGATAGGCCTATGAGTTCTCGTGAGGTGGAATGTGTAGGCATCCAAGGGCCATCGTTGATACGCCACTGATAGCTAAGTCCTCGGCCCATGCCGGGAATAATGGAAGCCCACTCTATCTTGAGAGAATTGGTGTAGGCATCGAGACTCAGTTCTGGCTGATAGCCTAAGAAATTGGCTTGAAACAACACGCTATCCGTGTCCATCGACTTGACGGAACTCAGCCTCACGAGCTTCTTATTGTCCAACGCAGTGGCTCTCCAGCGATTGATCTCTATCAAGGCAAAGCCATCATCGTTGGGGAGTATAAGAGTCGAATCGTTGACCACCACTAAGGACTCAAAGCCCGTGACAGGTTGGATATTAGCCGCGCCAAAGTCGATTATCGTCTTGCGGCTTGTAAGGGAATCCTCTGTAAAGGCACACACACTACGCGAGTTCATGGCAGCCAGTGTATTGTCTCGCTGTGATATTACGTTATAGGCGGTATGGCCCATTAGTATACTATCAATATCGTAGGCAGCTACCAAGGAATTAGCTGCCTCATCATAGCGAAGCATCCCCTTGTCGCTTGTGACATAAAGCTGATCGTCGTGAAGAGTAAGATAGGGCTCGGTGCCGGCTGGGAGGTCGAAAAAGCTTCTATGGTCCACTCGGTCGAGTTCGGGCGATAATACAAGCTTGGCCACCTTGTCATAGCTGCTACACCACACCACCAAAGGGCCATCGCCCTGGCCTCCGCCTGTCTGCACAAAGTTGCCCATGGAGTCGTCGAGGCGATCCACCTTGTGGCGCACTATCCAATCCTCCACTCCCGTGCGCTCTAAGAGCCATAGCCCACTATAAGTGCCAGCCCATAAGAGATTGTCCTCTCCCCTCACCTTTTGCACTCCCCACACTCCTTCAAGGTCGGTGATGCGGTGGGTATTCAAGCCATGCACATGATATATGCCGTGGTCGCCCACGCTATATAGCTCACCGTCGATCTCAGCAAGCGACCACACCTGTCCACTATGACCCACTATTTGGGGCTGACGACGCTGGTGGCCCATCGTTGTGGAGTAAGGCATGGCATAGAGCCCTCTATTGGTGCCCAAATACAGATAGCCATTGTGAAGGGCCGCGGCATACCCTGCCCCCATTGTCTTATTGATACCGCTCAGATGTGACATTGCCGAGGAGAGGTCGATATAAGCCACTCCTCTGTCAAGGCCAGCCCAAAGGTTGCCCCTATAGTCAAAGTCGACCGCGAGCACAGTGTTGTTATGCAGCCCGTTTTCGTCGTTGAAATAGCGTGGATTGCTACCATCGGCATTGATTACCGCTACGCCACCTCTCACCGTGCCTAAAGCTATCTGTCCGCCACGGCTTGTGGCGCAAAACACCTCGTTGGCTTTCATAAAGCTATCGGCCTCTGTAGGATATGGGACGGCTGTCATCCCATCACAATAATATATACCATCAAAGGCAGTCACTACCAGCAGACCGCGACCTTGTGGCACCACTCCGCGTATACGATGGCCTACGATTTCGTCGGTGCCATGAAATGTGAAGAAGGTATTTCCCATCAAGACGTGAAGTCCGCGCGGGTTGGCCGCATAGACCACACCCTCCACCATCGTAGAAAACTCGATGTTGGGGCTAAGAGGCATCTTTTCAAATTTTTCCTGACGATATACCAGCATCCCGATGTCGGTATGAAAATAGACAGCGTCGCCGTGTTCATATATCCCCCACACATTGCCTGGATATGACAGCGAGGAAGCCGATAGAGAATCCATAAGGCTTACGTAGCGCAATAACCCATTCTCTTTTAGCTCAAAATAGCCCAGCTCTTGTATGCCTCCGGCCCACACACGTCCCGAAGGATGAAAAGCACGAATGCTTCTCACGTCGCGGCCGTTCTCAAGAGAATAAGGAGTCCACTGCTGGCCATCGTAGAGAAAGGCTCCTTCTTGATTGGCAATAAACGTGTATCCACTATCATCGGCATCGATTTCCCAGGTCTGGCCCAGGCGTTGCGAGCCTGCTGTGGGAAAATTGATGATAAAGCTATCCCACGACGCTCGTACACTCAGCATCGTAGTAAGAGAGAATAATATGGAGACAATTACACGGTGGTAATTCATGGTAGTTACGTCTATTTTTATCCAGTTATAGAGCTACACTTTAACGAAATACTCACATCTCGCATTGCAAAGCTACCTATAATTTTTGAATCCTCAAAGCAAAATTAAAAAAAATCGCATCTGCAGCCCTCCTTTGCGACATCTGGCCCTTCTGGCCCTTTTCGCCTTTGGGTATAAAAAAGCCCCTTCGGAGGGGATGCGATTCCTCCAAAGGGGTAAAGGGGCAGAAGGGGTAGAAGGGGGGTTAGCCTCTGGCCATCTGATGGGCCTGGCGAGTGTAGCGGGTAAATAGCGCCAAGAAGAGCGCAGACACCATGCAGCCGAGGCCGAGAGCCACCTCATAGCTCACAGGCATTCCCACGGCCGACGTCAACGAGTTGAGGCCCTCGGGAGCGTAAAATATATAGGTGACACACACAGCTGTCATGAAAAGCGCAGGCAGCAGAGTGACCATATATAGACGGCCCGTGCGTGCCAGCCACACGGTGACGGCCCAGAGAGTAAAGACCGACAGAGCTTGATTACACCAAGCAAAATAGCGCCACATCACCTCGTAGGGCATAAGCATCACGATGAAGGTGACCAAAAATATGGGCAGAGAGATGGCCAAGCGCTTCATAATCTTGTCTTGCTTCACCCCCATAAAGTCGGCGGCGATGAGGCGCGCTGAGCGCAAGGCGGTGTCGCCAGTAGTGATAGGCGCTGCTATGACGCCCAGCACGGCAAGCACTCCTCCTACGGAGCCAAGCCACGAGGTGGAGATGGAGTTGACAAGCACTGCTGGCGAGCCAGAGCCGAGCGCCTCCTGCAGGTTGTCGTAGCCCCCGGTGAAAGCCACTGCTGCTCCGGCCCATATTAGGGCCACGAGGCCTTCGGTGACCATAGCGCCATAAAACACCACTCGGCCATGGCGCTCATTGACCAAGCAGCGCGCCATCATAGGCGACTGGGTGGCATGGAAGCCCGAGATAGCTCCACAAGCTATGGAGACAAACATCATAGGGAAGATAGGAGTAGCCTCAGGGTCGGCTCTATGATTGTAAAATCCCTCCCACACCTCCGGAAGGGCACTCCAGTGGGCAAACATCATTGCCATGATGCCCACGGCCATAAAGAGGAGTGCCAAGCCAAAGAGGGGATAAATACGCCCTATTATCTTGTCGATGGGGAGCATCGTGGCCGCCATGTAGTAGACAAATATCACCACGATCCAGAAGGTGCGCCCCATAGAGTCGGGGGTAAGAATGGCCAAAAGGTCGGCCGGGTTGTAGATAAACACCGCGCCCACCAAGACTAAAAGCAAGATAGAGAAGGCTCTCATCAAGAGCTTGATATTGGTGCCAAGTTCCTGGCCCACCATCTCAGGCAGCGACACACCACCCCGACGCAAGCTCATCATCCCCGACAGATAGTCGTGGACGGCTCCGGCAAAGATGGTGCCAAACACTATCCATAGAAACGCTGCCGGACCGAACATCACACCCATGATGGCGCCAAAAATCGGTCCGAGGCCAGCAATATTAAGAAATTGGATAAGAAACACTTTCCAGGTGGGGAGGGCCACAAAGTCCACGCCATCGGCATGCTCCTTTACGGGGGTGGGACGCTCAGGGTCGGCACCAAAGATACGCTCCACTACCCCTCCATACACGATGTAGCCTACGATGAGGGCGGCTACGGCTATTAAAAAGGAAATCATTTCGGTAAGTGCATAATGACGTTAAGTTGTTATTAGACGTTAAGTGGCCACAAAATTAGCATTTTTATCTTAGATGCTGGAGGGGGTGACTTATTTTTTTGTAAATTTGCATCCATCATTGACAACGATGGATAAAATTATGCACGACCCCTTGACAGCCACCGAGGCCTCAGCCACTGCAGCGCTCGTGGAGCGCCTGGCCAATCCCGACAGCCTCACCAATATGTGTCACATGAGATGGCGCGGCGAGCCTTTGCCCTCCGATGTGGAGGCCTCGCGCATTATCAATCTCTGCCGGCGCCTGCTTTTCCCAGGTTTTTTCGGCGACGGGGTGGTGACGCGCTCCAATATCCATTACCACGTAGGTCTTGCCTTAGAGGAGCTTGAGAGTATCTTGACGCCCCAAGTGGCAGCAGCTCTCTGCTTTGCTCCAGGCGAGGATGAGGCTTCGCAGTCGATGACCTCTATCCTCCACCGCGCTTCAGAGATTACCCAAGCTTTTATAGAGTCGCTGCCAGAGATGCGCCAGCTGCTGAGCACGGATGTAGTGGCCACCTACCGCGGCGATCCTGCCGCCATCTCCACCGAAGAAGTAATCTTTTGCTACCCTGGCCTGCGCGCCACCTGCAATCATCGTGTGGCCCATCGGCTGATGGAGCTGGGGGTGCCGTTGCTGCCGCGCATGATAAGCGAACACGCCCACCGAGAGACAGGCATCGACATCCACCCCGGAGCCAAGATTGGCGCATCATTTACCATCGACCACGGCACAGGCGTAGTGGTGGGAGCCACCGCCATTATAGGCACCAACGTGAAGATTTATCAAGGAGTGACGCTGGGCGCTCGCAGCTTCGACCTCGACGAAAACAACAATCCCATAAAAGGCATACCCCGACATCCCATCATAGGCGACAATGTAGTAATCTACTCCAACACCACCCTGCTAGGGCGCATCACCGTGGGGTCGGGGGCCGTGATAGGTGGCAACCTTTGGATCACCGAGGATGTGGCTCCAGGAGAGAAACTTGTCCAAGCACGTCCCACCAATATCCTGCGATTTAAACAATAAATCTCCGCCAAGCGTATTTACAAAGCTATATTTTTGTCAGACAGCCTAAGAACAATAGCCATACAATATGAATCCTGCAGAAGATAACGAGCGATTTGCAATGCTGGCCAAGACCTTTCAAGGCCTAGAAGAAGTGTTGGCAGAAGAACTACGTGGCTTGGGAGCCATCAATGTCGAACCCGGCCTGAGGAGTGTGAGCTTCGAGGGCGACTTGGCCATGCTCTACCGCGCCAACATGTGTTGCCGCACGGCCTTGCGTATCCTCAAGCCTTTCTATAAGTTCAGGGCACAAAACCCCGACGAGCTCTACGAGCGCGTCAAGGATTGGGATTGGTCGACCCTTCTCTCCCCCGACAAGACCTTCTCCATCGACACTGTCAGCTTTAGCGATGAGTTTACCCACTCGCGCTTTGTCACTTACCGCGTCAAGGATGCGATAGTAGATTATTTCAAGGATCGCTTCGGGCCCACGGTGCGCCCTGGCGTGAGGGTACAAGATGCCGATGTAATAATAAATGTGCATATTGCTGGCCACGATGTCACCCTCTCGCTCGATTCCTCAGGAGAGTCGCTCCACAAGCGAGGTTACCGCGTGGCCCAGACCGAGGCTCCCATCAATGAGGTGTTGGCCGCTGGCATTATCCTCCTGAGTGGGTGGCGTGGCGACTGCCCACTGGTCGACCCTATGTGTGGCTCAGGCACTTTCTTGATCGAAGGCGCACTTATAGGCGCAGGCATCAATCCGGGCATCTTCCGTCGCAACTTCGCCTTTGAGCGATGGCCCGACTTCAATGAAGAGCTTTTCGAATCCATCTACGAAGACGACAGCCGCGAGCGTCCGTTTACACAGAAGATTATTGGCACCGACATCTCCCCTCAAGCTATTGCCGTGGCCCGTCAGAATATAGAGCGAGCAGGCGTAGGTAAGTATATTGACCTTGATGTCAGGCCCATCGGAAGCTGGACCGAGAAAGAAGTACCTGCCGGAGGCGTCATAGTCACCAACCCTCCCTATGGCGAACGCATCTCGGTGCCTGACATGGAGGGTCTTTACCGCACTATTGGTCGACAGTTGAAGACAGTGTTTAAGGGCTATCATGCTTGGATTATCGGCTATCAAGACGAATATTTCCACCACATCGGTTTAGCCCCCTCGGCCAAACTCAAGCTCTTCAACGGAGGCTTGGAATGTGAGCTGCGCGAATACGAGATATTTGAAGGCGACTACGCTTCTTTCCGTCGCGAAGGCAATGCCCTAAATAAGAAGCACTTCGAACGGTCGCGTCCTGCCAAGAGTGCAAAGAGAGAGAAAGCCCCAGATGAGCGTTACCGTCCGAAGAAAGGACCTCACGCCGACAAGCCTACGCGCAATCGCGATTCAAGCACCGACCGCGGATGGCGCAAGCCCTTCGACCGCCAGCGCGACTCCAAGGAGGCCAAGCCGGCCAAGCGTGGCGACATCCTCGACACCATCACCAATCGCCAACCCTCCTTGCCTCCCAATATGCGTCAACGCCGCGGATGGCGCAAGCCTCCCGAGGCGCCCACCAGCAACACCGACGACAACAACAACCCCGAAAACCCATAATCCCCCCCCAGCCTGCCACTGTGCGACGCTGCTCCGCAGCGTCGCCCCCCATCAGCAATAACAACCCCCACAACCTATCCCCATATGAACGTCCTTCTATTAGGAAGCGGTGGCCGCGAAGCGGCTCTCGCTTGGAAGATGGCCCAGAGTCCTCTTCTTGACACCCTCTACATCGCCCCCGGCAATGGAGGCACCTCGCTTTATGGCACCAACGTGGCCCTCTCGCCAACAGATTTTGATGGCGTAGCCGCCTTTGTCCGTAGCCACGCTATCGATCTGGTAGTGGCCGGCAATGAAGACCCTCTGGTGCTCGGCCTCCAGAATCATCTCGCAGCCATGGGCGTAAAGGTGTGCGGTCCATGCAAGACTGGCGCTGCCCTTGAAGGAAGCAAAGACTTTGCCAAGCGCTTCATGGGACGCCACAATATACCCACTGCGCGCTACCAGTCGTTTACCCCCACCGAACTCGACGAGGGCTTCGCTTTTCTTGCCACCCTGCGTCCACCCTATGTGCTCAAGGCCGACGGTCTGGCTGCAGGCAAGGGGGTGCTTATCATTGACAATCTTCCCGAGGCCTTGAAGGCTCTCCAAGAGATGCTCCAAGGGAAGTTTGGTGAGGCCTCCAAGACGGTAGTAATCGAGGAGTTTCTGAGCGGCATCGAATGTTCCGTGTTTGTCTTGACCGACGGCCACGGCGGCTATCGCGTGCTGCCAGTAGCCAAGGACTATAAGCGCATAGGCGAGGGCGACAAGGGCCTCAACACTGGAGGCATGGGCGCCGTCAGCCCCGTGCCTTTTGCCGATGACGCCTTCATGGCCAAGGTAGAGGAGCGCATCATAAAGCCTACCATCTGGGGCCTCATCGAAGAGAAGATAGACTATCGCGGCTTCATCTTCCTGGGCCTCATCAATGTGGGAGGCAACCCCATGGTGATAGAATACAACGTGCGCATGGGCGACCCAGAGACCGAGGCCGTCATGCTACGCATCGATAGCGACCTGCTCGAGCTAATGTATGCCGCCGCCAGCGGCTCGCTCGGCGATCGTGAGCTAAAAATCAATCCCCAGACGGCCGTGACCGTGATGAAAGTAAGCGGCGGCTACCCGGGGTCGTATCCTAAAGGCAAAGAAATCACAGGGCTGGCCGAAGCTGCAGCTCTCGGCGTGATACCCTTCCACGCTGGGACTAAGGCTATTGAGGGAGGCGCTGGAGTGGCAACATCGGGTGGACGTGTCATCTCCGTCAGCGCCCTGGCTCCCACTCTCGACCAGACTCTTGAATTGGCCTACCGCGGAGTTGATGCTATCCACTTTGAGGGCGAATATTCACGCCGCGACATCGGACAAGACCTGCTGCGCCTGATAGGTGGCTAATGCCTTAGGCCTACTCTGCCCATTCATCACATGAAGCAAAGCGAAATCACTTTCTCACGCTATATCAATGGCCCTGGGGTGGCTTGGCTCCTTATCTTAGGAGCCATCGCCTTGGGGGCGTGGGGATTCATGTGGGGAATGGGCCAGCCTCTGAGCGGCGACCGAGGGCTGTGGCTCCCCTCACCCAACCTATGGATTGCCGACCCGCTGACAAGCATGGTGGTCAACGCCATAGGACTATGTGTGGTGATACTCTTGATGCTCTGGCTCAACTCCACCTACAGCCTGATGCGTAGCCACTCCCGCCTCTTCGTGGGGCTTTTCGCCTTGATGGAAGTGGCCACCCCCCTCTCTACCCTCCAGTTTGGAGGAGGCACATTGCTGGCTCTTGTGGTGCTCATCGACTTGGCCATCTTCTACTCATGCTATCTCGAGCCACGCAACACACGGCGCACGTTTTTGGCGTTTTTCTTGCTGAGCGCGGGCGCGCTATGCCAGTATGCCTTCGTGCCCTACGTTGCCGTCTTTTTGGTAGGACTTGCCCAGATGCGCGCCTTCACTCTCAAGATGCTTCTTGCTGCCCTTCTGGGATGTATCACCCCTCTCTGGATAGGAGCAGGCCTGGGGTTGATTGACCTCACCATCGTAAGGCTCCCCCAATATGACGACATTCTCGGACGTCTGACTCAGCTCAGGGCTCTCCCTTGGATCATCTGTACGGTGGTGAGCCTCGCTGTGGGCATAGCCACTGGCCTTTCCAATCTCGTCACGGTATACCGCTACAATGCACGAGCCCGCGCCTTCAATGGCTTGCTCATGGGAGTGTCGATCCTTACCGGCCTCCTTTGCATCATCGATATGGCCAATCTGACGGCCTATATCACCCTGCTTAATTGCTGCGTGGCCTTCCAGATAGGCATGTTTATCCGCATCCACATGCAGCAAAGGGCCTATATCCTTTCGCTATCTCTGATTGTTATATATACATCAATAGCTATATGGTCAATACTCATGCCTCTCCTCGCATAATCATCGAGCGCAACATCCCATTTGCCCAAGGGGTGCTTGAGCCGCTAGCCTCGGTAAGCTACCTGAGCGCCTCAGAGATTACACCTCAGGCCATGGCCGAGGCCGATGCCTTGGTGACACGCACGCGCACACGCTGCGACTCCGCCCTTCTCTCTGGCTCCCCTTGCTCTCTTATAGCCTCGGCCACCATAGGCCTTGACCATGTGGACCTCCGCTACTGTCGAGAGCGTGGCATAGAGGTGGTAAATGCTCCTGGATGCAACGCTCCTGCCGTGGCTCAGTATGTATGGAGCGCTATTCTTCGCCTCGCCGGCACCCAGCGGCTGAAGGATCTTAAGATAGGTATTGTGGGTGTGGGCCATGTGGGCAAAATCGTTGAGGACTGGGGACGTCAACTTGGCGTCACGCTCCTGCTCTGCGACCCTCCGCGCCAAGAAGTAGAGGGAGCCGACCACTTTGTAAGCCTTAGCCAAGTGGCTGAGGAGGCCGATGTGGTCACCTTCCACACCCCCCTCACCCACGAGGGGCCCTACGCCACATATCATTTGGCCGGCGCTTCATTCTTTCAGGCTTGCCGACGTCGACCCATCATCATCAACGCTGCTCGCGGAGGGGTGGTCGACACCGATGCCCTGATTTCGGCTTTGGAGAGCAGATCGGTGAAGGACGCTGTAATCGACTGCTGGGAAGGGGAACCGCTCAATCTTTCCCCCCGGCTGCTCCAACACGCGGTCTATGCCACTCCCCACATCGCTGGCTATTCAATAGAGGGCAAGCACCGCGCCACCCAGATGGCCTTGGAGGCTGTGAGCCGCCACTTCAGCCTTACGCTTCCCGCCACCTCCGACGCTCTTGATATGGGCACCTCCGCCCAGGTAGACCCTGAGAGCATACTCGCCTCTTACGACCCAGCAGTTGACACCGCGGCTCTCAAGAGCCATCCAGAGGATTTCGAATCGCTCCGCAACCACTATCCTCTCCGCCACGAGCTTCCCTCTTCTCATCCCGACAAAAAATAAACAACCCCTATATACACCTCCTCTACCAATTATGATAACACCTACGATCCACTACATCGGCGTTGATGACACCGATTTAGTATTGTTTGAAAACCAGTATCCAGTGCCTCAAGGTATCAGCTACAACTCTTATCTCATCGACGACGAGAAGATAGCAATCTGCGACACTGTAGATCGTCGCCGCGCCAGCGAGTGGCGCGAGCGCCTCGACTATGCCCTTAATGGACGCACACCCTCCTATCTCATAGTCCACCATATGGAGCCCGACCACTCGGCCTGCATCCAAGAACTCATGGAGAAGTATCCCGAGTTGACCCTCGTGGGCAGCGCCAAGGCAATAGCCATGCTGCCTCAGTTCTTCTATGGCGAGACCTTCGCTGGGCGCACACTGGCTGTCAAGGAAGGCGACATCCTCGACCTGGGCTACCATAAGCTGCAATTCCTGATGGCTCCGATGATCCACTGGCCCGAAGTGATTATGAGCTACGACACCACCGAGGGCGTGCTCTTCTCGGCCGACGGCTTTGGGCGGTTTGGAGCTTTGTGTTACGACCAAGAATGGCTCGCCGAAGGCCGACGCTACTATGCCAACATCGTAGGCAAGTATGGGCCTCAGGTGCAGACCCTCTTGCGTAAGGCCGCTGCCCTCCCCATCAACGTCATAGCCAGCCTCCACGGGCCAATCCTCAAGGACGACATCCCCCATTATCTCCACTACTACAACCTTTGGAGCAGCTATACCCCCGAGAGCCAGGGCGCGCTTGTGGCCTATGCTTCGGTATATGGAGGCACGGCACGCGCCGCCCTCGAAGTGGCCGAGCACCTGCGCCAGCATGGTGCCCCTGAGGTGGCCACCATCGACCTTTGCCGTCAGGACGTGTCGGAGGCCGTGGGCCAAGCCTTCCGCTTCTCCACACTGGTGCTTGCCTCGGTCACCTACGATGCCGGCCTCTTCCCCGCCATGTATGATTTTATCCACCATCTCCAGATCAAGGGCCTTCAAAACCGCCGTGTAGCCCTTATCGAAAATGGCTCATGGGCTCCTATAGCTGGCAAGCAGATGGCAGCCATGATAGGCCAGATGAAAGGCATGACTCTTGTGGAGCCAGTATTGACTATCAAGACCGCCCTCCAAAAGGCCGATTATCCCCGCCTCGACGCCTTCTGCCAAGCCATTCTCAATCCCTAATTAATCCCCCTAAAACAAATGCCGCTAATCCTTCCTAAACGCTATAAGCGCAAACTCCTCCCCGAGACCACCGAGGTGGCCATCAAGATGATCAAGGACGAATTTCAGCGCCGTCTGGCCGAGGCTCTCGGCCTACGGCGCGTCACCGCCCCCCTCTTTGTGCTCTCAGGCACAGGTCTCAACGACGACCTCAACGGTGTGGAACGTCCTGTGTCCTTTCCCGTAAAAGCCCTCAACGACCATCGCGCCGAGGTGGTACACTCGCTCGCCAAGTGGAAACGCATGAAGCTCGGTGCCTACGACATAGCCCCCGGCTATGGGCTCTACACCGACATGAACGCCATCCGCGCCGACGAAGAGCTCGACAATCTCCATTCGCTCTACGTAGACCAATGGGACTGGGAACAGACCATCCGCCCCGAGGAGCGCAATCTCGACTATCTTAAGGCTACGGTGGAGAAAATCTACGCCGCGGTGCGCGCCACCGAGCAGATGATATTTCGCCAGTTCCCCCACATCACGCCCCGCCTCCCCGAGAAAATCACCTTTATCCATGCCGACGACCTTGCCCGACGCTACCCAGAGCTCAACGCCACACAGCGCGAATCGGCCGCCGCACGCGAGTATGGAGCCATTTTCCTCATAGGCATAGGTGGAGTGCTGCCTTCCACGGGCGAGCCTCACGATGGTCGTGCCCCCGACTACGACGACTGGAGCACCCCCAACTCCGAAGGCCACTTAGGCCTCAACGGCGATATCATCCTCTACGACCATATCCTCGACCGCTCGTTTGAGCTCTCATCAATGGGTATCCGCGTGAGCCCCGAGGCTCTGGAGCGCCAGCTTAAAATACGCGGCTGTGAGGAGCGTGCCAAGCTCGACTTTCATCGCTCGCTGCTTGCGGGCGAGCTTCCTCCCTCTATCGGAGGAGGTATTGGCCAGAGCCGTCTCTGTATGTTCCTGCTCCAGAAGGCCCACATTGGCGAGGTGCAAGCCTCCATCTGGCCTCAGGAGCAGATAGAAGCCTGCGCCGCAGCCGGCATCGACCTCCTATAGCCCCCTCTAATATTAACCCCAAGAATTAAAAATCCCTATCCCCCCTATATGGCCCTCCAATGTGGTATCGTAGGCCTCCCCAATGTGGGCAAATCTACGCTTTTCAATTGTCTTTCCAACGCTAAGGCCCAGTCGGCCAACTTCCCTTTCTGCACCATCGAGCCCAACGTGGGTGTCATCACCGTCCCCGACGAGCGCTTGACACGCCTCGTGGAGATATGCCAGCCGCGCAGCGTGGTGCCCGCCACGGTAGAGATTGTCGACATAGCAGGCCTCGTAAAAGGCGCAAGCAAGGGCGAAGGCCTTGGCAACAAGTTTCTGGCCAACATACGCGAGACCGACGCCATCATCCACGTGCTTCGCTGCTTTGACGACGACAACATCACCCATGTCGACGGCTCCATCGACCCCGTGCGCGACAAGGAGATAATCGACTACGAACTCCTCATCAAGGATCTTGAGACCGTAGAAAGCCGCATGGCCAAGACCCTCAAGCAGGCCCAGACCGGCGGCGACAAGGTAGCCAAGATGCAATATGAAGTGTTGGCACGCTACAAGGAAGCCCTCTCCGAAGGGCGCCCCGCGCGCTCGGTGGTCAACGAGACCCCCGACGAGCAGCGCTTTGCCCGCGACCTCTTCCTGCTGACCAACAAGCCTGTGCTCTACGTGTGCAACGTTGACGACGCCTCGGCAGCTACAGGCAACGCCTATGTGGAGGCTGTTAAGAAGGCCATCGAAGGCGAAGGCTCCCAGCTCCTAATTGTAGCCGCGCAGACCGAGGCTGAGATTGCCGAGCTCGACACCTGGGAAGAGCGGCAAGAGTTTCTCGAGTCAATAGGACTTGAGGAGTCGGGGGTGTCGCGCCTTATTCGCGCAGCATATGCCCTGCTCGACCTCCAGACTTACTTCACTGCTGGCCCCGACGAGGTGCGTGCCTGGACCTTTATGCGCGGCAGCAAGGCGCCAAAGTGTGCCGGCATCATCCACACCGACTTTGAGAAAGGCTTTATCCGCGCCGAGGTGATAAAGTATGCCGACTACGTGTCGCTTGGCAGCGAGGTGGCTGTCAAGAATGCTGGTCGCATGAGCATCGAAGGCAAGGAGTATGTGGTGCAGGATGGCGACATCATGCACTTCCTCTTCAATGTATAATCCTTTTGGCCCTTTATCCCTTTGGCCTTTTGGCCCTTTGGCCCAGGACATTCCTACTGACGTAGATTAAGGATGGTGACACGCGGCGTCTTGAGCCGCGCCTCCATATAAGCCTTAAACTTTGACAGCTCGGCTTGCGACAGCCGGGCTGTCGGCGTTATCATCACCACGTTGAGCGTATCGAGCGTGTTATGCTCAATGTTGGTGACAATGGCGCGGCTCACGGCAATGTCTTTAATCTGTGGGAATAGCACTTTTATCTCTGGGGCAATGATGGCGGAGATGGTGTCGTTGCGAGCTGTCATTGCGTTGATCAGTCGCAGCGAGTCGATCTCGTTCTGCTGGCGCGTGATGGTGTTCTGCGTCACTTGATATAGGTCGCTCAGCATTCCCGAGGTGGTCTTCTGCATATCCACCGGAGCCATAGCATCGCCTTGGAAGATGCGGAGCACCGTGCCTCCCAGATGAAACTGGGGTAGCTTCTCTGTAAGAGCCAAGATAAGAGAGTCCTGTGGCAACACACGCCCTACGAGAGTCACCGCCAGAGTGTCGGCGCCCTTGTTGTAGATAGCCTTATGGGTAAGCACCTGAGTGCCATCAAACTGAAACTCGCTGTCCACGAAGCGCGAGCAGTTCATCGAGAACGACGATTGGCGATACATCTCATAGGTCATATAGCAGGCTGGGAGCATCGTCAAGATAGCCACAGTGTAGACGATGTTGCGCACACGGCGCGCGCGCTCGGGATTGGTGAAGTCGTGGATATGATATTTCATCAACTTCACCCCTACGAGCGTAGCCACGGCGATAAACACCGAGTTGATGAAGAAGAGAAAGAAGGCCCCCATGAAATATTTTGGTTGCCACGTGGCAAGGCCGTAGCCCACGGTGCAAAGCGGTGGCATAAGGGCTGTGGCAATGGCAACGCCTGGTATTACATTGCCCTTCACCTTCGATCCTATCGCCAATATGCCTGCTGCCCCACCAAAGAATACTATGAAGACATCATAGATGGTGGGCGATGTACGCGCCAGCAGTTCGCTATGGCCCTCGTTGACAGGCGATATCAGGAAGTAGATGGTGGAGGCGAGGATACTGAAGAGAGCGGCCATCGCCAGGTTGCGAAACGATTGCTTCATCAGCTCGAAGTCGCGTACCCCCACTGCCAAGCCCATACCAATAATAGGCCCCATCAGAGGCGAGATGAGCATAGCGCCGATAATGACGGCCGTGGAATTGGTGTTTAGGCCCAAGGATGCAATAAAGATGGCTACGATTAGGATCAAGATATTGATACCTCTAAACGACACCCCTTCACGAATGGCCTCCTCTGCCTCGGCTTGAGGTATTAGGAAGTCGGTAAGCGTGAAGTAGCTCTTTATGGCTTGCGACAGGTTGGTTAAATGAGGGAGTTTCATAATAGTAAAGCGCTTCGTTAACGCAAAATTAAGAAAATATTTTATCACTTATTTTGTTCTTGATGTGAAATTCGTTAATTTTGTGTGTTAATGCTATATTAGCAAAGGAAAATACCAAAATGACACCTACCCCTTCACTGCCCCTTGACCCCCCTGACCCCCACCCCGCGGCCCCGGCACCCCGCCGGGGGCGGCGTATCGAAGCGAGACTGGACCGCGGGCCGGCCCCCGCCCGAGAACCCGAC
>JAJBVL010000099.1 GCA_020859845.1 Bacteroidales bacterium
CGTGACTGGGGGCGGGGGGGGTGGGAGTCTCTTTGGGGGCGTGCTTCTTGAGGAAGGCGTCGAGCAGGGCGTCTTGTCGGTCCTCGCTGGCGGGCGTTTCTTCCTGAGCAGGGGCTTCGGCGGCCTCGCGCTGGAGCACTGTGGCGTAGTCGGGCACGGGGTTGAAGATTAGTTTCTCAAGTAGAGCTTGCTCCTGGGGGTCTATCTTGCCATAGGCCTCGAGAAAGGTGTCGATGGCGGCGTCGGTGGTAGGGGTGGGGTTGGTCTCTTCCGCAGGGTAGAATCCTTGCAGTTGGCGTCCGTCGGGGTCGATGAGCCTGAAGAGCATGGTGGGGTCGGAGGCGTTGAGGGCTACGCTCTCGCGTAGCGAGCGGCGCTCATCATCGGTAAGGGTCCCGTCCGGGGCGTTGCGTAAGCGTTGAAGGGCCGGGAGGGTAAAGTAAGGGTAGTGGCGCTCCAGCTCCTCTACTTCTTGGAGCGTGGGCACCGAGGCGTTCTTGCCTGTGATGGCGTCGAGGAGCGCGGCAGGGATGATATAAGGGTCGGTTTCCATGGGGGCGTGGGGCGGGCGTTACCAGTTGCCCAGCGTGGCGTTGAAGATGAGCTGCACCAGCTCTTCGCTAATCTCTTGGCAGAGCTCTTCTTGCACCTCGGTGAGCATCAACGAGCTGTCAAAGTCGCGATAGGCGCTAAATGTCTGGTCTATGTCGTTGTTGTCGTTTTTTGTGTCGGTGTATCTCACCCTCACTTGTATCGTGAGGCGTGTCTTGGAGGCGATGGCGTTTTCGGTGACGGCCTGAGGCGAGAGGTTATAGCCTGTTATCTCGCCTTCGAGCTGCAGGTCGGCGTTGCCGTCGTTGACTTGTAGGCGCGTGTTGCGGGTGATATAGTTGAGAAGCTCGTTTTCAAACGTCTGTTGCAGTGGAGGATACACCAAGGCAGCGCGGATGGGGAAGTTGCCCACCGTCACTGTCTTATACACCGTATAGTCGAGAGCCGCGCCGTTAAACTTATAGGATATCCTGCATCCTATCATCATCAACGTCAGTAGCAGACAGGCGCTGCCCAGCAGAAGTGGCTGTAGTCTATCATGTTTCATACCACAAAATTAGACATTTTCTTCCACCTTTGCAACATCTTGGCCTCCGTGGCCCGTAAAAGAAGGCAGCCTCGCCAGGCTGCGGGAGCCATTGGCGAGACTGCCTCGGAGGGGGACTGTTGCGTTATTTCCTTATAAGCTATGCAAGGCTTTTAGAAGATAATCTTGCTGGCCTTGTTGCCCTGACGCTTGATGACGAGCTGACCCTTTGCGGGGTTGGCGACGCGTACACCCTGGATGTTGTAGTATTCCACGGGAGCGTTGACGTTTTCAAGGTCAGTAGCGATAGTATTGATAGCGTCGCTCTTAGGAGTCAGCACAGTGATGGAGTTGCACTGGTCGGGCCAGTAATAGCCAGCGTATTGAGAACCATAAGTAGGCTCATAGTCGTAGGCAAAAGCCCAGTTTTGCACGGTGATTACACCCTTCTCATCAATAGTGGCTGTCACTTCGTTGAGGTCAGTAATCCAGTTGAGGGTGTCATCCTCATACTTGCAGAAGTAGTAGTACTCAAGTGGCTGCTGGATGGGGAAGGTGAGCTCGCGGCTGTCGGCAACGAGGTCGGCGTTTACGTCAGCTTCCCAATAGAAATTCTTGATGACGATATCGCTGGTCTCACCAAGCTCGATAGTCACATCGTAGGTGAGGTCCGTGACAGGGTCAGCATAATACTGATAGGTATCCCAGTCATAGCTTTCCTCATAGGCAGAGGTGACGGCGGTGTATTCTCCAACGAGGCTTTCGGCTGTCAGCTCGCTGCTTGTCTCCTCGGAGCGAGGCCATTCAAAGCCGATGATAGCGTAGTCAATATAGCCATCTCCTATATAGGGCCATGCGTTGAAATAGAGATAACCTTGAGTCTCGTCGCCCCAGAAATACGAATATGAGTCAAGATAAGCATAAAGGATGTCAATATTAACTCCATCATTATCCAAGCCAGTGTATATCCATTCTACCGATGCGCCGGCAGTGGAGTACATATAATACCCATTATTTTCATCTTCAGCCTCTTTGATTGTAAAGGAGTAGTCATTGTCCTTTACGCCCCAGAAGTCTTTGATAGTGTATGTACCATCGCTATAAGCAATGATGGTGCCAGGGAATGTGGCTATAGGATCAGTGCCATCCCAGGGGTCATAGCCGTAGATGGTAGTGCCTTCTGCGCTCCAGAGCTCTGTAACCTCATCGTCGGCAAAAGCACCAAAAGCAACCATAGCAGTTGCAGCAAGGAGTAAAGTTTTTTTCATAAGCAAATGATTGTTTAGTAGTGAGAATTAGTTGTATCTATCGGGGCAAAATTATGCAGCGAAAGTGAATAATCAAAACAATTATTAGAATATTTTAATCCAATTGCTATAAAATTGCATTTTTTGACTACGAATTGACACCTTTAACTTTAAAAATAATACCCCCACTCTCAGAGCCTCGAAGGGGGGGGCATTGGGTTAGGAAAACAGTCTCCTATGATTCAATGTCGCCCCTTTGGGCTCTGAGGATGGGGATTATTCGAGGGTGAAGGTGGCTTTCTGGTTGCCGATGAGGAGCGAGAAGTCGCCTGGCTCCGCTATCCAGCCTTGCTCGGGGTCGTAGTAGCTGAGCATCTCGGTAGTGATGGGGAAGCTGACCGTCGTGGTCTCTCCAGGCTCCAACGCCACCTTCTGAAAGCCTTTCAGCTCCTTCAGCGGCCGTGGCAACGACGACTTGAGGTCGGAGACATAGAGCTGTGCCACCTCCTTGCCGGCGCGCTCGCCCGTGTTGGTGATGTCTACTTCGAGCGTCAGAGGCTCGCCAGCCTTGATGCTCTTGGCCGAGAGTCGTGGCTTGGAGTATGCAAACGTGGTGTAGCTCAGTCCGTAGCCAAAGGGATAGCGTGCGGGTATCTGCTTGGTGTCGTGCCAGCGGTATCCCACGAGGATATCCTCGGCATACTCCACGCGAGGATTGTTGCCAGCAGCTACGATAGAGCCAGGGATGGCAGCGTTGCTGGCCGTGGCGCTCTCAATGCCCGGATATGCGCGCTCGCCAAAGGCGTGAGCGCCGTTGTCCTCCAGACGGTATGGGATAGAGATTGGCAGCTTGCCCGAAGGATTGACGTCGCCCGATAGCACGTCGGCAATCGAATATCCTCCCATCGAGCCGAGATACCACGCCTGAAGAATGGAGGGCACATTGTCGGCCCAGTCCATCTCCACGGCGTTGCCCGAGATATTGACCACAATAATCTTTGGGCACACTTCAGCCAGGCCGTTGATAAGCTGATCTTGCTCGTAGGGAAGGGCATAAGTCTCTCGGTCGGTCGACTCGCAGTCTTGATAAGCGTTCTTGTTGAGGCCTCCTATATAGATTACAAGGTCGGCATCCTTGGCTTTGTCGATGGCCTCGGCGCGTAGCTGGGCAGCCTGCACGGGGTCAAACGTCTCATGCTCCTCGTAGAGCGGTCGGCCGGTGGTGTAGCCTTCGGCAAAGTCAATCTTTTCGCCGTAGCGTTCGCGCAGGGCTTGCAGGGGTGAGATCATGTCGCGCACCTTCAGGTCGCTGGAGCCGCCGCCCTCGTTGAGAGCGCGGATGGCGTTGTTGCCCACCACGAGTATCTTGCCATACTTATCAGCTTCCAGAGGCAGCAGAGGCGCGCCCTTCTTCTTGCCTTCCTTCACAGGGTCGTTCTTGAGCAGCACGAGGCTCTCGGCGCCTATCTGGCGTGCCGTAGCGTAGTGCTCGGGGGTGCAGAGCGTGCCGTAGCCCTTGGTGGGGTTCATGGCCGTGCGGAATATGAGGCGCAGTATGCGGCGTGCCTTGTCGTCGACGGTCGCCATCGCTACCTCTCCCTCCTGAAGCATCTTCAAGTAGGGGTCGGCAAGATAATAGTCGTTGTAGCCAAAGGCGCTCTCCGACGTAAGGCCGTTGGTGTAGGAGCCCATCTCTAAGTCAAGACCGTTGAGCGCAGCCTCGCGGGTGTCGTGGGCGCCTCCCCAGTCGGTGATTACCACGCCGTCAAAGGCCCAGTCGCCCTTCAATATCTTGTTGAGGAGGCGGTCGTTGTGGCAGCAGTGCTGGCCCCATATCTTATTATAGGCACCCATGATGCTCCAAGCCTTGCCCTCCTCCACAGCCTTCTTGAAGGCTGGGAGATAGATCTCGTAGAGAGCGCGTTCGCTGAGGTCCACATCCACTGTGCCACGCCAACGCTCTTGGTTGTTGAGGGCGAAATGCTTCACGCAGGCAGCCACACCGTGGCTCTGCATACCGTGGATATAAGGCACCACCATCTCGCCTGCCAGATAGGGGTCTTCGCCCATATACTCAAAGTTGCGGCCATTGAGCGGCGAGCGATAGATGTTGACGCCTGGGCCGAGCATCACGTTCTTGTGGCGATAGAGGGCCTCTTCGCCCAGTGCGTCGCCATAGGCGTAGGAAAGCGAGGGATCCCAAGTGGCAGCGAGGGCTGTCAGGGCTGGGAAGGCCGTGACGCTGTCGTTAGTCCAATCGGCATAGCCCCAGTTGTTCCAGTTGATCTCGGCGCGCACACCGTGAGGGCCGTCGCTCATCCAGAGCTCGGGGATGCCAAGGCGCGGCACGCCTGGCGAGCTAAACTTGCTTTGGGCATGACACATTGCCACCTTCTCCTCGGTGGTCAAGCGGCTCAGAGCGTCTTCTACGCGGTCCTCTATTGGCTGCGTAGGGTCAAGGTATATTGTTTTTTGTGCGGTCATAATGGTGGTGGTAAGCGTTAATGCCGCAAAGGTATAGAAGATTCTCATATAAGTCAAAAGTTAAGAGTTAAAAGTCAAAAGTGGGTGGGTAAAGGGCCAGCAATGTCGCTTGGAGAGGATGGAATGTTATCCACCCCGCCGGCAATATATTATATTAAGGTGTATAGGCCCTATAAGCCCCATAAGCCTTATAAGCCCCATAGGGCCTATAG
>JAJBVL010000060.1 GCA_020859845.1 Bacteroidales bacterium
TCCGTGTGCATCCGTGCAATCCGTGTGCATCCGTGCAATCCGTGTGCATCCGTGTCATCCGTGTCATCCGAGTCATCCGTGTCATCCGAGTCGCCGTGCTCTACTATGAGTGGAGGTATTCTTCGGGAATCGTAGTTTGTTTGAAAATAAAGTGTTAACTTTGTGGTCTCTAACCATTGTTAACCCCCTTAATCTCTTCTTGACCTATGGATCGTAAGCCTATCTTGGTAATATCTACCGGCGCCGGCATGAGCGCCGAGAGTGGTATCTCAACTTTCCGCGACGCTGGCGGCCTCTGGGAAAACTATCCCGTGATGGACGTGGCAAGTGCCGACGGCTTTGCCCGCAACCCAGCGCTCGTCCACAAGTTTTACAACGCTCGCCGCCACGACCTCCTCAAGGCCAAACCCAACGCTGGCCATCTGGGCCTCGTAGAACTCGAAAAATACTTCGACACCTATATCATCACTCAGAATGTCGACGACCTCCACGAGCGCGCCGGCAGCAAGAATGTGCTACACCTCCATGGCGAACTAATGAAGGTGCGCTCCATCCCCCATCCTGAGCGCGTCTACCAGCTCGACATCGACCAGCTCGACACCACCCCCGAGAGCCGCGACAAGTATGGCGACCCCATCCGCCCCCACATCGTCTTCTTCCAAGAGGCTGTGCCAAACATCGAGCCAGCCATCGAACTCGTGGAGCGCGCCGACGTGTTTGTGGTGATAGGCACCTCGCTGGTGGTATATCCCGCCGCTGGCCTGCTCCACTACGTGCGGCCCGGAGTGCCCGTCTACTACATCGACCCCCATCCAGCAGCCGTTCCCGCCAACGTCCACGTCATCCCTATGGGCGCCTCCGAGGGCGTCAAACGCCTGGCCGAGATCCTGACCAAGCAGCAAGCCCAATAGCCCCGCTTCTTACCCTTTTTAGCTTTTAGCCTTTTAATCCCCTCCATGCCTAATGCCTGGGCCTAAAGCCTGGGCCTTAAAAGCTAAAAAGCTAAAAAGCTGAAAAGCTAAAGAATCCGCCATCACATTAACCTTAATATAAAGCAATGAAGCAAATCTTATCCTTGTCCTTGGCCCTGGGACTTGCCTTGTCCGCCCAAGCCCAGCCTATCAAGACAGCTACACGCCTCAACCCCACCACCTTTGAAATCATCGGTGAGGATGGCACCCGCACGACTGTCGACCTCTATGGCGACAACATCTTCCGCCTGTTTCGCGACGATAAAGGCGGCATAGTACGCAACCCCGAGGCCACGCCCCCGGCACAGATCCTCGTCGACAGCCCCCGCCAGCATATCTCCGCAGTGGCTCTCGAAGAGGAAGGCAACACCTACGTCATCAAGACCCCCAAAATCAAGGCCGCGTGGGACAAGACCACCGGCTACCTCTCAGTGACCGACCTCGTGACCGACCAAGTGGTGCTGCGCCAGACCGGTCCTCTCACCTACAACGCCGACACCAACACCCTCTCTATCCAGCTCCAGGAGGGCGACAATGAATACTTCTACGGTGGCGGCGTGCAAAACGGCCGCTTCTCCCACAAGGGCCAGCGCATAGAAATCGTCAACCAGAACAGCTGGACCGACGGAGGCGTGGCTTCCCCCAACCCCTTCTATTGGTCGACGGCCGGCTACGCCATCATGTGGCACACCTTCGCCCCTGGCTCCTACGACTTCGGGGCTGCTACTCCTGGCACAGTCACCCTCAGCCACGACACCGACTATCTCGACCTCTTCGTGATGGTAGATGAGAGTCCTGTGGCTCTGCTGCGCGACTTCTACCAGCTCACCGGCAACCCTGTCCTGCTGCCCAAGTTTGGTTTCTACGAAGGCCACCTCAACGCCTACAACCGCGACTACTGGGCCGTCGACACCACCGGCACCGGCATCCTCTTTGAGGACGGCATCCGCTACAAGGAGAGCCAGCGCGACAATGGCGGCGTCAAGGAGTCGCTCAATGGCGAGAAGGGCAACTATCAGTTCTCCGCTCGTGCCGTGGTCGATCGCTACGCTGCTGCCGACATGCCTCTTGGCTGGATACTCCCCAACGACGGCTACGGCGCAGGCTATGGCCAGACCGAGACCCTCGATGGCAACATACAGAATCTTAAGGAGTTTGGCGACTACGCCCGCTCTCATGGCGTAGAGATAGGTCTCTGGACCCAGAGCGACCTTCATCCCAAAGAGGGCGTCAGCGCCCTGCTGCAGCGCGACATCGTCAAGGAGGTGCGCGACGCTGGCGTGCGCGTGCTCAAGACCGATGTGGCTTGGGTAGGCTGGGGCTACTCCTTTGGCCTCAATGGTGTGGCCGATGTGGGCGAAATCATGCCTTACTATGGCGACTATGCCCGTCCCTTCATCATCTCGCTCGACGGTTGGGCAGGCACACAGCGCTATGCCGGCATCTGGAGCGGCGACCAGACGGGTGGCGAATGGGAGTATATCCGCTTCCATATCCCCACCTATATCGGTTCGGGTCTCTCGGGCAACCCCAACATCACCAGCGACATGGATGGTATCTTCGGCGGCAAGCAGCCCATCATCAACATCCGCGACTTCCAGTGGAAGACCTTCACCCCCATGCAACTCAATATGGACGGCTGGGGCTCCAACCCCAAGTATCCCCAAGCACTTGGGGAGCCTGCCACCTCTATCAACCGCAACTATCTCAAGCTGAAGAGTGAGCTGCTGCCCTATGCCTACACCTACGCTCGCGAGGCCGTGGATGGGCTGCCTCTCATCCGCGCCATCTTCCTCGCCGACCCCAACCCCTATACCCTCGGGACTGCCACTCGCTATGAGTATCTCTACGGCCCCGACTTCCTCGTGGCTCCCGTCTACCAAGAGACCAAGGCCGACGCTGAGGGCAACGACATTCGCAACGGTATCTATCTGCCCGAGGGCGTGTGGTACGACTACTTCACCGGCGACCGCTACGATGGCGGCGTGGTCATCAACGGTTTCGAGGCTCCTCTGTGGAAACTCCCCGTCTTCGTGCGTGGCGGTGCCATCATCCCGATGGTCAACCCCAACAACAACCCCAGCGAGATCAACCCCGGGCAACGCATCATAGAGTTCTATCCCTACGGCTCCTCCGAGATGACCATCTACGACGACGATGGCCTCACCCAGAAATATCTACTCCACGACGATGCTTCGGTGACCACCCACGTCAGCTGCTCGCTGTCGCCTCTCGGCGTGGCTACCATCAATATAGCTCCCGCCGTGGGTTCCTACCGTGGCTACGAGGCTGAGCAGTCGACCGAGCTTATCATCAACACCTCGCGCGAACCTCAGAGCGTGGCTGCCACCATCGGCGGCAAGAAGGTGAAGCTGGTCAAGGCTGCCTCGCTCTCCGAGCTGCAGTCGACCCCCAATAGCTATTATTACAATCCTGCTCCCGAACTCAACCGCTTCTCCACCCCCGGCAGCGAGGTTGCCAAGGTGTCGGTCACCAAGAATCCTCAGCTGCTGGTCAACCTCGCCAAGACCGACGTCAACCAGAATGCCATCGAGGTGGTAGTGAAGGGTGTGGGCCTCGATATCCCCAACAAGTATCTGGCCAAGACTGGCTCGCTCGCCGCTCCGGCCATCCGCATACAGCCCGAGGCCGTTGGCCCTTACACCCTCTCGCCCTCGTGGGACGAGGTGGAGAATGCCGACTACTATGAGTTGGAGCATCAGGGCATGCTGTATACACTTGTGCGCGACACCACGCTTCTCTTCGACGATCTCCGCCCCGCCACCGACTACACCCTCCAGCTGCGCGCTGTCAACGCCGACGGGCCCTCCGAGTGGACATCGCTGGCCGTAACCACCGCCGACAATCCTCTGGAGTTTGCCATCCATGGCATCACTGGCGAGGCCACCTGCGAGATTCAGGAAGGTTTCGAGGTTGACCGTCTCTTCGACTTCGCGGAGAAGGGCGATATGTTCCACACCAAGTATCGTCGCAACGCTCTGCCGTTTGACCTCATCATCGACCTCCACTCCGTCAACACCCTCGACAAGTTGCAATATCTGCCTCGTCAGGATGGCGGCAACGGCACTATCCTACGCGGCTCCGTCGCCACGAGCATCGACCGTCAGCGCTGGGAAGAGGTTGACAGCTTCGCTTGGGAGCGCAACGGCGATGTCAAGGAGTTTGTCTTCAAGCAGCAGCCACAGGCTCGCTATCTGCGCATCAGCGTCACCGAGGGCGTAGGCAACTACGGTTCGGGTCGCGAGATGTATATCTTCCGTGTGCCTGGCACATCGAGCTGGCTCCAGGGCGACATCAACGCCGACGGCAAGATTGACGAGGCCGACCTCATGTCGTATACCAACTACACTGGCCTGCGTCGTGGCGATAGCGACTTCGAGGGCTACATCAGCGGTGGCGACATCAACGGCAATGGTCTCATTGATGCTTACGATATCTCCGTGGTGGCCACGCAGCTCAAGAGCGGTGTGCGTTTCGACGAGAGCGATTCGCTGAAGATTGGTGGTCAGCTGGTGCTTAACATTGAGCCTACGAAGGTAGTCAATCCCGGCGAAGAGGTAGTCATCACGGTGGAGGGCAAGGATCTCTGCTATGTCAATGGTCTGAGTTTCGCGCTGCCTTATGACCAGACGGCGTGGGAACTCGTCAGCGTAGAGCCGCTGGCCGTCTCCTCGATGGAGGACCTCACCAAGGACCGTCTCCACACCTCGGGCGAGAAGGCGCTCTACCCGACGTTTGTAAACCTCGGAAATGCAAAGACGTTGTCGGGGGATGTAGAGCTGATGCGGATCACGTTTAAGGCGCTCAAGAAGGGCGCGTTCACGGCGCAGCCCGTCGATGGCATGCTCGTCGACAAGCGCCTGGGCACGCAAGCCGCCTTCTGACCCCGCCACCAATAATCACTAAAAAAGCCATCCGGGCCCTCCCGCCCGGATGGCTTTTTTTAGGAGGGGCGGCTCGCCAGGCCGCCCGGAGCAACACGGATCCACACGGATTACACAGATGCACACGGATTGCAC
>JAJBVL010000073.1 GCA_020859845.1 Bacteroidales bacterium
TCGGCAGGCGATGGGTTTCGTCAGGCGACATTGTAGGTTGGCCGGCTCGGCCGACGGCCCAGACGAGGCATTTCTTCTCGTCCACCTGGCTCCTCATCGTCGTCCCCACATTCACTGAGAGCACGCGAGGCCGCCGTGCTCTACTATGAGCGGCTGGCCTTTCCGTGTCCCTCCGCGCTCCTCCGTAGACAATCTTTTCTCCGTGGGCGGTTTTTGCGGCTACGCCGCCACTGGCGGTGGAGGCCACCGCCCAGAAAGCGGCGGAGGGCGCCGCACTACAATAGCTGCCGCAGCGAGGACAACCCCACCCGCATGGCCTCCGTGTCCCTCCGCGCTCTCCGTAGACGACTTCCCCCCGCATGCTGGCGAGCACGCGAGCCGCCGTGCTCTACTATGAGCGGCTGGACCTCCGTGTCCCTCCGCGTCTTCCGTAGGCAATCTTTTCTCCGTGGGCGGTTTTTGCGGCTACGCCGCCACTGGCGGTGGAGGCCACCGCCCAGAAAGCGGCGGAGGCCGCCGCACTACAATAGCTGCCGCAGCGAGGATAACCCCACCCGCATGGCCTCCGTGTCTTTCCGCGTCTTCCGTAGACCACCCTCCCCCCGCATGCTGGCTAGCACGCGAGGCCGCCGTGCTCTACTATGAGCGGCTGGCCCTCCGTAGACAACTTTTTCTCCGTGGGTGGCTTTTGCGGCTACCCGCCGCTGCTATTTGAAATAACCCCTCCGGGGTTAGCACCGCCTGGGCGTTGGGCGAGCCGCCCCTCCCAGTCTGGCCATCCGGGGTTGGTGATGTCGTGGTTTTTGATTAATTTTGTGGTGTTAGCCAACCGCCCACTATGATCACTTTACGACACTTTTCTATCTACCTTCTGCTATCCTTGTTGCTCGCTGCCTGCACAAGAGGGGCAGTGTTCCACGCCCCAGAGTCGCCTGAATGGCGCCCTGACATCCTGGGCGACGGCCTCGAGCAACGAACCGTGAGCCACCCCGGCTGGGCCATCTCAACCATCATCCGTCGTGCGGCCCCCCAGGACACGGCTGGCAAGGTGCGCCGCGCTCTGCTCTACGTCCACGGCTTCAACGACTACTTCTTCCAGAAGGAACTCGCCGACTCGGCCAACGCCCACCTCTGGGACTTCTACGCTGTCGACTTGCGACGCTACGGTCGCTCGCTCCGCGAAGGCGACGTGCGCTGCCAGACGCGCGACCTCCGGGAATACTACGCCGACATCGACGCTGCCATTGCCCAGATACAGGCCGACGGCGATACGGCGATTGCTCTGCTCGGCCATTCTACCGGTGGTCTCATCACCAGCATGTATATGGCCGAAAAAGGTCTTATTACTCCTGTGAAGGCCTTGGCCCTCAACAGCCCATTCCTCGACTGGAACCTCGGTGACAAAGAGAAATGGATTGGCACACTCTCTTGGGTAGGCAGCTGGTGGCCAAGCCTGCGAATATCGCAGGGAATGAGCAAGGCGTATGCCCAGTCGCTCCTTAAGGCTCCTGAGGGCCACGGCGAGTGGACGTTTGACACGGAGTGGAAGTCGCCTGTGTCGCCCGCCGTAGACGCCGGTTGGATTCGCGCTATCAATAAGGGGCAGCAATCTCTGCGCTATCGTAGTCTCAACTGCCCCGTGATGGTGATGCATAGCGACAAGAGCGTCAACGGCGAGGTGTGGACTCCTGAATTTCAAAAGGCCGACGCTGTGCTCGATGTGGACGACATCGACCGCTATGGGAAGGGCCTTAGTAAGTGGGTTAATATGAACAAGATAAAAGATGGCCTTCACGACCTGCTCCTCTCTGAGCCACGCGTCAGAAAGACTGCCTACTTCTTGCTCTTTAACTGGCTCGACTGGAAAATTCCCTATATAGATCGAGAGGCAGAAATGCTGGCGCGTGAAAAGCGCAATAGAGAATATCAGGCCTGGAGAATGGAGGAGCTAAAGCGAGATAGCATTGAGCGTGAGCGCCAAAACAATCCCTTCCCTTATATGTATGCCTACTTAAAGGCGCTCTACCATCCTGATAAAGTGTATGGTTTTAAAAGGATTTGTAAGAATAGAATAGGGGCGATTGTCAAGAAGAAAGACCAATACTTCTTCGTGGCTATGGATACTGTGGAGAAGAGGGTCTACTACAAGCAGAAGGTGAAGCCTAAGAATAAGAAGAAGACTCATTTTACCACTCTTGACCGTCCTTCCACATGGTATTTCATATCTAAATATGGCTGGATTGAAGAGGCCTATGACGATGTCTATGGCGACTACTCTGACGCCGTGGACCTATGGATGGCTGGCGACCGCGTCAACGGCGAGGCTATCTACGACTATGAGGAGTTTGAATCTGGCCTCTATGAGCACGACGATGACGACCCCATGGAAGAGGAAGAGTAAACATTTTGGTATTTCTGCCATTATTGGCTCAAAACATTTTGGTATTTCTGCCACTTTAGGCCAAAAACATTTTGGTATTTCTGCCATATTCGCTATCTTTGCGGTGATAACCAAGCTCTTATATAGGATATGACCAAAAGGATATTCAAACGGAAGATTTACGACAAGATGAAAGAGTGGAAATCTTGGTCGGCAGGGCGTTATGCACTAATGATTGAGGGCGCTCGCCGAGTGGGTAAATCCACCGTTGCCGAGGAGTTTGCCCGAAATGAATATCAAGACTATCTTATCATCGACTTTTCCAATGTTGATGAGGAGGTTGTTAGACTCTTTGACCATATGAGCGATCTTGACAGGTTTTTCTTACGGTTGCAGGCATTCACCGGCAAATCACTTCCACGCCGAGAGTCGGTAATCATATTTGATGAGGTGCAATTCTGCCCCAAAGCGCGGCAAGCCATAAAACATCTTGTAAGGGATGGGCGATATGATTATATTGAGACGGGGTCGTTGATTTCGATACGAAAGAATGTGAAGGATATATTGATTCCCAGCGAAGAACATCATCTGGATATGTATCCAATGGATTTCGAGGAGTTTCTTGAAGCAACTGGAAAGAAGACTAAATGGGATTTTATCAAAAGCAGTTTTGAGACATTGACTCCAATGGGGGACGATATGAATCGCCACATGATGGAAGAATTTCGTCTTTATATGCTCGTAGGGGGTATGCCTCAATCGGTGGTGGCCTATCTTGATTACAACGATTTTGCAGAGGTGGACAGAGTGAAACGAGAAATACTTCGACTCTATGACGGAGACTTCCGAAAACTTGATCCTCTTGGGAGAGCCTCTACCATATTCTCTTCTATACCTGCTGAGCTATCTCGCAATACGATGAGGTATAAGGTGGGGAGTGTAATAGAGAGTGCTCGGCCCAATCGACTTGGCGAATTGTTTGCCGACATCACCGACTCGCGAACAGTTAATATTGCCTATCATGCCGATGACCCGGGCGTGGGAATGGCACTGCATGCCCATCTGGATTACTTTAAAATGTATCTCGCCGACACTGGTCTGTTTGTGACTTTAGCTTTCCTTGACCGAGATTACACGGATAATGTGATATATCGAAAGTTGCTGTCAGACAGGCTACCCACCGACTTGGGTTATGTGTATGAGAATGTTGTGGCACAACTCCTACGAAGCGCAGGTAACAATCTCTATTATTATACCTTTAAGGATCGAGTATCCGAAGACACAAAGCCACGAGTCTATGAGATTGATTTCCTGATTAGCCAAAAAGATAAGATTTGTCCCATAGAAGTGAAATCTTCAGGCTACAAGAGCCATAAGTCGCTCGATGAGTTCTACAAGAAGTTTTCTTCGAGGATAAAATCAAGGTATCTTTTGTATACTAAAGATCTGCGTCGCGAGGGGGATTTGATATGTCTACCAGTGTATATGGCTGGATTGTTGTAGGTGGTCCAGCAAGATGCGCATACAAAAAAGGAGGAGCCGTGGGTTGCTCGGCTCCTCCTCTCACGTTTCAACTATTTATTTATGAGAGCCTTAATACCCGGTATCACTACCCGATGTTAAGGTGAGGGATGTAAAGAAATGCTTGTCTTTATGTATAAAACGCTAATGGAGCGAAAGTTATTCAAGCATTTCCCCTAAAAGTGATTAAAAGATGTTATCTTTCAGGCCTTTTGCGTGTTAAAATCCTTAATTTCTGCCTCTCTCCACGCCATGAGGCCTCGACAGGGGCCCTCAGAGCCCCAGATGACGACAAATCTTGTCGGTGGCGCCTATCGACCGCTGGATATACTCGCCAGCGGCCTGGCCTGCCTGGCGCCTAAAGGCGTCGTCGGTGAGCAGGCGCGATAGGGTGGCCTTCACCTCTCCCTCATCTCTCACGCAGAAGCCTCCTCCGGCCTTGATGAGATCGGTGGCTTCCTTAAACTTCTGATGGCGCGGCCCAAACACCACGGGGATGCTATACACCGCCGCCTCATTGATATTGTGTATGCCTTCGCCAAAGCCTCCGCCTATGTAGGCGGCATCGCCGTAGCGATAGAGGCTCGATAGTTTGCCAAAACAATCCACGATGATGCCTCTTACGCCCTCAAGCGAGGCGCCAGCCTCAACCTCGCTGAAGCGCACCACGCGACCTCCTACCTCTTGCTGCAGACGGCTGACGCGCTCCTCGTCAAACTCATGAGGCGCGATAATCACCTTCACCTCGGGATGCTCGCGCAGCCACGGCATATAGAGCTGCTCGTCGGCGCCCCAACTACTACCCACCACCAAGGTCATCTCCTCACGAGCCGAGCCGTGATTCTTGGCCCACGCCTCGACGTGGGGCATCTGGATGGTGGAGTGAAGGATGTCGGTGACGCGGTCAAAGCGGGTGTCGCCAGCCACGGTCACTCCCTTCACCCCTACCGCCTCAAGGCGCTGGCGCGAGGCCTCGTCCTGCACGAAGATGTGGGTGTAGAAGCCCAGCATCTTGCGCCACTGGTGGCCCCACCACTTGAAGAAGGGCTGGTCGGCGCGAAAGATGGCCGAGATGAGATAGGTGGGTACTCCTTGGCGCTGCAGCGCCTGGAGATAATTGCCCCAAAACTCATACTTGACAAAGATGGCCATGGCTGGCCGCAGGGTCGACACCCATTCTTGGGCGTTGCTCCGAGTGTCGAACGGGAGGTAGCACACTACGTCGGCCCCGGCGTAATTTTTCCTCACCTCGTAGCCCGAGGGGGAGAAGAAGGTCAGGACGATACCCAGCTCGGGATGGTCGCGGCGCAGGCGCTCCATCAGCGGGCGCCCCTGCTCAAACTCGCCCAGAGAGGCTGCATGGACCCACACATAGCGGCGCCCAGGCTCGAGAGCCTGGCGCAGCCGCTCCAACGACTGGCGCTGACCTGCCACCATCTTGGAGGCCTTGACATGGCGCGGCGACACGGCCTTGACGGCCATGCTGTAGAGGTGGATACCAGCGTGGTAGAGGAGGTTCATTATTCGGCTGGGGTGATGGTGGCGATGCCTCGCTCCAGGCGCTTGACGGTCTCGTCAAGGCCCAGCAGGCGCGTGATGTCAAACATATGAGGACCGCGACACTCTCCTACCACCGTCAGACGGAAGGCATTCATCACGTTGCCCAGATGATATCCCTTGGAGGCAATCCACTCCAGCACGGCGGCCTCGGTCGACGGCCCTGCGAAGTCGGGGAGGTCGCGAAGCAGCTCGATCAGCTGGCCGAGGATGGCGGGCATCTCGGGGCTCCAGCGCTTCTTGATGGCCTTGGGGTCGTAGGTAGTGGGGGCCTCAAAGAAGAATGAGGCTTGATCCCAAAGGTCGTCGACAAAGTTGATGCGGCTCTTCACCAGTCCTACCACCTGCTCCAGATACTCAGGGCTGTAGGCTTCGGGGTCAACTCCATGGCGCTTCAAGACAGGCTTAAACAGCTGGGCGAGCTCGGCGTCGGAGAGGCGCTGGAGGTATTCGTGGTTAAACCACTTGCCCTTCTCGAAGGCAAACTTGGCGCCTGAGCGCGAGCAGTGGTCAAACGAGAACTTCTGGATAAGCTCGTCCATCGACATCAGCTCGGTGTCGTCGCCGGGGTTCCAGCCCAGCAGGGCCAGGAAGTTGACCACGGCCTCGGGGAGATACCCCTTCTCGCGATAGCCCGAGGAGACGTCGCCGCTCTTGGGGTCGTGCCACTCCAGCGGGAACACCGGGAAGCCCAGACGGTCGCCATCGCGCTTGCTGAGTTTGCCCTTGCCGTCGGGCTTGAGCAGCAGCGGCAGGTGGACAAAGTCGGGGCGCGTGTCGCTCCAGCCAAAGGCCTCGTAGAGCAGCACGTGGAGGGGCGCCGATGGGAGCCACTCCTCGCCGCGTATCACGTGGGAGACCTCCATCAGGTGGTCGTCGACGATGTTGGCCAGATGGTAGGTGGGGAGGTCGTCGGCACTCTTGTAGAGCACCTTGTCGTCGAGCACCGACGAGGATATCTTCACCTCGCCGCGTAGCAGGTCGTTGACCACCACCTCGCGCCCCGGCTCTATGCGAAAGCGCACCACGTAGGGCGTGCCATCGGCAAGCAGGCGCTCCACCTCCTCGCGGGGAAGCGACAGGGAGTTGCGCATCTGGAGGCGCGTCGAGGCGTCATACTGGAAGTTGGGCGTTGCGGCGCGGGCTGCTTCGAGCTCGGCGGGGGTGTCAAAGGCGATATAGGCTCGGTCAGCATCGAGGAGCTGCTTGACGTGGGCGCGGTAGATGTCGCGGCGCTCGCTCTGCTTGTAAGGTCCGTAGGAGCCTCCCTCTCTGACGCCTTCGTCTATCTTGATGCCGAGCCAATGGAGGGCTTCGTTGATATATTCTTCGGCGCCGGGGACAAAGCGCTGGGAGTCGGTGTCTTCTATGCGGAGGATCATGTCGCCGCCATGCTGGCGCGCGAATAGATAATTGTAGAGAGCGGTGCGCACTCCTCCTATATGGAGAGGCCCCGTGGGCGATGGAGCAAACCTCACTCTTACCTTACGTGCTGACATTTTATCGAGATTTGGGGGATGATGGGGTATTATAAAATGTTAAATTTTGTTCTCTCAAATTTTCTGCAAAGTTAGGCATTATTCTTCATTCCTCAAAATCAAAGAGCTACTCGCGAGCAGTGGCTAAAGGTATTACACTTTTTTATTTGCACGATTGCAACTTTTGGTTTATCTTTGTGGCAAAGATATGAGCCAAGCACATTCTTGCCTTAACTACATAACTAAAATATAAATCCTTAAACGCAAAGAAATCAAATGGTTAACACTAAGCCTTACGTGATCGGTATCGACATGGGCGGCACAAACACCGTCTTTGGTATCGTTGACGCTCGCGGTGTGGTTCTCACCAGCGACTCTATTAAGACCCGCAAACATAACAACATCGAAGACTATATCGATGAGCTCTACACAGAGTGTATGCGTCTGATACGCTCCATCGATGCCGAGGGTAAGATCTACGGTATCGGAGTGGGTGCGCCCAATGCCAACTACTTTACCGGCATGATTGAAGACGGCGTAAACCTCCCTTGGCCCACACCAATACCTTTCGCTCAGTTGCTCTCTGAGAAGTTTGGCATCCCAGTGGCCATCACCAACGACGCTAACGCTGCTGCCATCGGCGAGATGACCTACGGCGCTGCTCGTGGCCTTAAGGACTTTATCATGATTACGCTTGGCACTGGCGTGGGTAGCGGTATCGTTATCAACGGCCAGCTCGTGTATGGCCACGATGGTTTTGCTGGCGAGCTGGGCCACGTGATTGTGAAGCGCAACAATGGCCGTCTCTGCGGTTGCGGCCGTGCCGGCTGTCTTGAGACCTACTGCTCGGCCACGGGTGTTGCCCGCTCGGCACGCGAATTCCTCGAGGTGCGCAGCGAGCCCTCCACCCTCCGCGACCTCCCCATCGACGCTATCACCTCCAAGGACGTCTACGATGCTGCTATGGCTGGCGACAAGATGGCCAAGGACATCTTTGAATACACCGGCACTATCCTCGGCGAGGCTTTGGCCGACTTCACTGCCTTCTCGTCGCCTGAGGCTTTCGTCATCTTCGGTGGTCTGGCCAAGAGTGGCGAGCTGCTGATGCGTCCTATCCGCACGGCTATGGAGAAGAATATGCTCTCCATCTACAAGGGCAAGGTGAAGGTGCTCCTCTCCGAGCTTAAGGAGGCCGACGCTGCTGTGCTTGGCGCCAGCGCTCTCGGCTGGGAAGCAAAGGCTCCCGCTGTGCAGCAGGTGGCTCCCTCGACGGCTGCTCCCGCTGCTCCTCAGGCATAAGATTATCATCACCCCCAATATAAGCGCGAGGGCTCTCCACCAGGAGGACCCTCGCTTTATATTGATTTCCAATCGATAAGTCATCGATAAATCATCGATAAGCCATCGATGAATCATCGATAAATCATCGAAAGGGAAAAAATGGTGGTTTAGCGGGGGTTGACGTAGAGCTGGGCGTTCTCGTAGCGGCTCACGGTGATGGGCGTGCCAGGCTCGATGTAGGAGCCGTGGCTGCTGACTGCGTCGTAGCGCTCGCCCTCGATCTCCACCTTGCCGCTGGGGCGAAGGGCCGTGGCTGCTACGCCCTGCTTGCCCACGAGCTGGCGCAGCGACGTGTCGACGCCGATATACCCATCCTCCACCTTCTGCACATGGCCCAGCTCCGCCGTGGAGCGTAGCCAACTGGGGCTCCAGCGCGAATAGATATACCATATGGCGAGGCCAGTGAGCACTGCCGCTACCACCAAGACGATTATGGCTTGGGAGATGGGGCTGAGGTCGCCGTCGAGCTGGGGAGTGGAGGGGAGGCTGAAATTCTCCAGCAGGCCGATGAATATGGCTGCCACCATCATGCAGGCTCCAAGTATGCCTGTCACTCCGAAGCCTGGGATGATGAAAATCTCCACCAAGAGCAAGATGAGGCCTCCCACAAAGAGCAGCACCACCCAAGGAGCAAGGATGCCAGTGAGATACATGGGCAAGAAATAGATGATGGCTGCCACGAGGGCCGCAAGGCTGGGGAAGCCCACGCCGGGGGTCTGAAGTTCAAAGTAGATGCCTCCCATCATTATCATTATCAAGAGACTTTGCACCACGGGGTTGGTGAGAAAACCCATGAGATTGTCGATCCACGTGGGTTCGTAGCGTATGAGTCGATATTCGGGGATGTCGAGTTGGGTTAGCACTTGGTCGATGGTCTCGGCTTTGCCCTCAGCGTAGCCCCAGCGGATGGCTTCGTCGGGCGTCATGGTTAGGACGCGGGTGGAGTCGATAAGCCCGGGGACCACCACGCGGCTATCTACCATCGCCTCGGCTATCAGAGGGTCGCGGCGCCAGTGGAGCTGTCCATCCTCGCCCACATACTTGCCATGGCGCTCGGCCGTGGCGCGCATCATGGCGCGCATGTAGCTCTGATACTTGTCGGGCATCGCCTGTCCGTCGCTGCCGTTGACCACTGTCGCCGCCCCCATCGAGGCGTCGGGGCGCATGTAGACGCTGTCGCAGGCCAAGGCTATCAGTGCACCAGCCGAGGCTGCGTTGTTGTCGACAAAGGCCACCGTAGGTATTGAGCAGTGATGGAGGGCTGTGCGCATCGAGTCGGCATGTTCCAACGTGCCTCCATAGGTGTTGAGATGAAGCAGGAGCAGGTCGGCGTCGAGGCGCTTGGCCTCTTCGAGTGCCGAGCGTGTATGGAGCCAGGTGGTGGAGCCTATCTCGTCGTTGATGGGCAGCACATAGACGCGCTTGGGGGTTGCGGATGAGCTAACAGTCAGGATGAGAAGGGCCACGAGAGTGGCGAGGAAAAGGATAATGCGGTTCATTGATGTGTAGTTTTCTTGGATTTAAACACCGAGGGTATCATAAACACCCCTATAGCAAGATAAATATAATAACTGATGAGGCGCCAGAAGATGGCCACTACCAGAGCCACCGAGGCGTCGTGGATCATGTCGCCATAATAGTTGGTAAACAGCCACTCGCTGACACCGCTGCCGCCTGGGGTGGGACTGATGGTCAACAGCGTCCACACCACAAACTGCCGCCCAAAGACCAGCGCCTGATTGGCCAGCGGCACGAGGCCCCAAAATAGGGCGTTGACCACCAGATAGCGGCTTACCCACGACAGGGTGGTGGCAGCCATCGCTTCGCCCCACCATCGCCAGCCTTTATGGCGTAGGTCGCGCCCAGTATCCACCATGTTGTCGCCAAGCTCCTTGACCTGCGGCTGCCAGCGGCGCAGCCACCGCCAAGAGAAGATCCCCACCAGCGCACGCCTCACGGCTTGGGGCTTGATGAATATGCCCACAAAGAGGAGAGCCGTCCAGAGCACGATGCCGATATACACCACCCAGAAGGCCGCGCGAATACCCATGGTGAAAGCTGCGCCACTCTCCTCGGGAGCAAAACTGAATATCTCGCCATAGGGGATGAAAAGAAACACGAGGGGACAGGCGATGACAAAAAAGGCCTCGTCGAGCATCAAGGTGCTCATCATCAAAGCCGTGCCGCGCCCCAGGGAGATGCCTTCGCGATTCATAAACACCATGCTCAGGGCACTGCCGCCAGCCGTGGTGGGGGTAATGGCGGAGGTGAACTCGCATAGCATCGTCACTCTCAGCGATGCGCCCCACGTCATATCTCTATCGGTCAAGGCGCGGAAGCGCCACGCCAAGCCACCCTCGCGCCCCGCCACAAAGAGCAGGGCAAGCAGCAGACCCGCCACCGCCTGGCCGCTCCAGTGGATGAGCCCCAGCGCCTCCGGGTCAAACTCGCGCGCAAAGAGCCAAGCCACGACCGCGAGGCCTATGGCTACAGGGATAAGGGTCTTGAGCAGCAGCTTGGAGCTATTCATTATGACAAGGCTTTAGCATTAAATACGGCTTCAGCGATTCAGCGATTCAGCGATTAAATAGGGCTTCAGCGCTTCAGCGATTAAATCGCCTCTCGCTTTATCGGATATGCAAAGGTAGTGATTATTCGGGAATTATTTCGTACCTTTGCAGGTTATGAATAATAGTATTGAATTGAAGGGGGTGAGGGTCAACAATCTCAAGAATGTCGATCTCTCAATCCCTCGCGATAAGTTTATAGTTATTACTGGTCTCTCTGGCTCGGGCAAGTCGTCGCTTGCCTTCGACACGCTCTATGCCGAGGGGCAGCGGCGATATGTGGAGAGCCTGAGCGCCTATGCGCGCCAGTTTCTGGGCAAGATGGCCAAGCCCGAGGCCGACAAGATTACCGGGCTGCCCCCGGCCATTGCCATCCAGCAGAAGGTAAACACACGCAATCCTCGCTCCACTGTGGGCACCTCCACGGAGATTTACGAATACCTACGCCTCCTCTTTGGCCGCATAGGCCAGACCATCTCGCCCGTGAGCGGTTGTGAGGTGAAGAAGCACACGGTGGAGGATATTATCGCCGTGGCCCAATCCTATCCCGAGGGGACTCGCGTGGCCCTGGCGGCTCCTATCTCCCTTCCTGAAGGGCGCAGCCTGGCCACGCAACTCGACATATACCAGCGCGAAGGCTTCTCGCGCCTGCTGCTCCACGCCGACCATTCCTTTCTCACCATCACCGACGCCATCGCTTCGCTCTCCGACGATGCAGCGGCCAGCCACGCGGGCTCGCCGCTGAGCAGCGAGCAAGCCAGCCTCCTCATCGACCGCTTGGCCGTCAGCTCTGGCGGCGACGAACTGAGCCGACTGGCCGAGAGCGCCGAGACAGCCTTCTTTGAGGGCCACGACCGCTGCTCGCTTTTCGTGTGGGGCGACGAGGGGAGGGTGTATCGCCACGATTTCTCCAAGCGCTTTGAAGCCGATGGGATGACATTTATGGAACCCAGCGACCAGATGTTCAACTTCAACAATCCCTATGGCGCCTGCCCCACGTGTGAAGGCTTTGGGAAGATACTGGGCATCGACCCGCGGCTGGTGGTGCCCAACCCAGCGCTGTCGGTCTACGACGACGCGGTGGTGTGTTGGCGCGGCGAGAAGATGAGCGAATGGAAGCGCCACTTGATTCACGTGGCTCCCCTGGTGGGATTTCCCATACATCGCCCTTACTGCGAACTGACACCTGAGCAGCTCGACTTCCTGTGGCATGGCAACAACCACTTCTCGGGCATCGACGGCTTTTTCCGCATGGTTGATGAGAATCAGTATAAGATACAGTATCGGGTGATGAAGGCTCGCTACAGAGGCAAGACGGAATGCCCAACGTGTCATGGCACACGTCTGCGCCGCGAGGCTTCGTATGTAAAGGTGGGGGGCAAGACCATCACAGAGCTTGTGGGTATGCCAATCGCTGACCTCGTAGAATGGTTTGCCAATCTGCAACTCACTCCCACTCAAGCCACCATAGCTCAGCGTCTGATGGTGGAGATCACCAATCGATTGCGATTTCTCAACGATGTGGGGCTGGGCTACCTTACCCTCGACCGTCTGAGCAACACCCTTTCGGGTGGCGAGAGTCAGCGTATCAATCTGGCTACCTCGCTGGGGAGCAGCCTGGTGGGTTCGCTTTACATCCTCGACGAACCAAGCATAGGACTACATTCGCGCGACACGGCTCGCCTGGTGAGTGTGCTCCGCCGCCTGCAAGAGCTGGGCAATACGGTGGTGGTGGTGGAGCATGATGAAGACATCATGCGCGCCGCCGACTGGATTATCGACGTGGGGCCCAAGGCTGGTAGCCTCGGTGGGCGTATCATCTATCAAGGTCCGGCCGCTGAGTTGGCGTCATGCCACGACAGCTACACAAGCCGCTATCTGAGCGGCGAACTAAAGGTGGAGGTGCCCACCTCGCGACGCCCCTGGCGCGACGCTATAGAGGTGGTTGGCGCTCGCGAGCACAATCTGAAGAACATCGATGTGAAGTTTCCTCTCGGAGTGATGACCGTGGTGACGGGCGTGAGTGGCAGTGGCAAGTCGACCCTCGTGCGCGACATCCTTTACCGTGCCCTGATGCGCGAACTGGGCGAGGGGGGCGATGCCCCGGGTGCCTTCAAGGGGCTGCGCGGCGACCTCAAGGCCATCACGGCTGTGGAGTTTGTCGACCAGAACCCTATTGGCAAGTCGACGCGCAGCAATCCAGCCACCTACCTCAAGGCCTACGACGAGATACGCGCTCTCTTTGCCGACCAGCAGGGTGCCAAGCAGATGGGGTTTGGCCCCGGCTTCTTCTCATTCAACGCCGATGGGGGACGCTGCGAGGAGTGTAAAGGCGAGGGTCAGATAACGATAGAGATGCAGTTTATGGCCGACATCACCATCCCCTGCGAGGCGTGTCATGGGCAGCGCTTCAAGCGCGATGTGCTCGACATTACCTATCGCGACCGCAATATCAACGATGTGCTCAACATGACGGTCGAAGAGGCTATCCAATTCTTCTCCGAGGACTCCTCGGCTGCCACGCGACGCATCGTGAAGCGTCTGCAGCCTCTCCAGGATGTGGGGCTGGGATATATCAAGCTGGGGCAAAACTCTTCGTCGCTCTCGGGGGGCGAGAATCAGCGCGTAAAGTTGGCTTATTTCTTGGCTATGGAGAAGCCTCGGCCCACGATGTTTATATTTGACGAGCCCACCACGGGCCTCCACTTCCACGACATCAATACGCTGATGGACTCCTTCAACCGTCTGGTGGCTCAAGGCCACACGGTGGTGATTATCGAGCATAATATGGAGGTGATAAAGTGTGCCGACCACGTGATCGACATCGGTCCAGAGGGCGGCGAGGCAGGAGGCAATGTGGTGGTGGAGGGCACACCCGAGCAGGTGGCAGCCTGCGATGCCTCCTACACAGGCCGCTACCTTAAGCACTATTTGTAAGTCAAACCACAGTAACCCCGTAGGGGGTTGTTCCAAATAGCCAGAAGGGTGATATTATATCCAACAAAATCGGCGCCTTTTGGCGCCGACTTTGTTGGGTAGGGAGGAACTTTTAGCTGTGTCAGAAGAGCTCGAGATTGGCTATTGCTGCTTGGGGAGCATCGATGGCTATCTCGGTGGCTACTATCTTGAGATAGCGGCCACTGACGGGCGAGGCGAGGTAGAATAAGCGACGGGTGGGGTCGTTGACAAGGTTGCCAAAGTCCCATTCGCCAGCCTCGCGCCAATTGCTGCCGTCGTCGCTAACAAGCACCTTAGCTTTTGCTATCATACCGCCCTTAAAGACTGTGGGAGGAGTGTAGGCCACGCCATTGATGGTGGTGGGGGCAGCAAGGTCGATGACGATGGTGCGAGCAGTGTCGGCTGAGTCGGTGAGCCAATAGGTGTTGGCGTCGGAGTCGATAGCCAGCTGAGGCTGATGATCGTCAGCCGTCGACGAGGCCTCTACCACTTGCCATTGCTGGCGTGGATAGCCGAGCTGGAGGGTAAGCACGGGGCCCATCTCGCCGTTGAGCTCGCATACAGCCTTGAGCTCTACAGGTCCCAGAGCCACAGGCCCTTCATAGAGGGTAGAGGCAACGGTGGGAGCAGAGCCATCGGTGGTGTAATACACCTTGGCACCATCGGGGAGCGCTGGCTGGGCCGAGCGCTTGGAGGCATGCCATGAGAAGGGTGCCTTGGCGGGAGCAAGGGTCACGGTGCCATCAAGGGCCTGCTGAGCCGAAAGCTCGGGAGCGCGCTCGGCGTAGTAGTGGGCCGAGACGTTGGCCACGTAAGGCTCCAGACGGCTCTCAAGCACGCGCACGCGCAGGCGCTGGGTGATGACGTTGGGGAATCGGAGTATGCGCTTATAGCCCACGTTGGTGCCGCGAGCTATCTCTTGCCAGGCGCCATCCTGCCAAGCGTCGAGAGCCACGCTCTCAATGCGCTCGCCGCGGTCGGCAATAGGCTCTTGGAGCATAAAGCGATTGATGGTCTGCTCGGCGGGGAGCACTATCTCTATGGCTTCAGATGCGGGTACCCACGTGTGGATGTCGCCATCGAGGAGCTCAGGAGCGGTGGTAGCCCCTGCCAGCAGGTCGGTGTCGTAGGTGGAGCGGATGCGGCGACCCACCTCTTCCAGCACAGCTACATCGACGGGCGAGAAGCGGCCTTCGCGGTTGGGTGGGATGTTGAGGATAAACGTGCAGTTGCCTCCCACGGAACGCTCGTAGATGTCAAACACGTCGTCGGCCGAGCGAGTGCGCTGACGCTCATCGTCGCGATAAAACCATCCCTCGCGTATCGAAGTGTCGATCTCGGGCTGCTGATAGTGGAGATATGTGGCGCCGAGGAGTTTTTCGCGGCTACCAATGTCGTCGCCGGTGATGTCGTGGAAGGCCACCATCAAGTCGGGGTTGTCGGCATAGGGAATGACGTTAAACTCAGCCACGCGGGTGTCGCCGGCCTCGTTGCCACCCCAACGCACATCCTCGCGGCCAAAGATTACGGCCTCGGGGGCGAGGGTGCGTATCAGCTCGCGCCAAGCGGCGTAGTTGTAGGTCTGGCCACCCTTGCTCTTGGGGTGAGCGCCGTCAAACCACACCTCGTGGATGGGCCCATACTCCGTCAGCAGCTCAAAGAGCTGGTTGAGGAAATACTCGTTGTAGTCGTCGATGCTGTCGAAGGTAAACTCCGTCTTGTTCTCAAACGGCCGGCCTTCCACCTGGCGAGGTATCGTGCGGCGTGTCTTGGGGCTAAGGTTGCCATACAGACCGTCGGGACTCTCAATCTGATACAGGTCGGCTGGCGACAGGTAGACGCCGAGCTTCAGCCCATACTTGGCGCAGCTCTTTGAGAGGTCGGCCAGGATGTCGCCTTTGCCGTCGCGGAAGGAGGTCGACATGATGCCATGGTCGGTGTAGCGTGTCTGGTAGAGCACGAAGCCATCGTGATGCTTCACGGTGAGCACCACCATGGTCATGCCTGCATCCTTCATAGCCTTGGCCCACTGGTCGGTGTCGAGTGTCTCGAGGGCAAAGATGGAGGGATCCTCCATGCCCGTGCCCCATTCACGCCGAGTGAACGTGTTGGGCCCGATATGGATGAAGGCTATAAACTCGTTTTGCAGGCCGGCAAGCTGGCGTGGGGTGGGCACCACATGGGCAGCCTTGGCCACTATCACCTCCGGGGAGTCGCTCGGCCACACACGGATGGTGTTGGCATAGGGGATGGAGTCGGCCGCGGTCTGGGCAGCGGCGCTAAGCGCCACTGCCAGAGAAGCCGTCAGAAGGAGTCTTTGTTTCATGGGAGTTTAGGGATTATGATTTTTGGGGTTAAAGCTTGTGTATTATTTGGAGTGGCCCGTCAGAGGCGAGTACTCGCGGCCGTAGCGGAGCATCTGCTCGGGATAGCTCTCGGTGAAGCTGACGGTGACGTCGGTGATGCGTCCATCCTGGTCGCGCACGGGAGTGTAGACTGGGTTGACAAATCCGCGATAGGGAGGTATGTCGAGGGTGGAATAGCGAGCGAGCACCTCGTTGTGGAGCTCTGGGTCGACCTTCACGCCGTAGGTCTCCACCAAGAGGCGGCCGGCCTCATAGTCGCCCTCGCTCTTGATGCGCTGTATCTCGCCAAGGAGTTGGCCGAAGAGTTGGCGCAGGGCTTCATAGTCGTTGATGGTGATTTGGGTCTTGCCATCTACCTTCTCCATGACGATGACATTCTGGGCCTTGCCTTTCTCGTAGGCCCACTCGGAGATGAGTTTGCGATTGCGCATGTGGGCTTCCTCAACGTCCTTGCCGGGCTCGATGCGCATCAGCTGGGTCATCATGCCGTTGAGGATATATTTGTAGTATTCGGCCTTGTAGGCATCAGGATTGTCGAGCAGACCCAGCTCCAGCAACTTAGGATCGGCCAGGTAGTAGAGGGCAAAGAGGTCGGCGCGAGCTTCCTCAAGGGTAGAGCCGTAGGCCTTCAAGGCGTCGGGGTCAACCCCGGGGAGCATGCGGCCAGAGGCGTGGCCAAGACACTCGTGGAGGTCGGTGTGGAGATTGTCGGTGATGAAGAGATACTGGTCCATGAGGGTGCGCATGGCTGTGTCGGGCACAAACTCCTCGTTGAAGCCATTGCCATGGTTGGCAGCGTCGTAGGCCTGAGTGATATTCTCAATGGTGACCGACTTGGAGCCGTGGGCGGCGCGTATCCAGTTGGCGTTGGGGAGGTTGATGCCGATGGGGGTGGCAGGGTAGGCATCGCCACATAGAATGGCGGCATTGATCACCTTGGCTGTCACGCCCTTCACCTCGTCCTTGCGGAAGCGTGGGTCGACGGGCGAGTTGCTCTCAAACCATTGTGCATTCTCAGAGATAACCTCTGTGCGATGGCTGGCGGCAAGATTCTTGTAGTTGACGATCGACTCATAGTTGGCTGTCATGCCCAGAGGATCGTCGTAGCTCTCAATGAAGCCGTTGATGAAGTCGACCTGTGAAGCCGTGTCCTCAACCCAGAGGATTGAGTAGTCGTCGAAGGTCTTGAGGTCGCCCGTCTGATAGTATTTGATAAGCTCGCGGATGACGGCCTCTTGCTGAGGATTCTCGGCATAGGTGGCGGCTGTGTCAAGCAGGGCAACGATCTTGGTGATAGCGTCGGAGTAGAGACCGCCCACCTTGTAGGGCTGCTCCACTACCTTGCCATTCTCCTTGGTGACGCGGCGGTTGAGGCCGTAGGAGATGGGGGTGAGCGATGTGGTGTCCTTAATGGCTGCGTAGTAGGCCTCAACTTCTTTCTGGGTGACACCCTCGTAGAGGTTGGTGGCCGAGGTGGTGATAAGGTCTACGCCGTCGGCTTGGTTGACCTTCTTGGCCATAAACTTGGGGTCGAAGATCACCTTGGTGAGCACGGCCAGCTGCTCAGGAGTGGGCTGAGCCTCTGCAGGCAGACCAGCCACTTGAGCCTCAAAGAACTCCTGAGAAAACTCAGGGGTGAACTTATCCATCGAGTAGTGGTGGTGGATACCATTGCCAAACCACACCTGCTTGAGATACTTCTCAAAGGCCTTGTACTGAGGGTCGGTGGGATCGCCAGAGTAGCTGGTGTAGATATTTTCCAGCAGCTGACGCAGGGCGAGGTTGTACTTGCCATTCTGGTCCCAAAGCATATCGCGGCCCATGATACCTGCCTCGGTGAGGTAATAGATGAGGGCTTTCTGCTTGGGAGTGAGATTCTGGAATCCAGGCACCTGATAGCGGAGCACCTCGATGTCGGCAAAACGGTCGACTTTGTAATCAAAGTTGGGGTCAAAACTCATGTCGGTGGTAGATGAGGATTTGGAGTTGTTGCAAGAGGCAAGACCAAGTGCCAGAGCGCCGGCTGCCATTACGAGATATTTTAGCTTCATAAGAAATGTGATAATGAGAGATTAATCAATGCTTAATATCAGCCCCTTGAGGTATTCGCCTTCGGGGTGATAGATGTTGATGGGGTGGTCGGCTGGCTGGGTGAGCTGGTGGAGAATGCGTACACGCCTCCCCGTCTGGGCCGCGGCTGAGAACACCGCGAGCCTAAACTGCTCTTTGCTGATGGCCTGAGAGCATGAGAAGGTGAAGAGAAAGCCTCCGGGGGTGATCTTCTCGATGGCGCGAGCGTTGAGGCGCTGATAGCCACGGAGGGCGTTGCGGATGGCGCTGCGATGCTTGGCAAAGGCTGGCGGGTCGAGCACGATGAGGTCAAAGGCTCCGGGCTCCATCTGCGCCAGATAGTCGAAGGCGTCGGTTGCCACTGCCGTATGGCGTTGCTCGTCGAGGGGGAAGTTGAGGGAGACGTTGGCCTTGGTGAGGCTTATGGCCTTGGCCGAGCTGTCGACCGAGGTGACGTGCTCGGCGCCGCCACGCATAGCGTAGACCGAGAAGCCTCCAGTGTAGCAAAACATGTTGAGCACCCTCCGCCCGTGGCTGTAATGCTCCAGCAGCTGGCGATTGTCGCGCTGGTCGAGGAAGAAGCCTGTCTTCTGGCCCTTTAGCCAGTCGACGTGGAATTTCAGACCATTCTCGGTGGCTACATCGGTGGCGTAGCTCCCTATGATATAGTCGTTCTGAGGGTCGAGAGCGGCCTTGTAGGGGAGAGTGGTCTCCGACTTGTAGAATACGTTTTTTATCTCGACGCCAGGGAGGTTTACCAGCTCTTGAGCGATGATGCCGCGCGCAAAGTGCATGCCTGCCGAGTGGGCTTGCATCACGGCCGTAGGGCCATAGACGTCGACTATGAGGCCTGGGAGAAAGTCGCCCTCGCCATGTACCAGACGGTAGGCGTCGTTGTCGGGACGCGCAAGGCCCAGGGCGCGGCGCAGCGCCAAGGCACTCTCCAGCCGCTGGTGATAGAAGGCTCCATCGAGTGGGGAGTCGTCGCGTGTCAGCATCCTGACGGCGATGCTCCCTATCTGATAATGGCCATTGCCCAAGAGGCGCCCTTGATGGTCTACGACGCTCACGGCGTCGCCTTCCTCAAGGTCCTCGGGGAGGGAGGCGATGGCTCCTGAGAATACCCAAGGATGAAATCGCAGCAGGGAGTCTTCCTTGCCTGCTTTTAGCTTTATTACCGGATACATAGCTGGTATGAGGGGGGTTATAAATAGGTGGCTATCGGATAAAGGCGCGGACTATGTCGTTGCCGTTGGCGTAGAGGAGTAGCACCAGCAGGAAGGCCATGCCGGCATACTGGGCATACTCCAGCACCTTCTCGGCTGGCTTGCGGCGCGTCACTACCTCGTAGAGCAGAAACATCACGTGGCCGCCATCGAGTCCTGGGATGGGGATGATGTTCATAAAGGCGAGGGCCACCGATAGAAAGGCTGTTATCTCCCAGAAGGCAAGCCAATTCCACTTCTCGGGGAAGAGGCTACCGATGGCTCCAAAACCTCCAAGGCTCTGCACGCCCTCGCTTGAGAAGACGTGCTTCATGGAGCCTACATAATTGGTAAGCGTCGACGTGCCCAGCTGGATGCCTTTAGGCACCGACTGGAAGATGTTGTAGTGGGTGGTCACCGTGGGGT
>JAJBVL010000012.1 GCA_020859845.1 Bacteroidales bacterium
ATTATAGTAGGCTTAATCATCTTCATAATATGGTTCATGGCATTTACAACTGCAATGAACTATGTATTGTTTGGTTTACCGTGCTTAAACCAATATTACCCCTTAACATCAGAAGAATTTCTCTGGTTGCAACCCTATGAAGAGGGGGACATATTGGTGTTTAGAGCGGAGAATGAGATGGATTCTTTGATTGTCCTACAAAAATTTATATCTTCCCCTAACAAAATGAAACCTTGTAATATGAAGGGACTCCCTACACACAAGCCTAATGAATTTGAAGGAGGTGGTATATTCTGGTTAGGTACATCCCCGGAATCGAGCAATTCCATGGAAATCGTATTTTTCTTGGAGGCGAGCTCATTTCATGGAAGGAGTGTTATCAATGGAGAAAAGGAGTTCATTTCTGTAATTGATACCTCCCTTAATAAGATTTTAGTGTCGCCAATCCACTCAGTAAATGGAGGGGATAGAAAAGCAAAAGTAAGCCAATTAGTCTGGAGTCGTGAAAATGGGCTGCTCAGCTACCAAACCTCGGAAGGGAAAATTTTTAAGCTGGATACTATCCTTAACATCCCCCAAGATTTGATAGCCCCTCATAGGAATAATAATTAATTCAATGTACAGCATTTAAAATAATACTCTAAGAATTGTCGTCGTGAATTTAATAGCAAAACGTATTATATTTATACTCTATTTTGCCACCATAATCTATATGGCCTTGGCTTTCTGTAAAAGTATTACTGAAAGAAAAATAATAGATTCTATCTTCAATCTCTTAATTGAAGGAGTATTGATATACTCTCTTAATCATTGGGGGAAGAAAACCTTCGAACCCTGCTCTAAGCTAATAACCTACATAGTATTGGCTATAGAGATTCTAAGCTTTATAGTGGTAAATCTTGTTCTTAGTTGTACAAATATAGACATTGCAACAATCTATAAATGGATGTATGTTATAGTTCTAGGCTTAGGAGTAATATTATATGGGATGGCTTGTATCACACGTAATTGGTATGAGAAGAGTAAGACACTTATAGTTGAGCTAGTTAGTTATTCACTCGTATGGAGCGCTATATATTGCACGTCAGAGGAATATCTTATAGAAGGAATTAAAAACATTATTGGGTGCTTCAATCTCTTAATTACTCTAATATTGGATGGTGGATTATGGGTGGCAATTTGGGTTTGGGTAACCATCTGCATTCCTTCCACTGCAGAAGAAAAAAATGCATATATCTGCTTAACGCTTTTCTAATAACTTCTTGTATAATTGTGTTTCTGCGATTCTTTTAACTTTGACAAACTATAAAAATGTTGGTATAACCCAATATTAACAAAATCGGTGCCACTGGCACCGATTTTGTGTGGTAGAAGGTTAGCTATTATAATCGTTAGTCCTCCTCTTTCATGTTGTGGAAGACGTTTTGGACGTCTTCATCCTCCTCAAACTTCTCGAGGAGCTTCTCGATGGAGGCGCGCTGCTCGTCGGTCACTTCTTTGAGCTCGTGAGGTATGCGTTCAAACTCAGCGCTTACAATCTCGTAGCCATTGTCTTCGAGATACTTCTGTATCTGGGCGAAGGCCTCAAACTCTCCGTAGAGCACAATCTCTTCTTCGTCGGCCTCGAGCTCGTCAACACCGTAGTCGATGAGCTCCAGCTCCAGCTCTTCCATATCCATGCCATCCTTGGGCTTGATTTTGAAGACGCTCTTGTGGTCAAAGAGGAAAGTGAGGGAGCCTTGGGTCCCCAGGTTGCCGCCAAACTTGTTGAAGTAGGAACGGACATTGGCCACCGTGCGGGTGTTGTTGTCGGTAGCGGCTTCGATCATGATGGCGATGCCATATGGCCCGTATCCTTCGTATACTATCTCCTTGTAGTCGCCGGCATCCTTGTCGGTGGCCTTCTTGATGGCACGCTCCACAGTGTCCTTGGGCATGTTGGCAGCCTTAGCGTTTTGCATCAAGGCGCGCAGGCGGGGATTGGTGGAGGGGTCGGGACCGCCAGCCTTAGCAGCGATGGTGATTTCCTTGCCGATGCGGGTAAAGGTGCGAGACATGTTGCCCCAGCGTTTTAGTTTGCGTGCTTTGCGATATTCAAATGCTCTTCCCATATGTATGTATTGTATTTTTATTTTATGTGATTCTTTTAATCGCTGAATCGCTGAATCGCTGAAACGCGAGCGTTAGCGGAGTTGGGCGCCAAGCTTTTTGGCGAGGGCCTGAGTAATCTTGGCCATCGTGGCCTCTATCTGCTGGTCGGTAAGAGTCTTCTCATCGTCTTGCAGAGTGAGAGCTATGGCGTAGCTCTTCTTGCCTTCGGGGAGGTTTTTGCCTTCGTAGACATCAAAGAGCTCTATGCTCTTGAGCAGGCGCTTCTCGGCTTCGCGAACAGCCATTTCCACCTGGTAGAGAGGCGTAGCCTTGTCGATAAGGAGGGCCAAGTCGCGGCGCACTGGCTGTGTCTTGGGCAGTGGAGTTGAAGTGACGCTCTTCTTGAGTGCCAACTTGACGATGGCATCCCAATACAGATCGGCCCACACCACATCTTGCTTGATATCGAAGGCCTTTAGAGTCTTGTGGCTAATGATGCCCAGGTGTCCCAACTCCTTGCCCGCGCGGGTGGCTATCACCAGCGAAGCGGCAAATGGAGGCTGGGGAGCCTCGATGGTCTGTCGAAGTTCTTTGAGGGTGATACCCAGACGAGCCAGTATGGCTTCAACGGTAGCTCTAAGATCGTAGATTGTGGCAGGCTGCTCGGCGCGTGCCCAGTTGCCTGGGCGAAGGCATCCTGTCATCCACAGCGAGAGGCGTGTCTCTTCGTGGTATGGAGCCAGAGGACGCTCGGCAGTGGGCTGAAGCTCTGGATTGTAGCTGTACACCTCGCCCACCTCATACATCAGCAGATTGTCTTGCTTGTGGTTGATGTTGTGGGCCAGCGATTCCAGGCCGCCATAGAGGAGTGTCTGGCGCATCACTGAAAGGTCGGCGCTAAGAGGGTTGAGCAGACGCACACAGTGGTTGAGAGGCCAAGTGGCGTTGTCGGCATAGTAGCTTTCGGCTGTCAACGAGTTGTTGAGAATCTCGTTGAATCCTTGAGCTGTAAGTTGCTCGCTGATGAGGGTGGTGAGTGTCTGCTTCTCATCGCTTGCGGAGCGTGAGGAGAGTGCCGAATGTACTTCCTGATGGATCTCTACATTATTGTATCCATAGATACGCAGCACGTCTTCTACCACATCACATGGACGACGCACGTCTACTCTATATGTAGGCACCTCAAGCTCCACCACACGGCCGTCATCTTTACGACCCTTGATGGCAATCTCCAGCGAACTCAAGATGCTGTCAACCATCTCCTGTGGGATATGCTTGCCCACCAAGCGGTCGAGATAATCATAGTCAAGTTCTACGGGGTAGGGGAGTATCTTGTTGGGATATATATCGACTGGCTCGCCACACACCTCGCCGCCTGCCAACTGCTGGATGAGCAAGCCGGCCACTTTGAGGGCATACATAGTGGCGTTGGGGTCGATGCCGCGCTCGAAGCGGAATGAAGAGTCGGTGTTGAGTCCTTGTCGACGAGCTGTCTTTCTGACCCACGTAGGGTTGAAATAAGCGCTTTCGAGGAAGATGTCGGTGGTGGCGTTGGTCACACCAGAGTCGAGGCCTCCAAACACACCGGCGATACACATTGGCTCCTCAGCGTTGCATATCATAAGGTCGCGGGCATCCATCTTGTGCTCCACGCCGTCGAGGGTGACGAATGGGGTGTCCTGTGGGCATGTGCGCACCACGATGCGTTCGCCCTTCACTTTTGCCAGGTCGAAGGAGTGGAGTGGTTGGCCAAGGCCGTGGAGGATATAGTTGGTGACGTCGACCACATTGTTGATGGGGCGCTGGCCGATGGCCGTCAGGCGATCTTTGAGCCATTGCGGGCTCTCGGCCACCTTAAGGCCACGGATGGTGAGGCCACAGTAGCGAGGACAAGCTTCGTAATTGTCCACCTCAACACTGACGGCCCCGTCGGGGCGGTCAACCTTGAAGCCCTCGGTGGAGGGACGCTCCAGCGGTATATGGCGGGCGTGGGTGTCAAGATAAGCCGCGAGGTCGCGAGCCACACCGAGATGGCTTGCGGCGTCGATACGATTGGGGGTGAGGTCAACCTCCAGCACATAGTCGCTGTCGAGATTATAATAGGCAGCCGCGGGTGTGCCCGGCTCTACCTCTTGGTCGATGACTATAATGCCAGCATGGCTTGTGCCGATGCCAATCTCGTCCTCGGCGCATATCATGCCGAGCGATTCTACACCGCGAATTTTCGACTTCTTGATAACAAATTCTTTGTCGCCATCGTAAAGCGTGGTGCCTACGGTGGCCACCACCACTGTCTGACCAGCAGCTACATTGGGGGCGCCACACACTATCTGAGTGGCTTTGCCGTCGCCAAGGTCAACGGTCGTCACGTGGAGATGGTCGCTATCAGGATGGTCCACACACGTGAGCACTTTGCCGATTACCACGCCTCGCAGGCCACCCTTGATGGCGTCGACCTGCTCTATAGAGCCTGTCTCCAGGCCGATGGAAGTCAATGCAGAGGCTACCTCTTCGGGGGTCATTTCCGTGGGGAGATACTGCCTCAGCCATTTATAGGAAATATTCATATAGAGTAGAAGAAATGTGTTGCATCGTTACAAACCACAAAATTACAAATTTCCCGTAATACTCCATTCGTTTCGTAGATTTTTCTTTTTTCAAGAGCCATTATTAAGAAGAATGTGTTTAACTTTGTAAGATCACTACTGTCCGGAGAAATTTTCCCACAATAGAAGTTGAGGAGACTCTACCGG
>JAJBVL010000081.1 GCA_020859845.1 Bacteroidales bacterium
ATATCACACTATCTGATAGCCAAGAGCGATAATGCTGGTGACCCCATCACTAACAAGAAGCTTCAGAAGCTTCTCTATTATGTAAAGGCTTGGGGATTGGTCTTTTTCCCTAATGAAGGCATAATCAAAGACGATTTTGAAGCGTGGATTCATGGGCCAGTATGTCCAGAAGTATATCGCCATTTCAAAGGGTTTGGATATCGACCATTAAGCATCCCTTATGATGAGAATGAAACGTCCTCTTCTTATATCAAAAAGTTTAAAAGACTCCATTGCACCACTCCAGAAGAAAAAGATAAGCTGAAACTCATTGACGAAGTATTTGAAGAGTATGGTCAACATACCTCGTTGCAATTGGAACTGCTATCTCATTCAGAGAGACCGTGGATTGAAGCAAGAAAAGGACTTGAACCGAACCAAACTGGGAGTCGGATAATAGATCCTACTGACATGAAGAAGTACTATGGGGACAAAATCTCAAACCCATAGGCTGAAAGGCCTTAGCATCCCTTCGGGTGTTGTGGAGGCTTCTGCACCCAGAAAATATTTGAAGGGACTTAAAAGCGATGACTACGTGGTTTTCAAGAACCAGAAACCTGTATTTGCTCTGGATTACCTCTCCCTCAAAGGTACGGACTTCTGCTTCAATAGTAATAACCTTAGCCAAAAAGACTATGTGAAGCTGTTGGGTGGACTCAAAAGAATCTCGGCCCATACATATGAAACCCTGAACAAAGAGCGCATGTTTCATTTCCACTCCCTAAATTGGAAAGAGGTGCAACTTAAAGAATCGGAATTCAACAAGTGCGTTGGTTGTCAAAGCGGAGAAATAGAAGCTTTTCAGGTCAAGGTCTTTGAGGAGGCGCGAGTCATAGGTTTTATTTATCAAGGGGTCTTCTATTTGGTTATGTTTGATTTCCAACACAAAGCCTATCCTCGTAAATGATTTGCTTGGTCAATTCCAAAAAAAATTGTAATTTTGTTTCGGATTTGCAGATGCAATTTCCACCAGCCTGGCGAGGGGGGTCATAGACCGAATACGTAGCCATCCTATTCGGGTGGCTTTTTAATTCCCTCTAATATACCTTCAGTATTAATAAAATAGATTTTTGGGAGTCCTCCTCTTTGTTTGTTGGCTCTTCCCAATTCACGATGATAGGCAGAAGCGATGTCGGCTTTTCTATTCTTATGACCTGCGTAGAAAATCACGCAATCGGCCTTCCTCCCGTCCCTGATGTACTTTCGTATGGTTTCCTCGTTGGCAGTAGGTATATATTTGACGTCCCAAGTCAAGCCATCAAATTCCATATCGGCAGGCTTCTTGCTCTGAGGCAATCTTTCTGATAGTAATTTGATTTGCTTGCCTAAAGCGGCCAAAAGCTTTGCCACTTCTTTCTCTGCCTCACCTCCAGTAAGAATAGCTCCTTTGGGCTTTGTGTGTGCGAAATTGTGGTCTCTGTGAGCTACAACATATCCTCCTGTCTCATCATCGAAAACAAGCCCATCCCAGTAATGGGATTCTATTATCCTCTCGTACTGATTTCGATGCTCCTCTATCCTCCTGCGGCGCTCGCCATCGACACCACCGTCGTCTCCGTCACCTCCTAAGGCAGTCGCATTGTCCTTCGGGGGCTTGTTGCCTCCGTTGCCAGTTGACACCATGTCCTTCTCGAAGTCGTACCCGTCGACAATCTTCTGGTACACCTCGCGGTTATGCTCGATGAAATAGGGATTGGCCTTCCCCTCGCTCCAGCGCCGATCAATCGTCTCGGCGTTGTCCCTGCACCACCGCTTGTAGGCCTCAGGGTAGTCGCGCACGGCCTCGCCCTGCATCGCCTCGGCGTAGGGGACGAGCAATACGGCCTTGTCTTCGATGTCGTTGCCCACCAGGAGGGTGGTAAAAGGAGAGCAAGGGTGGCTGGGAAGAAATGGCGCTAAAAGTGGTAAATTGGGAGAGGGGATTAGGTGGAGTGAAGGTTTTTTACTAATTTCGTGGCCGAGATGAAAATAGGAGAGCTTGACTTAGGAGAGCGCCCGGTGATGCTGGCTCCTATGGAGGATGTCACCGACAAGTCGTTTCGGCTTATATGCAAGGAGCAGGGAGCCGATATGACTTACACCGAGTTTGTGTCGGCCGATGCTCTGATACGTTCTATTGCGGCCACGACGCGCAAGCTCGACATCGATCCTCAAGAACGCCCCACGGCCATTCAGATTTATGGACGCGAAGTGGAGCCTATGGTTGAGGCTGCAAAGATAGTAGAGGCTGCACGTCCAGATATCATAGACATAAATTTTGGTTGCCCTGTGAAGAAGGTGGCTGGCAAAGGCGCTGGCGCGGGAATGCTCCGCGACATCCCCAAAATGCTGGAGATAACGCGCGCTGTGGTGGACGCTGTCAACCTACCAGTCACCGTGAAGACACGCTTGGGCTGGGACCATAATAGCAAAATCATTGTCGAACTGGCTGAGCGTCTACAAGACTGTGGCATCCAAGCCCTCACCGTCCATGGACGCACGCGCTCGCAGATGTATACGGGCGAGGCCGATTGGGAGATGATTGGACAAGTGAAAGCCAATCCAAGGCTAAAAATCCCAGTGATAGGCAATGGCGATATCACTGCTCCGGAGCAAGCGCTTGAGGCCTTTGATCGCTATGGCGTAGATGGCATCATGGTGGGGAGGGCTTCGATAGGCGCGCCATGGGTGTTTCGCGGTATGAAAAGCCTGGTGGCCACCGGACAACAATTGCCCCCCTTGAGCGTAGGTGAAATGATGGGTCTGCTACGCCGACAGATACGCGAGAGCATCGCCCGCATTGATGAATATCGAGGCATCCTCCATATACGTCGCCATCTGGCCGCCTCGCCACTCTTTAAAGGCATACCTCACTTTAGAGACACCCGCATAGCCATGCTGCGAGCCTCAACATATGAAGAATTATCAGCAATCCTCGATCAGGTAGAGGAGCGCATACAGCACGACAATAACTCTCAAACCCCTCAATGTGATATATGAAGCAACTTATTGCCCCAATATTTATGGCGCTCGGCGTGATGACCCTTGGAGCGCAATCGCTAAGCCGCTACGAGCTCGATGTCAAGGAATTTAGCGAGCTAAAGGTGACCGACGGTGTCAACGTGGATTACAAGTGTATGCCCGACTCGGCAGGTAAAGCAGTGTTTGTGGCTCCTGCCTCTACGGCATCTGCCATAATGTTTGAACCCAGCAAGGGGAGACTAAACGTGAGGCTTGCGTCGGAGGCCCCCAAGACAGGTCTTCCCACAGTTACCGTCTATTCTTCTTATCTCACCTATGTGGAAAACGATGGCGACTCCACGGTAAGAGTGCTTAGCGTGGCCCCAGGTCCAAAGTTTAAGGCCAAGGTGGTAGGCAATGGCCGACTGGTGGTGCGCAATGTTGAGACCACTACCCTTGAAGGGTCGCTGGACACGGGCAACGGTACGGTGGTGCTTTACGGGACAACGACTGAAGCCAAGCTCTCAATGACCGGCTCGGGCAACATCCAGGCCGACGACCTAAAAGCTCAAAACGTGAAAGCCAAGCTTCTGGGCACAGGAAGTATCAGTTGCTGGCCAGAGGTGAAATTGAGCGTTTCGCCGATGAGTGCTGGAAGCGGCACTATCTACTATCGTGGGACACCAGAGGTGAAGAAAAAAGGCCTCGGCATCAAGGTGGTGGCGCTGGATGAAGCGCGATAGCGAGCCGCGAAGCGATGATATGAAGCTGCGGGTGGCCCGCACGCTGAAATGGAATGTGGTCGACAAGGTGTCGACCCAGGTGCTTTATGCTGTGACGGGGATAATCCTGGCTCGGCTTTTGTCGCAGGCCGACTTTGGTCTGGTGGGCGCACTGCTTGTCTTTCAGGCCTTTGCCTCGCTTTTTGTGGATAGTGGTTTCTCGTATGCGTTGATACAGCGCAAAGCTCCTACGCAGGAGGATTACAGCACGGTGTTGTGGTTCAACGTAGGGATGGCTGTAGCTATCTACCTGCTTCTCTGGGTAGGAGCTCCGCTTATAGCGTGGTGTTATCAAGGCGATGAGAGGCTCATACCCCTCAGCCGAGTGATGTTTCTGACCTTTATCCTCAACGCCACGGCCATAGTCCAGACCAATCGACTGATGAAGCGGATGGAGGTGAAGATGATTGCCGTGAGCAATTCTTTAGGGCTTGCCGTAGGCGCTTTGGTGGGGATATGGCTTGCCATGACAGGCTATGGGGCTTGGGCCATAGTGTGGCAATCGGTGGCATTGTCGGGGACGAAGTCGGCTGTATTGTGGCTCACTGGAGGCTGGCGTCCCTCGTGGCGCTTCTCTTGGCCGGCTCTCAAAAGCTTTGGCCGGGTGGGGATGGGAGTCATGGGGAGCTCTGCACTCAACACTCTCTTTCAGAATATCTATTCTTTCTTTATAGGCAACCGAGTGGGCATGGTGGCTCTGGGATATTACACCCAGGCCGACAAATGGAGCAAGATGGGCATCTCAAGCCTTTCGGCTATCTTGACCTCCTCTTTTCTCCCGGTATTGTCGCAATATCAAGACGACCGCGAGCGCTTTGCCTCCTCGACGGCCAAGATGAATCGCTCCACGGCTTATCTGCTCTTTCCTGCCGTGGGTATGCTGGTGGTGATGGCTACCCCCATCTTTCACGCCCTGTTTGGCGAGAAGTGGGATGCATCGATAGCCCTCTTTCAACTTTTGCTCCTGCGGGGTATCTTTACGGTGCTTTCGGGCCTCTATACCAACTATATTTTATCAAAAGGACGCTCTCGGCTGCTTGTGGTTTCGGAACTGCTACGCGATGGAGTGGCTGTAGTGGCCATCGTTCTCACGTTGCCCTACATCTCGCTCAGCTCGCCAAGCGACTTTACCGAAGGCGTAAGAATCTTTGTGGTGGGACAGGTGGTGGCTTCAGCCGTGGCTTGGGTGGCACTGCTCTTTATAGGGGCGAGAATCGCAGGCCGTAGTGCCTGGGAGTTTTGCTTCGATAACATCCCTTATCTTGCCGAGACTCTGGTAGTAATGCTGCCTATGACGTTGCTGGCTGGCATAATTGAAAATCCCTGGCTACTGATGGCAGCGCAGGGATTGGTGGGAATCGGCCTCTACTGGCTTCTCAACCGCATGGGCGGAAGCAAGGTGCAGGCTGATATGATGGCGTATATTAAGGGAAAACTTTAGGGCTATTCATTGAGATTCATCTCGTCGAAAGCATCGGCGTCAAACTCATCGTCGTTGTACTGGTCAGAGCCATAGAAGTCCTCATCGAGGTCGGTGTCGGAAGATGAGTTGGTTGACTTGGCGTCGAGCGATGCTTCAAAGTCTTTCAAGTCGACAAACTGTGGTGGAGGAGTGCCCATTGAGGCAGTGCATACGGGGTCTTTCAAGCTCTTGCCAGGCATGGTCTTCTTCAGTTCGAGGAAGAAGGCGCGGTCAGTCATATAGTCAAAGACAAAAATCAAGCGCTGTCCTTCATCCTCCAGATAGTCGCTCAGGATACATTCGTCCATGAGGTAGACATCTTGAGAGGCATCGGTGCCCATATCTTCCAGGGTGATTTCCTTGCCTTTCTCCCAGCCTTCATCGCAGAGAAAGAAGGAGTTCATCTGACCTTTGTCATAGTTGACGGCATTGCAGATAGCGTTGCGCAGGTCAAGGAAGGAAGCATCGGCGTCGATACTTATCTCACGCCTGAAGTTGTCCACCTCGTCGGAAACTAATCGAAAGTTGTATACCATAATTGTAGAGTTAAATGTCGAGAATAAGGGTTGATGATTAGGTAATAAAAAGTAGGTAGGTTTTCAACGTGCGAATATAGCTAACCTAATTCATATCTGCAACAAATAATCAAAAAAACTTGTTTTCGGCGCCACCTTAAAGCTGAAAAATGTCAGGAACCCGCCATTAAAGGGGAGTTCCTGACATTGATATTATTGCTTATGCACCATAATGATTAGTGGCGTCCCGAAGAGAGTATCATGTCGCGCAGGCGTGTGGTAAAGACATCCTGTGCAAGCAGGTCTTCGAGAGTGAGATGCATGCGGTAACGCCAATAGTGGCGAGGATTGGCAGGGACATTGATTTGCTCCTTGCGAGGATCTTCGCGGCGCAAGTGGCCGTCGATGGAGAGCCAGTCTTGGAGGGGCAGGATGCAAAGCATGGATGGCGACTTAAGATGAAGGTCGACAATCTTCTCGCAGATCCAAGGCTCGGCATAGTAGGGTGCAGCCCCTCCTTCGTGAAGCACCTGGTTGTAGTATTGCTGCGTCTTCTCACGGTTTTCTTCCCACCACTGGCGTATGCCACCCATATCGTGGGTAGAGGTAGTGCACACCGAGAGATAGGGGTAATGCCAAGTGTCGCCAAAGGCAGCCTTGGGGTCCTTGGGCATACGCTGTATCTCCAGCGAAAGGATCTCGAGAGCGTGCATCACTGCGGGTACACAGTCGGGGATCATGCCGAGGTCCTCTGCGCATACGAGCATATTGGTAGCGTCGATAAGAGGCGGTAGCTTCCACATGGCTTTGCCATACCAGAAGTCGTTGTGGCGATGGTAGTAGAAGTCGTTGTAGAGACGATTGAAGCACCAGCGTTCGTAGTCGGTCAGTGAGCGGTAGATGTAGGTAAACTGAGCCGAGATACGGGGATGGTATTTGCCTTTCTCATAGGGGTCCTCGATGAATAGCACATCGTCAATGAGGCCAAGCAGGCCATTGCAGATGCGCGTGTTTTTCTCATCCTTGGGGAGGTTGGCAAAGAAGTCGGCCACCTTGCGCTGAGTGTCATACTCCGGACGCAGTTTATATCGGCCATAGCCCACATCGACCAGGAATGACCGCTTCACCTCCTCTACATGCTCGCCAAAGAAGTCGGCCAAGAAGTAGTCCATGATGAAGGGGGTGGTCTGGAGGTCTACGTCGAGCCAGAAGTCGTAGTTGTAGCGAAGTTCATCGGGAGTGAAGGGCAGGGCTGGGTTGAATGCTCCCAGAAGGCCGTGGAGAGCATCGAGAGGTATCTGCCAAATACGGAAGAAACCGAGCACGTGGTCGATGCGGTAGGCGTCAAAATACTCCGACATCTTGCGGAATCGGGCCTTCCACCAAGCAAAGCCGTCGCGCGCCATCTCTTCCCAGTTGTAGGTGGGGAAGCCCCAGTTTTGGCCCAGCACTGAGAAGTCGTCGGGGGGAGCGCCAGCCGAGCATTGCAGGTTGAAGAGCTGAGGCATTATCCAAGCGTCGACAGATGTGCGTGAGATGCCGATAGGTATGTCGCCCTTGATGGCTACACCGAGGGAGTGGGCATAGTCGACCACTTCACGCATTTGCTTGTCGAGGAAGTATTGTAGATAGCATACGTAGTCGATTTCCTTGGCCTCGTCCTCAACCAGCTTAGCCACCTTCTCAGGGGTATAATGAGCATATTCGCCCCAGAATTGCGGGTCGGCGGTGTTATACTTGTCGCGGAGAGTGCAGAAAGCGGCGTAAGGGATAAGCCAATCGCGGTTGCGCTCCACAAAGGCCTTGAATTCTGGGCTTGCCATCACCTTGTCGCCCTCTTGCTCAAAGAGCTCGCGGGTATAAGCGTTCTTGAGATTGTTGGCTCGCTCGTAGTCGATTTCTTCAAGCTTATTGAGTTCGCGAGCCTCTTTCTCGTAGTAGGCCATTCGTTCGTCGGAGGCCAGGCGCCCCATATCCTGCACACGCAGATACATTGGATGGAGTGCGAATGTGGAGTTTGCGTTATAGGGATAGGAATCGGTCCATGTGTGGGTCATGGTCGTGTCGTTGATAGGCAGTAGCTGCAGGAAACGTTGCCCCGTCTCTGCAGCCCAGTCGGCCATGAGCTTTAGGTCAATGAAGTCGCCCACACCGAAATCATCCTTGCTGCGGAGGGCAAACACAGGTATGGCCACTCCGGCGCCACGCCAGCGCTCAAGGGGAGAGGCAAAGCGACGCCCTGCCACAATGATGGCTTCATGGTGGGTGGACGGAACCATGTTGAGACGGTGATTATCAGAGGCTTCCCAGGCCACAACGGCACCCCCGTCGCGCTTGACGATGAGAAATTTATACTCCAGCGGGAAACGTATCTTATCCAGAGGGAGCTCTACGGTCCAGCGAGGGAATTGGGCATCGTTCATCACCACACAGTGGCGAGTGTCCCAGTTGCCCACCACGGGCTCGTTGCCGCTAATAGCAAGGGCCTCGTCGTCCTTAATCATCGGCGCCTGCACCTCGAGGGTGAGGGTGCCAGGACGCGCAGCGATAGAGGCTGAACGGTTGGGACGGCTGCATATACAATCGGTAAAAGCTGAGGAATAGTAAGGCTTATCCCAGGGCATATCCTGCCACTGGTCGTAGACCTTGACTATTGGTGTCTTTGGCGATACGTCGATACGATGAGGAGCACCCCATTCGCGGCGAACATAGCCATTGTCATTCTTCATGAAGTAGCGGTAAGAGAAGCATGCTTGCGCTGGGCTAACTTCAAAAGTGACAGTCCATTGCTGGTTGCCTTCGAGCTCCAGAGGGAGAGCGTGGTCTTCGTTGTCGCTGCCAAGCTGTGGTAGTGAGCCTACCACATAGATAGCCTCACCCCAGTTGGTGCGATACTCCACTTGTAAGGTAATTTTCATATTGGTACTGGAGGGTAAAGAAAGTAAGTATGATAAAATGATTAATCTATTATGGTAATAACGCAGAAGCGGGTCAATATGTTTTGTCTCAACCGCAGCGCGACGTGCCACAAGAGGTGCATATGAGGCATCCCTCTTGATATACGAGCGTCTCCTGTCCACAGTTGGGGCATCGTTGACCATTGGCAGTGGTGCCATTGGGAAGATACTTCTTGAGAGCACGTTCCACGCCCATCTTCCACGTGTTGATCGACTGGCTGTCGAGCTCCAAGCCGCTGACGAGCTTAAGCACTTGGTCGATAGGCATGCCGTAGCGAAGCACTCCCGAAATGAGCTTGGCGTAGTTCCAATACTCGGGGTTGAACTTGTCGCTAAGTCCCTCGATGGTTGTCTTATAGCCGCGCTTGTTGATAAACTGGAAGTCGTAGCGCTTGTTGCCTTTTTCGTCGACAGCCTTGATAATCTTGCCACGTGTCACCGACTTGGGGCAGAAGATACCATCATCATCGTCGGCCAGACCGGTGAAGATCTCGTAGGGCTTCTCGTCGATGAGGCCTACAAAGGCTATCCATTTCTCCTTGTTGTTTTGGAAGCGCACCACGTCGGCGTCGAGCTCTATGGGTCGCTTCATTACGTGAGGAGCAAGCTCGGTAGTAATAGGCAGAGGGGCAGGAGGGGCCACCTGCTTCTTTTTCTGGGTGGCTACCAACACTCCTGAACGCGAGCCATCGCGATACACAGTGCATCCTTTACACCCGGCCTTCCAAGCCTCCATGTAGAGATTGTTGACGAGGTCCTCGGTGACGGTGGAGGGAAGGTTGATGGTGACAGAGATAGAGTGGTCGACCCACTTCTGCACTCTGCCTTGCATCCTTACCTTCTCCATCCAATCGATGTCGTTGGAGGTAGCTTTATAATAAGGTGAGCGCTTGACAAGGTCGTCAAGCTCGTCCTGAGTATAATCGTCTTTGACAGGTATGCCATTGGTCTTCATCCAGGTGATAAACTTGGGGTGGTAGACAGTATACTCCTCAAACGAATCGCCATTCTCGTCAACGAAGTCAACGTGGACAGCAGTGTCGTTGGGGTTGACCTTACGGCGGCGTTTGTAGACGGGGAGAAAGACTGGCTCTATACCCGAGGTGGTCTGAGTCATAAGGCTCGTAGTGCCAGTAGGAGCTATGGTAAGGCAGGCAATGTTGCGTCGGCCATACTTGGTCATGTCGTCATAAAGCTGAGGACTGGCCTCGCGCAGACGATTGATGTAAGGATTATCCTTCTCGCGCTCGCTATCGTAAATCTCAAAGGCGCCTCGCTCGCGGGCGAGCTCTACTGATGAGCCGTAGGCTGCCAGCGCCAACTGCTTGTGGACTTCTTCTGAAAAGTCGGTGGCCTCGGTGGTGCCATAGCGCAGCCCTAATGCTGCCAGCATATCTCCCTCAGCGGTGGTGCCAACTCCTGTACGACGTCCACGTAGGGTCTTTGCGAGAATCTTTTCCCAAAGGTTGAGTTCTGTGGCTTTTACTTCCTCGGTCTCAGGGTCGGAGTGGATTTTGGCCAAGATGGCCTGTATCTTTTCCTTTTCGAGGTCGATGATGTCGTCCATGATGCGCTGTGCTTTGCGCACATGCTGGGCAAAGAGTTCGTAGTCAAAGTAGGCATCGGGAGTAAAAGGATTCTTGACGTAAGAGTAAAGATTGATGGCCAGCAGACGACAACTGTCGTAGGGGCACAGAGGTATCTCTCCACAGGGATTGGTGGAGATAGTCTGAAATCCCAAGTCGGCATAGCAGTCGGGCACCGATTCGCGAATGATGGTGTCCCAGAATAGCACCCCTGGCTCGGCAGCCTTCCAAGCGTTGTGGACTATCTTGCCCCAAAGCTTAGAAGCATCTATGCTCTTGGTGACTAATGGATTGGAACTGTCGGTGGGGAACTGCTGGATATACTCTTTGCCTTCGGCAGCCGCCCTCATAAACTCATCGTCGATGCGCACTGAGACGTTGGCTCCAGTCACCTTTCCTTCGGTCATTTTAGCATCGATAAAGGATTCGCTGTCGGGATGCTTGATGCCTACAGTTAGCATCAAAGCCCCGCGACGACCGTCTTGGGCCACCTCACGAGTTGAGTTGGAGTAACGCTCCATAAATGGCACCAGCCCCGTTGATGTCAGGGCCGAGTTTTTTACGGGGGTGCCTTTTGGACGGATATGAGTGAGGTCGTGGCCTACGCCGCCGCGTCGTTTCATGAGCTGCACTTGCTCTTCGTCAATCTTTATGACGCCCCCATAAGAATCGGGCTTGCCATCAAGACCGATGACGAAGCAATTAGACAGGGAGCTAACCTGAAAGTGGTTGCCGATGCCCGTCATGGGGCTCCCTTGGGGAACGATGTAACGGAAGTGGTCAAGGAGTTCGAACACGTCATCTTGGCTCATGGGATTGGGGTACTGAGCCTCGATGCGGGCTATCTCGCTCGCAAGGCGTCGGTGCATGTCGGCAGGGGTTAGCTCATAGATGTTGCCATAAGAGTCCTTAAGAGCATATTTGCTGACCCATACACGACTGGCGAGTTCATCGCCCTCGAAATATTCCAACGAGGCCTTATGGGCCTCATCGTAATTGTAAATAGGAGTTTCCACGGTAGGGAAAAGTTTGATAAACAGTTAGAAAGTTATGATTTGTTGCAATAATAAGAATTGAAAAGCAAAGCATCACAAATCATGCTGCAAAGTTGAGCATTTTTTCTGGATGTTGCAAATCCTATTGCATTAAATTAGACAATTTGGAGGGGCAGAATGTTGATAAGTTGTCAGAAATGAAATGTTAAACTGCTATATATTAGATTTTTGTATAGTGTTAAAGTCATAGGAAGTTGTCAAAAACTTTTATTTGCCTTCTATTCTTAAAAAACTAAAGAGTCAAAATGGGGAGGTAAGGAAAGGAGATGAATTTGACAACTCAACAGGCTATGAAATAAGGTCGGATAGGCGGCGTAGGCCGCTTTTCCAACCTTATAAGTATCTCTTCTTGGCCAATTCAGACCATCACATGAGCTTAATGGAGCAGAGCGCTTTCGATTTTAGAGACGTCTTCTTGAAGTTTTTTCTCGAGAGGTAGGCGCTCTTCGATGTTGCGACATGCATAGAGGACTGTGGCATGAGTGCGTGAGAGACGCGTGCCGATGGCCTTAAGTGGCATTTGTGCATGCTTCTTGGCCATAAACATCACCATCTGACGGGCGTCGGATATCTCGCGCTTGCGGCTCTTGGTGAAGATTTGGTCGGGCTCGATGTCGTAGTAAGCGCTCACTTGCTGGGTAATCATCTCAAAGTTGATGCTCTTACGGTGGATCTTGACAGCATTGCCGAGCACCTTTTCGGCCAATTCAATGTCGATATCGTGGCCAAGGATGGTGGAATGGGCGATAAGCGACACGACGATGCCTTCCAGCTCGCGTATGCTGTCGGTGACGTTGTTGGCGATGAAGTCAATAACGTCGGCAGGGAGAGCCAGTCCGTCTTGCTCTGCTTTCTGCTTGAGCACCTCCTTGCGGAGACTAAAGTCGGGCTTTTCGAGCTCGGCCGTCATTCCCCATTTGAAGCGCTGAAGCATGCGTTCTTCCATTCCTTCCATCTTTGAAGGACAGCAGTCGCTTGAAAGGATAATCTGCTTCTGATTGAGCTGTAGATGATTGAAGATATGGAAGAATGTGCGTTGTGTCTGTTGTTTCCCTACGAGGTCTTGGATGTCGTCGAGGATCAACACGTCGATGCTCTGATAGAAATGGAGAAAGTCGTTGATCTTGTTTTGACGTAGGGCAGTGGTAAACTGGCTCTCGAAGAGGCGTGCGGTGACATAGAGCACCCTAGAGCGTGGATTGCGCTCCTTGATGCGTATGCCTATGGCTTGTATAAGGTGGGTCTTGCCCACTCCCGGAGGCCCAAAGATAAAGAGGGGGTTGTAGGTCTTACACTTTGGATCGGTGGCGATAGCTTCGCCAATAGAGCGAGCCAGACGATTGCTCAGGCTGCCACAATAGTTCTCAAACGTATAGCGGGGGTTGAGCTGGGGGTCGATCTCCTGCACCTCCTGCTGCTCGAAGGGGTTGGATGAGGCTCCTACGCGAGGCTTTACCGCCTGTGTGGGGCGTGCGCTGGCCATGCTGACAGCCGTAGAGGGGTCATCCTTTACCTGGTTGAAATGGTAGTAGAGGTGGGTGCCTTCGCCGTAGACCTTGCGCAGGGCCGCGGAGAGGAGATTCATGTAGCGCTCTTCAAGCTGCTCTACAAAGAAAGGAGAGGGCACAAGGACATGGAGGCTCCCCTCCTCGTAGCTGAGGGAGGCCACGGGCTTGAACCATGCATTGTATTGCTCTGGGGGAATATTGTCCTGAAAGAACTTCAGACACTGTTCCCACATTTGCTTGTGAGTAGAATTCATCTATAGTAGATATGATATGGGTATGCTTTACTTTTCAGTAACAAAATTCCGACTATTTTTTTTTAAAAACAAATGCATTTTTTTTTGGAAATTTTATATGTTTTTCAACTATACTGAAAGTCAGCCATTTATGACCCTTTTAGGATACATACACAAGGAAAGAGGGCTAATGAATTGTCAATTAGAAGTTTATGGAGTTTCTACGCGGTGCCACCTATTGTCCCTTAGTAGAGCAAAGCCTTTATAAGATAGGAGGAAATGACATTCAATAGGCATCAAGACACAAGGAAAAGAAAAGGGCCGTTATTTAGAATTATTCTAAATAACGGCCCTGCCAGAGAATAAGGCGTTAGAGTAACTTGATGCTGATATATCGCTTGGGATTTTTCTTGACGTCGATCAAGAGAGAGTCTAAGCTCCCAACAGCAGCATTTAGATTGTGGTAAAATCCTGGGTCGTGAATGAGAAGACCCAGCGAGGAATTGGGGCTGTTGAGCTCTGCTGTGAGTTGACTTAGCTCGCGGCTTATCTCGTAGACGTTCATAAGTGTAGAGTCGAGGGGCACTTCCTTGAGTTGGGAGGTGGCCACAGCGAGGTCGCCAGAGATGGAGGTGAGGTTGGTGGTGATGGCTTCTACGTTGGCGAGCGAATTGCGTGCGTCGGTGGCCATCGAAGGCATGGCGGCCGTCAGGGTGGCAACATTTTTGGTGGTAGCCTCAAGATTGGCCATAACGTTGTCAAGACGCTCCACGGCTGAAAGAAGCGCGGGGTCGGCGGCTATGGTGGTAAGAGCCACGAGAAGCGAGTCGACCTTGGGCATTATTGAAGCAATAGATGGCATCAGGTCGTTGGATATGCCATCCATAAGGCCGGAGGCCGTCACTCCCTGGAGATAATCCCCTACGGAGTGGTAATCGGGGTCGACTCCCATCTTAAGCTCGATGGAAGAGGTGCCGAGCATGTCGGTGACGAGCACGGCTTCCGTACCCTTTGGCACTTTTAGCTTGCGGTCGAGGCTAAGCTCTACCTTCACGTGGCCTGGATTGTCGTATTCGTAGGAGATGTCTCTGACGAGGCCCACTTTAAAACCGTTGACGGTCACAGGCGCCGACTGAGCAAGGCCAGCTACGTCGGTGTAAGAAGCATAATAGTAGTTGGCCGCTTTAAATACGTTGATGCCCTTGAGGTAATCGATGCCAAAGAAGAGTATCAAGAGAGTGATCAGTACAGTCAGACCGATTATGAGTTCTTTAGAAAAATTTTTTTTCATAAGGGTAATGGGAGTGGTAGGGGGTTATTTCACACGCTGTCCGTCGACGGTCTTTATAATAAATGCGTCGGCAAACTTCTTTCTTATCTTAGGTAACGCTTTCTGCGCTTCAGCTGTTGAGGCATAGGCGCCGAAGGTATATTTATATATCTTGCCTTCTACATAATACTCTACAGGGGCCAGGCCCTTGAGGCGACTGTCGCCTTGGTTAATGATGCCTTTGGCTGTCAAAAACTGTATCTTGTAGACAACGGCTCCTTTAGGTGTAGGAGAAGAGGACGCCGTAGTAGAGGATTGGGAGGGGGAGGTCCTTTTGCTTGGAGCCTCCTTTTTGTCTTGAAGAGGTGCCGTAGTTGATGAGCGCTGAGCCACGGTGGCAGATGTGGCTCCTTGGCGTTCGGTAGAAGTCTTGTAGGCTTTTACACCGTTGAAGATAGCTTTGGCGAGGCTCTTCTGTCCTGCCGACGATGCTAGATACTTCTCGCTTTGGGGGTTGGATATAAAGTCGAGTTCGATGAGCATTGAAGGCATGGCTGTCTTGAAGAGCACCCAGAAGTTGGCCTGACGCACACCTCGATCTTTGCGACCGGCCGAGGATATTAGCTCGTTTTGCACAGCCATAGCAGCTTGAATGCTCTGCTCCATATGCATGTTTTGGCTCATTTCGAAGATGATGTAAGACTCAGCCGAGGAAGGGTCGAAACCTTGATAGGTGGTGGTGTAATCCTCCTCGAGCTTTATCACCGAGTTTTCGCGCATAGCCACGGCCAGATTCTCTTCGCTCTTCTTAAATCCAAGAGTATACACCGATGCTCCAGCGGCTGTGGAGCGATTGCGGCTCTTTAGATCAACTGAGTTGGTGTGGATAGAAATGAAGAGGTCGCCAGAGGCGCGGTTGGCGATATCAGCACGCTCTTGCAGGGGGATGAAAACATCGGTGGAGCGAGTGTATACCACCTTCACATCCTTCATGTTTTTCTTGATAAGATCGCCCAGTTGGAGCGCCACTCCAAGGTTGATATCCTTCTCTTTGGCTTTTGACCCCACAGCGCCTGCATCCTTGCCCCCATGGCCAGGATCAATCACTACGACAAACTCGTTTGCCCAAAGAGATATAGAAGTGAGCAGGAGCCAGCAGAGGCCTAAAGCTCGTCTAATTGTCATGTGGTTATGAAGAGATGTGATTTTGACCGCAAAGTTACTAAATAAATCCCATAGAAAGATGTGGCGGCAGATAGATTGTTGGTAAATATGACAACAAAAGTAGATATTTATTACTACTTTTGTGGGTAGATACACTGTAATAAGCACAAAATGATTAGTCATAAAGATTTAATTCAAGCAGTAATGGCCCTAGCGTTGCTAGGGTGTGGGGCGTGTAGCCACAACAATGCAATGACCATCGCCTCTGACACTTCAGAGGCCTCTGAGGCCTCTGAAGCCTGTGGAGGAGTGGGGCGCATTGATCTCGTGTGCTTTGAATGGCCAAGAATGGACTCCGTGGGCCGTCAGGAGGCAATGCAGGCTTTGGAGCCTGGATTGAAAGCCTACAAGGCGGTCATAGAGCAGGCGCCCTCGCGCCGTGATGGACAACAGGGGATGACGCTCACGGCCTTTCTCGACGCTTGGAGCCAAAGTAGGGCAGTGGAGATGTTCACGCCAGAAGTGAAGCATCGATGGTCTACTCTTGATACTTCTCTTGGCGCTGAGCTTAAAACTTTATGGGCCAATCTTGACAAGCAACTCCCCGCACTGGCCAAACCTAATCACGTGTATGCAGTGGTGTCGCCCTATAGCGAGAGCCTATATGTGGTCGACGATTCAGTGCTTCTCATAGCCTCCAATCATTATTTGGGCAGCGACTTTGAGGGGTATTCTCACGTCGAGCCTTATCGACGCCGATTGAAGGAGCCATCGCGAGCGCCTGTAGATGTGGCAGAGGCCCTCATCGACATTTATACTGTGGATAAATATCTACAAGCTGATAGCGCTTCACTCAATAGCCCAGAGATAAGGCAACGCCTCATCTTGGAAGGGGCCAAGATGGAAGCGCTATGCAGACTTTTCCCTGAGATGTCACCTCAGGAAGTGATGGGTTTCACCCCCTCCGAATGGGAATGGCTGGAGGCGCATGAACAAGAGCTCTGGGGAGCGATAGTGGGGCAGGGGCTACTGCGCTCATCAGATTATATGGACATTGAGCGCCTCTTTGACCCGGCGCCTTCCACCTATATCCTCCATCATGACGCTCCAGGGCGTGCCGGGCGCTATGTGGCTTATAAGATTATCCAGAGTTTGCTAAAAAAAGAGGGGGTGGCTATAGCAAGCAGTGATCTCCTTGCTCCTGCGTTTTACGACAACCCTGCCACCATGAAAAGAGCCCGGTATAACCCAAAATAGGGGGATGGTTAACATGGGGCAAGGTAAATTGATAAACATTAACATTCTTCGAAAACTCTTTGCTAAAGCGCTTTTTAGAGGGATAATAGGGGGCTATACCCTTGAAGCAAGGGCTGGGAGAAGGCCAACTGTTGCCTATTTGGCGAAAACTTTATAACTTTGCAGCGTTTTATTGTAGATACCGTGCCGAAGAGTCGACACGGGCTTCGCCGAAAATCGGCGGTTTCACTGGACGCATGGCGGCTGCTCTCAGCTTGACCTAGGCGGTGAAATTAAGTCTCACCCATATTTATTTACAATGAAGAAAACTCTGTCGATGATTGCTATCTTCGGCGTTTTCCTTTGCTTAGTGTCGGCAATGAACCAGCGAGTCTACGAGGCCGCCGATGGCTACAAGGCTCCCGCCCTTTCCTTTACGAGCAACGACACCTGCGTGTCGCTCACCGCACTAAGAGGCAACTACGTACTGCTAAATTTTTGGGCTTCAAGCGATGCACAATCCCGCTTAGCCGCAGCAGAGTATGACAAGTTGAGCCAGACATCGTCTCTGGAAGGAAAACGATTTTGTCTCTTGTCGGTCAATCTGGACCGTAGCGAGCGCCTTTTTCGTGAGATAGTGCGTAGAGACAATCTTAGCGCGGAGAAGCATTTTTATGTGACTGGCGACGAAGCATCTCGCATTAGTGCAGATTATCATCTCGCCGGAGGTTTACGTGCCTTCCTTGTTGACCCACAGGGCAGAATAGTGGCAGTGAACCCGTCATCATCAACCTTAACTCAAGTGTTAAGCAATTAAAGTAGTAAGGCCGATGCAGCATTAGTGAGAGATGCATGCACCGACCTTTCTTTTTTTGTTTCTTTGTTACTCTTCGGTCCTTAAAGCAGTGATGATTAGCCGCAATAGAAATACTTGTCGACGAGCTGGCGCATCAGCTCAGGATCCGTCTTGGCTCGGGCAATAAGCTCGGAGTCGTTGTAGGCCTTCAGGCGCGCTATCATGCCATCGATAGTGGCCGGGGCAAACACACCACGGCTTTGGAAGATGTGGCGCTTGTCGTTAAGCCGCTCGGCTGATTGCTCACAGCACGTGGGGAGGCATGAAAGCTTCTTGAGCGTGTCGGCGTTTTCGGCCTTGTGGATATTTACGTTTACATATGTGTTGGCGGCTATGTCAAGAGCGTTCTCGAGCTCGAAGCCATGACGACATGCCACGGCGAGGGCTGCAATGAGCAGATAGACGTCGGCCGAACCGTCGGCCGAGCGTATCTCTACGGTCTGCTTGTCGTTGGGGAGTGTCTCGGCCACCTCGCGAGGGTTGACCACGGCGCTCATATCGGCTTTGGCTGTCCAGCCCAGAGGCACACGCACCAACACTGAGCGATTGCGGTCGCCCCAGCATATATTGGTAGGCGCTTCTTGGTGGGGTACGAGGCGGAAGTAGCTCGTGGGATTGGTATTACCAAAGGCTGTGATAGCGTCGGCCAGCTCCATCATGCCAGCGATAGCCTTACGTGCCGTGGCGCTTAGCTCAAGATTCTCGTCGAGCATCATGTTGTGGCCATCTTTCATTATCCTCATATGGATATGCAGTCCCGAACCAGCCTTGCCAGTGGTAATCTTAGGTGCGAAGGTGATGTTGTAGCCCATCTGAGCTCCCAGATTGCGTATCACCCACTTGGCAAGCACCAGTTGGTCGGCAGCCTCGCGAGCGTCCACGGGGAGAAATTCTATCTCGTTTTGCTCGTAGATTGTGGAGTCGAGGGTGAAGTTGCCCACTTCGCTATGCCCATACTTTATGCGTCCACCAGTCTGCGCTATATAACTCATGCAGCGGGTGCGAAACTCGTTAAACTTGGCGAAAGGAGCCGACTCATGATATCCTCTTTGGTCGGTGGCTGGAAAAGAGCCTGTGTCCGGGGCGATGACGTAAAATTCGAGTTCGCCCATGGCTTGGAAGTCCATGCCTGTGACGTCGTGAAATGCTTGGCAAGCCTTGTCAAGGATATGCTCTGGAGAGCTTTCCAGGGGATTGCCATCCTTGTCGAAGAAAGAGCATAGCATAGTGACAGTGGGTATCTCGGCAAAGGGATCGCGAAAGGCTGTGCGGTAGCGTGGCAATACGTAAAGGTCGCTGCTGCTGGCCTCAATGTAAGAAAACAAGCTTGAGCCATCTACACGTTCGCCTGTAGAAAGAATTGACTCCAGATAGGCCATATCGTTGATAATGAAGTTGAGGGTCTTTAAGCGCCCATCTTCGGCTGGGTACATGAAGTTGATCATCTCGATTTTCTCTTCCACTACGTAGCGGATGATGTCGTGGCGCGTGAAGTCGCGTGCTGCCTTTCCGAGTTTCAGCACTAAGTCGTTCTTGTTGAGAAGGGTCTCTTTGAGATCGGTCATGGTAGAATATGGGGTTAACTATAGTGAATGTATACGATTGGTTGCGGCAAAGGTAAAGAAAATATTTGAGAGAATAAAAAAAGTCCGTCGCTTCCTTCTACAGGTGGCAAGGCGGACTAAGTCAATTAGGCATTGTTTTGTGATTCTAACTGTTGTTTTACAGCAAATTGTAAGTAGTTCTTTAAATTAAAAATATACAATGTTACGCAGCCTGAGAAAATTTGA
>JAJBVL010000064.1 GCA_020859845.1 Bacteroidales bacterium
CTTTTCCAGTAAGAAAATCCAAATGGATGTTCTTTTTTTTCTGTCAGTAGAATCGAGCGGACAAGAACTATAAAGACGATATTGGAAGTATAATAAATTTAAACTAATTTTGCTATTCGATTTTAATGCGACAAAACCCACTCAAATCGAATAGCTATATGAAAATAATACGAAACATTTATCTCCAACGCCTGATAGCTCGTAGGCATAATGGAATGGCTAAAGTAATCACAGGCATTCGCCGTTGCGGCAAATCATATTTGCTTTTTAATTTGTATGTTGACTGGCTAAAAAAGCAAGGCGTTAAGGATTCACAATTGATTTGCCTTAATTTGGAAGACTTTGCCAATAGAAACTTGCGTAACCCAGATATTTTATATGCATACATAAAATCCCATATAAATGGGGAGGACATGCATTATGTGCTACTGGACGAAGTTCAATTGGTGCCACAATTTGAAGAGGTAATCAATGGTATCCTATCTTTATCTAATACAGATGTATATGTTACGGGAAGTAATGCGAAGTATCTATCCAAAGATATTATAACCGAATTTCGTGGCCGCGGAGATGAAGTTCAAATCTATCCTCTAAGTTTTTGCGAGTTTATGAGCGTATACGACGGCTCAAGCCAAAAAGGCTTTGATGAGTATATGATTTACGGAGGATTACCCCAAATATTGTTGCAGCCCACTGAAGAGCAAAAAGTTAATTATTTGATCAACTTGATGAAGGAAACTTATTTACGCGACATAAAAGAAAGGCATAAACTACGTACAGATCGTGAAATGGACGACTTGGTAAACATCGTAGCCTCTTCCATAGGGTCTCTTACCAATCCTAGTACTATAGCCAATACCTTTAAGAGTCTTTATAAGTCTTCTCTTACAGCAGATACAGTGAAGATTTATCTTGAGCACCTTACGGACGCCTTTATAATTGAACGCAGCAAACGCTTTGATGTTAAGGGGAGACGGTATGTTGACACTCCATATAAATATTATTTTTCTGACACTGGCCTTCGAAACGCTAGATTGGGATTTAGTCAAATTGATGAAGGTCACCTGATGGAAAACATAATCTATAACGAGCTGCGTATTCGTGGATACAATGTTGATGTGGGATTTGTTGCTGTTGAAAAACGAGATAAGGAAGGTAAGAAAAAACGAAGCCAATATGAAGTTGACTTCGTTTGCCACTTGGGAAGTCGACGCTATTATATACAAGCGTCCTATGAAATGAATTCCCCAGAAAAAAAACAACAAGAGATGGCCTCTTTATCCCATATAAGAGATTCGTTCAAGAAAATAGTTATCACTGCCAACGACATACATATACGTCATGACAATCAAGGAATTACTATTATTAGTATTTATGATTTCTTGCTCAACCCCAACTCTCTTGAATTGTGAAATCACCTATCTTACAAGCTTTGGGTATCGCTGACTGTAAGCCAGTTTATCTGAAGTTGCCAGGGGAGAAGAGCCCATAATCGGGGTCATCAGCCTGGAGGTTGCCGTTGACGAGCGCTGGGTTGCGTTCGGGTTGCCATGTGCGCACCTTGATTACAGGCTCATCAGGATTGTTGAGGTCAACCATCAGCATCAAGTAGCCCGTGTCGCCATACGACGATGAATAGTAATCCTGGCGTATCTGTATGGTATAATACTCGCCACCCTTACCCATGCGCACCACGTCGTTGTTGGCAAAGCGTATGTTGATATATTCATTTGAGTTGAACACACGGTCAAGACGCTCCAGATATTGGCTCTTGGTCAGCGTGGTCTTCTCCACCTGGGCCCGCGTCATGTAGACACCCATATCGTTGCTCATAGTCTGCGCCGGCTTCACCACGTGGCCCACGACGATAATGGCGTTGTCGTCAAAGATGCTCCTCACGTAGTCGAGGCGCTTGAGGGCAAATGCCGTCTTGTAGTTTTCGAGGAAGGTGACAATAGCCATCTTCGACTTCTCTTTCCACACCGACCCTCCAAGACTAAACACATCGCGCTTGGCCTCAGCACCCAGCCCGAAGGCCAGACATTCAATCAATCCATCGGCATTGAAAGTGAAGGTGACATCCTCGGTAAAGGTCTTCTTGTTGTTGGGAAACGAAAAGGTCATCCTTAGGCTGCGACACACCACTCTTCCGCCACCAAGATCATAAAATTCATATTCCTGATTTCCCAGCAGTCGAGCCTGCCCATAGCGAAGCAGTCGTTGCATCATCTCATACCCCTCAGGGGTGAAGAGTGAGGCCAGATGTTGCGAGGCCTTCGACTTGCGGCCTGAGAGCGAATCGATGATGGCGTGGATAGAGCGGTCGTAGCGCTTGGTGTCGGTGAGCGGCTCTATGGAGATGTCGGCGGCCTCTTCGGCCAGTTGCTGCTGTAAGCGCCTCGCGTTTTTGTCGACGGCGCGACGCAGGTCAGCCTCCTTAGAGAGACGTTTTGTAGCCTCGTCGTAGTTGACATCCTCTACTGGCGCCAGTTGCAATGCCAGCAACGAGTCGATTTTCATCTCGTTGCGATAGCGATACTCCAGCTCCAGTTTTAGCTCACGAGCATCGACGCCGGGTGATACGCGGATAGCCGCCGTGCCGTCCTTGGCATGGTTAAGCAAGCCCCACTCTGTGCCATCCCAGAGGGCGAAGTCGAGCCCAGTGGCCGGCTTGCCACAATACGTGAAAAAGAGCGTTGCCTCATCGTCGTTGACCTCCGTCACAGCCACTTTCACGCTGTCCATCAACGCAGATATCTGCTGCGGCAGCCATGAGTTAAGTTCCACCATCGTGCCTTGATGGTTGAAGGTCATCGAGTCGGGAGCCTCGGGGGTTTGGAGCAGTAGCGATGCCCAGTAATAGTAGCGCAGGGCATCGTCGACCTTGGCCTTATGGGCAGCGCGCTGACCTGAGCGCACCATGTCGGCCACCTTAGCCTGAAGAGGGTCAGTTTTAGCACTGATGGCAGCGGCTCCTGCCACTGCCATCAGCAAAAATAATAAGATGTGTTTCAAAACGATTGATTTATTGCAATAATATTTTGTGGCCAGCTACGATGTAGAGGCCGGGGAGGAAGCCTTCGAGGCGAGTAGTGCCAGTGGAGATGGTGGCCGTCTTTATGGTCACGCCTTGGACGTTGTAGACGCTCACAGTCATCGGCTCCGAAGAGCGGAGGCAGATGGTCAATCCGTCGGCCCACACCTCAAGCCGCTCATCACCACGAATGTCGGAGATGGCCGATACATCGAGGCCAAGGTCGCGTAGCGAATAATAGCTGAGCGGCGAAAGGGCGTTGGAAGTAAGGTAAGCCTCAAACGGCTCCACATCGCGCACGTTTGCCTCGAAAAGCGAACCAGCATGCTCTCCAGCCCTGCTTGCCATCGTCTTGTTGATGGTGTAGACACTGTCGGCCTGAGCCACCGGGAGAGTTGTTGGGACAAAAGTCACGTCAGCGAGAGAATTGTAGACTGATGAAGGTTCGGTAGCATGTATATTGATATTTTGTGAGTAGAACGTCACCAATCCTGCTAAATTATAATCGTCCTCATACTCTTCATTGTTGGGCATACTGATAATGTATGGCTTATACTCTTTAATACTTCCACTTGAGACAAATCCAGAACTATCCATAGAGAAGAGCCAAAAAGGTTTACTAGCTGAGGACAAACCCGCAGAAAATGGCAAAATATTTCCATTTTCACTATGTATTATCTTCTGCACATCAAATGGAAGAGATATTGTCTCCCAACCAGCTGCCTCACCAATTATAGTAGGCATCGTAAATATATGGTCGTAGGTTATGGAATAGGCATAAAAGCCATAAGGGCAATAGAAAGGATATCCATCAGTAAGAACTATCTGCCCGGCAGAACTTCCAGGAGGTAATACTACAATATTTTGGATGTCCATATCCAAGGCGTAGCGGGAATTTGAGCAGTAGAGGAGAAGATTTGGATTATTAATTCCACCCACAACTACTGAAGGCACATCCATAGATGCCCACCATCTTAAAGCACACAACATTGGATTGTTATCAAAGATGTTTGAGCCATACAAGCCATTCTCTTGGAAGGCTGCGTTGGTGATATCAGAGGGCATTTCCAACACCATTAGTGTCTGCGAATTGCTCAAAGCCGTCCAGTTGTAAAAAGCGCCATCGGCAACCGTGATCTTCTCCAAGTTGAGGTACTCCAGCGCAGGAAGATTATCCGGGTTAAAGTAATCAAGGTCAGCCTTGCTTAAAGGGCCTTCTGCTATTACTTTCTTCACCAAGGCCAAACCATCGTAGTCGGCCATCGCCATCTCCACCTGACCTTCTTCGCTGACGTACAAGTTGAGGCCATCGAAATAGTAAGGTTGTGAAAGTTCAGCAGTAAGGTCATTTATTTCAGCCAAGGAGTTGTTATGGAGGATCACATAGTAATCATCTGGCGTATCCTGCGTCTTGGCAAGGCGATATTTATCCGATCCTTCTACCTTCTCTATTAACGAGAAATCATCGGAATACACTCTCATAGGCAACTCCTGGCTAAGCCGAAGATAATAAACCCCCTCATTGGGAATATTGAGGTGAAGGGCTTCAATTGAGCCTGCGTCTATGGCAATATTCGTGTCTTTTTGGCCCACGTTCATTAAACGATAGGGGTGAACACTTTGACGATCCGACACGCTGTCAAGTGATTCCACAGGGCTCCAGTCGCCAGTAAGGCTCTGATACTGAATAGCGAAGTGGATATTGCCCTGACGGTAATATATCACATCTTCGTTGCCAAATGTCAGAGATGAGGATACAATTGTACCCCCCTCAGGGACAGGGATAACCAGCGGTTGCTTCCCGTCATAATTGGCATAGGTAAACGAGGTTGCATCTTCCTCCAAGTCAAAGGTATATCGATATCCAAGTATCTGATTGTTGCCAGCGCCAAAGCTTGCAACATAGAAAGGATATCTGTTCACCCCAAGGCTGCGGCCGTAACGGTCGCGATGGCACACAGTGAGGTAATGTATCCCCTCACCTATGTTAGACAAGGGAAGGTTGAATGCCACTTGCGTGGCTGAGCGTGTCACTTCCGAGACCTCATCTATCTGGTCGTCTATCCAGTATTGGAAAGTAGAGCCAGCAAGGTTTTCGGTCTTTAGGAAAGCATAACGATAAGGTGCGGTAGTCACATCTCCCTTGCCAAGGATGTTGAGAAAATGCAACCCAGCGGCAACATCTGACACATCGAGTTGCAAATCCACCTCTGAAGTGGTGGTCTGCGTTACTATGGAGTTGGCCGTATCATTGTCAATCCAGCAGCGCAGAGTGACGGGAGCCGCTATAGTGGCAAGTGCAACTGCCCCAAAAAGACTAAATAAAAATAATCGCTGCATAACAAGAGAGCGTTATTGACCTATGGATTCTGAGTCAAAGCTAAGTGTCACCTTTAGTACTTGATTCTCATAATCGATGCTGATGTCTGTGTCTTGGATGACGGGACCCGATGGAATCAAAGAGTAGGGTAGTCCGCTGGCGGAAACACCATATTCTGTATAATCTGAGCTATTGTCCAAATCATCGTTCAACACCTGGCCGTCTATGCAGCGGCAGTCTAAAAATATATTGGCTGGCAATGGATCAGATTCTCCTATCAAGCATTGATTATAAGTAGCTCCGTCAAGTTTGATTGGAGTCTCAATGATACAATTGTTAAAGACAACATAATCAGCGCCCCCAGAGCTGGTAGTCATGTAGGAAATATTGCAGTTTTCAAAAATCCACGAGGTTGCATAGCCCGAACTTGAAGTGTACATATTGTTAATCTTGCTATTGGTCACCAGTCCACTGCCCGCCATGCTGGCCCGCAATGTCGTAATATGACAATTGATGATTTCTATATTTTCGGGGCTTCCAACATTATCATCGCATATAAGTTCTTCTATCTTACAGCTCTCGAAATAACAATTATTACTCAGGTTGCATATTACACTACCTCCAATAAACTGCACTCCAATAAAAGCACACTCATTATGGAGATTAACATCACTAGAAATTATCGTATTTGGTCCATGGCCCTTCACTGTAAAAGAACCCATAACATAACTATATGGTATACCTGAAAACACTCCTTCTGTAAGATAAATGGTATCTCCAGGGACAAATACATCGGATTGTGCGGCTTCAATTATTCCGTCAAAGGTGTATATATTATTCTCATGGATAATATAAGCCTTGTTTTTCCCAAGAGAAAATGATTGAATGCTGGTCATCAGCAAGACCACTAATAGAAATATTGCTTTTTTCATATACTTTTTATTTAGAATTGGATTAAATTTCAGGGGTTGGGTTATCGCCCTCAGAGGGGATATTGTAGGAGGTAGTGGTCACCTCTATAGTTTCAGAAGTGTCACTAATGGTTTCATCGTAAATAGGATCTTCATAAAAAAGTGAAGCATATATTCTATACTTAGAGCCAGGAGTGAGACCAGTAATGTTAGAAGTAAGGTAACCATTAGCAATGGAACCCTCAAAATATTTAATATCCCCTGTATCACTCGTGACAACATAATCTCCATAGATTTCATCTATAGCAGATATGTTAGTAGTAAAAGCTGTGGTGATACTCACGCTCCTGTTGGTAAGGGTACTTTCAACTATTTGAGGTGTGCCTAATGAAACCCAATGGCCAAACTCGGTTGTAGCTATCTCAACATTACTGTATCCAGTCACATCATTATGCCTATCCAACGAAGCAGCCACCCTTATATAATAGGTTGTAGTATCTTTCAAATCCGATATAGTATAGGAAAATGTATTGGAAGAGGAAACTGCTGTATTTGCCCAAAAATCATCTTCGGTAGGGGGATTATTCACATCCGAACACAAAATTCTCACAGAAGACACCTCTTGAGAAGCGGTAACAGTACCATTACACGTAATCTTTTTATGGCCTCCGACCGCTGTTAATGTTACCTCAGGGACATCTACCGCTGGTTGACTCACAGCACAAACTGCCCTCTGTCCTGTGGCAGACTCGAATACAACTTCCCCTGACAATGTTTCTAAGCCAGCAGTATATGCAGGATATATTCTAATGGCTTCTCCTGGTTCGTTGAGGCTCCCTGAGCCAGAGGTTGGTGTGACAACCAACCAATCACTTGGATATGAAGTTACCGTCCAAGCCGAGGAGGATAGGAGATAAATTGTGGCTGAATCATCAAAACCAAAAGTGATTTCCTCGGTGCTAAGCTCGAACACTACGAGGGCTTCTTGGTTGACGGTGATGGTCTCGCGGATGGTCTCGTCGCCGACGGTGAAGTCTACGTAGACGTAGCCGGTGCGGGCTTCGCCAGAAGTATTCTCAGAAACGGATACTTCCACGGTGGTCTTGCCCTCACGCACCTTGATCCAATTGTCGGAGGGCGTGGCGGTCCAGTCGGTTGAGCTGGCCGTCACCATCACTTCCTGCGCCTCGGTAGAGTTGTAGGCAAAGCTAAGCTCGGTGGGCGACACTGCGAAGGCGGAGCTCGTCTGCGTCACCTTCACCTCCTGGCTGGCAGAACCATCGAGCAAGGCAACCATTACGACCGCCTCACGCGAAGCGCCCGTGGCGTTGGCCGTCACCGACACCTCCACGCTGGCACCCGTGGGAGCAGCCTCGCGATCCTGACTGTCAACGCTACACCACTGGCTGGCCTCATCGTTGACCGTAACCCTCCATTCGCCCTTGGCCACCACAAATATCTCCTTAGACGCGCTCTCCTGAGTGAAGTCAAGCGAGCGGGTCAGCACTGAGAGCTGCGCGTTAGGATCGGCCTGCGTGATGGTGATGGTCTTTGCCTCCACCAACGAGTCGTCGGCCTGTATCTTTATATTCTTGGTGCGCACCTCGCCCGTGGTGTTCTTGGCCACGGTAATCTTCACTTCGCCGTCGCCTGTGCCGCTCGTCGGTTCCAGAGTCACCCATTCGGGATTGGAAACCTCGGTGAGCGACACCGTCCAACCGACGTTGCTCTTGATGGAGAGCGTTAGGGTCTCTTCGTTGCCACTGCAGCTGAAGCCATCCTCTGGCTCGATATTGATATATCCGCTCCCTGCCGTCTGCTTCACGAGAAGGATACGCTGCTGCGAACCATTGTATTGCAGATACACGTGGCCTTCGCGGTCGTTGGGCGTGGTGTTGGCCGTGGCCGAGATTACCAGAATGTTGTCGTCGTTTGACTGCTTGGCAGCGCTGAGCCAACCGACGTCGTTGCCGTCAGTGTCGGTGCATTTCTCCACCGCCCAAGCTACGTTGGTCGTCACTCTGGTAGTGTCGGAAGTAGCCGAACTTGCCAGGGTGAAGCTATTGCGCCCTGTCTCAAACGTGATGCCCGCAGGGTCTTGCGTCAGGGTGATGGTCTGGCGTATGTCGCCACTGGTGATGATCAACGTGGCCTCGCGCGAGTCAGAGGCCGATGTGTTGGCGAGGTAAGATATCGCAACTCCTCCATCGGGCGAGCCCGTGCCGCTGGTTGGCGAAGCCGTTACCCACGTGCTGCTGTTGGTGGATATCGACCATTGGCCTGTGGCCGTAAGCTGGAGGCTGAATGACCCAGCCGAACTACCAACGGTGTTGGAAGAAGGATAGGTCGAAAGTAGATTCTTTTCTACGAGATAGTCCATCTCGTCGCTGGTGCAGGAGAGCGTGGCAGCTATGAGCACCAGCGAGGAGAGGAGGGCCGAAAAACCGTGTGAATATTTCATCGTACAAGAAGATTAAAAGTTAAACACAAGACCCACATGCACTCCGAAACCACCGCGGGTCACCGAGGTGAGATCGGACACGCGGTCATAGTCGGCGTCGGATGTCAACGCCACACCATACTCTGGGCACACGTAGAGGCAGAGATGCTCTACGGGGGAGTAAAGCATCTTGGCACCGATGGTCAGCGAGTGGCAATACTTGCTGCCGACGTCGCTCAGCGACCCATCCTCAACGCTGGCGCTCAACGTCTGGCAAAGGTAGCCAAGCTGTGGCGTAAGGGCAGCCTGCGAAGCCAGCACCACTTGATATCCAGCCTTTGCGGCAAAGGCGTTACACTTGTAGGTGGCGCGTCCTTGATAGGTGTTATTGTCGCCGGAGGTATAGAAATATACGAGATCGGTCTTGCCAAGGCCTAAGGTGTAGCTTAGCTGCAGGTCTACGTTGCAATAAGTGCCACCAATAAGCCCCGTCACGCCGCTACCACTCGTATAGGTGTAGTTGACTCCGAAGTAGAAGCTTTCGGCGTGGAACAGACGCTTGCGCACAAGGCTGACGGTGTCGGTGGTCGTGTGGCGATTCGTCACCGTGTAATCACGTGTGGCCGATTCATATCCCTTATGCTCTATCGTAGCCTGATATCTACCCACGGGGAGTGTCAGCGAGGTGCCGCTTTCCACTGTAGTGCCCTCCACGCTGATGAGAGAGTTGAAGGGTCGAGAGGTGATGTTAAGAAAGCCCACATGTCCTGTAGGCGCCGTGGCCGCAAGCTGTGTTGTGGTCTGCGCCACCACCTTAAAGGGTGTTTGTGCCGGGTCGGCATCCTTCATGCGGGTCTCCACGGTGTAGTCGCCTTCGCGCAGCTCTACAGAGGCTTTGCCTCGTCCCAGCAGATGGTCGTCGAGATAGATATCTGCTTGCGGGGCTGTGGTAATCTCCACGCGGCCAAAGTAAGCACTCTGGTCAATCATCGGTATGTCGCATGCAAGGTCGCCAGTCTCGCGTGTCACATCGAGTCGTTGTGTGCCCTCCATACGGCGCTGAGCGTTGAAAGCTTTCAGTTCGTGGGTGCCATAGGGGATATATTGGCGGTAGATGGGCGAGAGGCCTATGCTATCCCCATCGAGATACACCACGGAGCGAGGCACCATCGATGTGCTGATATTGACAAAGCGCCCTACCCCAGGGTCGATATACATGGAGTAAGTGCGGCCGCTTTCGATAGGGACAGGGTATACGTAGTCGGAGAGTGTGCCAAACCGTGGATGGACGATGGTCAATTGTTTAGAGCGTGCTGGGACGTAAACCCAAATAGCACCTGGCTCTACCAAAGGCTCGCCTACAAGCCCGAGAGCGCCACCGTCGAAGTGATAAAGCGTATCGATGGTCACCACCTTGATCAAAGCTGCTATCTGGCCGTCCTGAGGCGCCACTCGGCTCGTTTCGGGATTGATAGCAGTCTGGTCAAGCGGCTGTAGCTGAAAGTCGTTGACAGTCATTGACTGCGAGTTGCCGACAAGATAAGCTGTCAGCAGACAGAGAGAAAATAATAATCGGCCCATACTTGTTGGTGGGGTTCTGATAAGATTGGTATTTTTTACGGTTAATCTGATATTAATCACACATTTAATCACATACGGGGCGAAGGGTCATCCCCACCATGCGATTGCCAAGACTTTGCTGCCAAGAGTCGCCGTTAAACATCAGGTAGTAAGAGTTCTCATTACCACCATCGTCGGGCGAGGAAGTCCAGTAGCTCCCCGAGGTCCACACTTCATTGTCGTCGGGCAGACCCAGCAGATTGCCGGCAGCGGGGAGGAAGATGGAGTTGTGGTTTGGGCCTATCACACGATAGCCCCACACGCCCTCTTCGCGGGTGAAAATCCACTGGCAGCGTGTGAGCAACTCATCCACCTCCCAGCGCGTAGGGAGTCGCCACGCCCCATGCCACAGAGCTCGAGCAGCGTCGTACTCCTCATCGCCTGAGAAGTCGGGGCAATCCTCGAGCCACGTCTTGCTGTTCTGAAAGAAAGGCACGGCGCTCACCGTGGTCTCACCCCAAGCATAATATGCCCCCATATCCTGTGGCTTGGCAGCGCCAACGTTGCTCGTGGCCCATTTGATGCCGAGGCCCAGGTCAACATACTCATGGCCTTCTACCGTGCCAGTAGCCACACGATTGTATCTGATTGCAGGAGCAGCTTGGGCGTTTACAGTTGGGGGGACTGATTGAGTAGTAGAGGGTTGGGGGTTATCCTGATGTTTTATAGAATCAATGCGATGTTTCACCTCCGAGGGAAGTTTCTTGGTTTGCGCTCCTGCTGTGAAGGTAAATAGCGCTATCACCGCGAGGAGGTATATTAGTCGTAAGCGTTGCATAGTCGTCATTTAATCAATGAGGGCACCATGGGAATAGTGGGCTATCTCATGGCCCTCGCTATCGTAGAAGGTGCCGGTATAAAAATTCTCTTCGTTGTCAAAAGTCCCTTCGTAATATGAGCCATTGGCCTCACTATCTGTCCACGTGAAGCGTCCTTGGCTCATGATGTCGTTGGCAAATGAGCCTTTAAACTCACCGTCGGTGGTGGTGTAGTGACACTCTCCTTCGCGAAAGCCATGACTATAACGTCCTTTATAGAGACCTCCTCCATCATATCCCTTCCCTATACCTTCGCCATGAGGAATGCTATCCGCCGTACACTCTCCAGAATATACAAACGCTACACCGCGACTGTTGACATACTTCATGTTCTTAACCATGATAGGCCCATTATCGTCGCCTCCTTCACCAAAGAGGATGAAAGAAATAGCCGCTATGGCTATACACCCTAAAACGGCAACGGCCCATATCCACCACCGGCTGCCTTTGGTCGTGGAGGCTCCAGAAGTGGCTATCTGATTCTCATCAAAATCTGTGGCCGTGAGCGACACACCAGTCTGTTCGGTAGGCTCTCCAGAAGCAATAGCTTTAGAATGAGAGCCTTCTACCACCACGGCGTTGACTACCTGCTCCCCGTCAAGAATTGAGAGAAACGACGGGATATCCTGCGGTCGCTCCTCCTTGCGGATATTCATGGCAGCCTCTATCGCTCTCACCACCGAGGATGAGGTTGCTGCTGGCAGCGGAGGAAGAGGGGTGCCAGAGGCTAAGAGAGTAGACGCTGGAGGAGTGGAGCCTGTCAGAAGTTTATAAAAAGTTGCGCCCAGAGCATAAATGTCGACCGAGGGACGAAACTGCCCTACGTCGTTGGCCATCTGCTCCAGGGGCGCATAGCCGGGCGTCTTGCCCATCAGCGTGGAGGTGTTTTCGCCATTCACCTCGTCATACTGCTTCGAGGCGCCGAAGTCGATAAGCACGGCGCGATCAGAGGAGTCTACGAGGATATTGCTTGGCTTTACGTCGAGATGAAGGCGATTGTGGGTATGAACATAGTTGAGGGCTTCGGCCACTTGACGTATATAATTGACGGCACGCCATTCGGGCAACTGACCTTCATGGGCTACGATATCGCTCAATGACAGGCCTTCGATATAATCCATTACGAAATAGGCCGTTCCGTTTTCCTCAAAGACGTCGCTCACTCTCACTATCCCTGGATGGGAAAGGCGCGAGAGGGCACGGGCCTCGTCGACAAACTTCTGGCGCAGACGATCCACGAGTTCGCGCTTGCTCAGGGTGCCTACGGTGACATGGGCTGTAGTCTCATCGCGGTTGCAGAAGTCTTTGACAAAGAATTCCTTGATGGCCACGCGCTTGGCAAGCATTATGTGCTCAGCCTCGTAAGTGCAGCCAAAGCCTCCACTGTTGATGAAGCGTACTATCCTATACTTCCCACCTTGGAGTATAAGCCCAGCAGGAAGATATGCTTGTCCCTTTACGGCCACTGGTTTACCTTGAATCGACATCGGTGATAAGTACTAAGATGGCGCTATGGTTGTCGTGGTTGCCTTGGGTGGCGAGCTTGAGTTTTGCGGCTTTGGCAAGTGGCGACTGGCCAGCGAGGTCGGAGAAATAGAAGCATAGTTGCTGATCATCGATATGCTCCAGCATGCCGTCGCTACAAAGAAAGAAGTAGTCGCCTGGGACGATATCTCCTGTGTCGTAGACCGTAGGCTCTGGACGGTCGGCACCTAAAGCAGGCTGCAAGGCTTTGGTGATGACATTCTTCATGGGCGACTGGCGAGCCTCCTCGGGAGTCATAATACCCTGCGCCACCCAGACACCTACAAGCGAATGATCAGCAGTGACATGGAGCAGGCGTGTAAGAGCCGGAGAAGGTCCAGGGCGAAAATGATACACCCGGCTGTCGCCGATATGAGCAATCGTGGCTCGATGGCAACCATCGTAGAGGATGAGCAGCGCCAAGGTGGTGCCCATGCGCCGGTCAGCGGTAGAGCCACTCCCACGGCAAGCGTCGAGAGCCGTAAAAGCTTTGTCGAGCGCCACCGTAAGCATTCGTGGCTGATAAGCATCGTCAGCCTCTGAGAGTTGCTTCAGGAGCGACTGGCTCACGGCTTGGCACACCGTCTGGCTTGCCACCTCGCCCGCTTCATGTCCTCCCATGCCATCACACACGATGAACACTCGATCGGCAGTCGTGGCGCATCCCGGAGCGGGCCACAGGGCATCTTCCTGCTGGGGGCGCTCCCCTATCTCACTGAAACTTACGGCTTCGACCATCGTTATACGTCGGTAGCATCGGCATCGGGGATTTCAAAGCGAAGTGTTATCTCTGGCAACTTGATGATGTCGTGAGGACGAAGGATTACACGGTCGCCAGCCTCCAACTTCATATTATTAATAAACGTGTCGTTGACCTTCTCTTTAAAGAGCGAGGCATAGAAAGTGTGGCTATTGCCTGCCCCTTTTTTCACCTCGATTGTTAGGTGAGCGCGGCTCATAGCCTTTGTAGAGCAAGGTATCTGGATAGTGGCTTCGGAGCCATTGCCCTTGCGCCCCACGACGTTGCGCCCCGCCACCAACGAATATACTCTCCCTGAGTGCTGGTCAATCAATTCGCCTACGCTTTCTTGGCTTGAGGAAGGAGAAGAGGAGGAGGAATGTGGGTCCTTTCCTGGGAGTTGGGTCTCGGCATCGGTAGCGCCTACGCGCTTATAGGCCGAGAAGGGTTGACGCGTGGAGCATACAGGGCAGATGATGCTCATCTTCTCTATCCCCGGTTGGTCGGGGACAGAGATCATTGCTCCGTCGCGTGGACATATCAGTTTTATTGGTTGGGTAGCCATATTATGCAAGTTGACACCTTAGGAAAAGGCTCTTTATTGTTTTGTCTTATTTTTCGTTTTCTTCCATTTCATGACGGGCATATCGTCGGCAAAACGTCCCCACATCACTGGATGCTGCGTCTTGCCTGAGATTTTTATCACTCCCGTCGACACATAGTCGTAGAGTTCGCGAGCCGTGATGACGCGGTCCTTATTGGAGTCGGCGCCACCACGCAGCCCTTTCTGTAGATAGCTGGTGAAGAATCCATTCTTCATGTCGCGGCGTTCGCTCGAGGTCTCGTTGCTACGACTCGATAGGAAGAGCATCACGTTGGCTTTCTGTGCCTCTTCATCTTCGCTCGAGGAGTCGTGGCTCGAACCGGAGGTGGCCGACGTGCGTATCATCCCAGAATAGCATGCATCGGCAAATATCATTTTGTTGGGACATTTGCTCGAGGCCATGGCACGGCGTATCTGGCGGTAGCTGATTGGCTTGTCGTAGGCCAGAAAACCGCCTTGATAACCATGGCCGCTAAAGAAAAACACCACGATGTCGTCAGCGCCAGCCTTCGCATAGACCGAATGCATGGCGTCGATAACGCTTTGAGCAGTTGCCTTCTCGTTGAGGAGCTGGCGATATTCCACCTCAGTGTTCTTGCGATAGATCCAAGTGATGGTCTTGGCATCGTTTTCGGGCAATAGGAGGTTGCGCGACGGGTCTTGGTAGGTTGACACCCCCACCGACACCAGATAGACCTTGGCCATCGCCAACAGCGGTAGCCACACCAATAATAACAAAATGGCCCTTTTCACCTTTGCCTCTTGACTTTTGACTCTTGCCTTTTGCCTTAATCAGCGCCTCATTCCTCAACAAGATAGTCGGTGTCGTCGCCTTCCACAAAGAAGTCGTCGTTGATCTCCAGCGAGCCGGGAAGATGTATTCGTTCAGGCTCTGGCTCGATGGTGGGGTCAAAGGAAGGAGCCACTGCCTCAATTTGTCCCGTGACGATGCTTGGATCGACATCAAGGGGGGGCAAATCGAGGGTCGGAGCCACATCAGGCATTGCTATGGGATCTAACGGTTGAGCTACTACGGTGGCCACAGGTTCGTCAAGTTGAGCCTCTACTACTTCAGCCTCAGGGGCATCTTCAGCCACAGCCTCTACTTCATTATCAGCTTCTTCTTCCTCGGTTTCAGCCTCTGCAGCTCCTACAGTGGCAGCCTGGAATACTCCGGCTTCATCATCGTCCACAGCTTCCTCCTCAGCCTCGCCTTCCGTTTCATCTGCAAGAGTGGCCTCTACGGTCATGGCCGCTTCAGCCATAGGCTCATCCTCTATCTGCAGCTCTTCGTGGAGAGCCGCCCACTCATCGGCGGTATAGGTGGCATAAGCTCCTCCGTGCCATTGGAAAACTCCGCCGGGGCCAAGCTCTTCGCGGGCTGCAGCAAATGCTTCCGAGAAAGTCATGTCATCGTTGACGATAGCTTCGTCGTCGAGGAGCTCATCATCGAAGTATTCATCAAAGGCGCCCTCGTCAATAAGAGCCGGCTGGTCATCGCTGGAGAGCGCACGTAGTGCAGCCGCCGTGCCTCCAAATACGAGGCCTACAATGCCTCCTATCTTTACTTTGCGCCACAACGCACCCTTCACTTTCTTGGAAGGCGTAGCTATCGGTGGAAGGCCCGGAGGGAGTGGGGGTTGTGACTGGTTTTGAACCTCGGCGGCCATAGCCTCGAGGTCGAGTTTCTTGGTGGTTGCGGCCTCTGGAGTCTTCACTTCTACACGAGGCTTCTCATTCTTATGCGATTCGTTGGCCAGCTGAGTGGCATCGTCTTGGATAGGATTGGTATTCATGCTAAAAAGTCGTCTACGTTAGCGTCGTTGGTATAATCTGGTTGTTCATAAGCCTGCATCTCCTGCGCGTGCTGGGAGATGTAGAGGCTCTCATATTGTTGCATCTCTATATGCTGAGTGAGGCGCATATGGTCGGTGTCCTTTATCACGCCATCGCCATCGAGGTCGGCAGCAATGACATCGGCCACACCATCGCCGTTCTCGTCGATTATCATTGTGGTGGTGCCGTTGACCGATAGCACTGCCACATCACGCACTGTGCCATCGTCAGCCGTCTCAGAGGCATAACTCAGCACCTCCATGGCCTTCTGAGTAATGTCCTCGGGAGGACCTACTATGGTAGCCACTACGGCATCTACCGTGGCAGCTCCGGCGAGAGTGCCTACTATTACACCTGCCCCTGTGGCCAGTGTCTCTTGGCTTGGAGCAGAGTTCGGAGAGCGTTTGACTTCTCTCTCCTTTTCGGGTAATTTATCGGTTTTCATTAAGAAATGGTATTAAGAGAGTTTGTTGTTCACGATTTGAAGGCGGCTCCGCAATATGGGCATTTCTTCACTTGGCGCAGGAGCTTATAGGGTTGTTTGCCCAAGAAGCGTTTGCAGTCGGGGTTAGGGCATACATAGGTGTCGTAAAGCTCGTTGTCCAAGCGCTTGCGGTCCTCGATGCTGGTGTCCTTCTCCCGATAATTGCGCAGATAGATTAGCAGCGAACCAACGGCGAAAGGAACTGTGGCATAAAGCGTGGCGGATGCCACAAGGAGAGCCAGCAAAGGAGCAGCCACGGAGGAAAGTCCTGAGATTATGATGGGCAACATTCGGCGCTTGGCCAACGCTTGCTGGCGACGTTGGATGGTTTCCTGGCCTGTTTCGTAGGCCTCATAGACAGTTTGCAGATGGCTTATAGAATAGACCTTAGGAAGAGCAGCCTGTATCTCAGCATACATTTTATCGGCCTGTTGCAATAGCGCTGCCATATCAAGGGGGTAATTATCGAGGCCAAGGGTGATATGGCTTTGAGGATTGATATGTTTCTTATCCACGGGTAGACCATCTACGGCCGTCACGTTGCCCTCACGCAATTGGCTGATGGTCATTTCTCCATTGTCGTCAAAGGCTATCTGGCAGTGGGCCTTGGACTGCTTAGGTATGCAACGGCTCACTGTCTGTGGCACACCATCGTTAGCCACTACGGCCAATCGTTGTTGCCCATCAGCCGTCAGCCAAGCCAAAAGCCGCGAGGGCGATTCAGGATCGCGCCCGATATATAATTGTGCATTGCGCATCATACGAGATTATGTAAGCGTATAGACAATACAACTAATCCTGCCAAAACGCATAACATTTTGGCAGACAATATTTTATAAAAGTCAGGGACGGATGATTGGTTATTATCTGCTCCCACTAAAAAATCTACTACTTAATAAATTTAAGCTAAGATTCACTAAGAGCTTAAAATTTAATTTGTTACATAGTGAAATAGATGGAAGTAGGTTAAATCCATGAATAAAAATTACTTTATCCCCAATTTTCAATTTGCTGATTTCAAAACAATTATTAACTTTGCTGAAAAATTTATTAAGTAGTTAATTTTTTAGTGACAAAAGGCTTAAAGTATTGAATATTGGCAGCTTTCGCAGTGCAACGGCCCTCCGCCGTACTGCAAAAGTTATCTCTCGATTGCCCACCCGGTAAGGGTGCGGGAGGTGGTGGAGAAGTTGAGTCCTACCTTCATTTTAGAAGAGGGGCATCCTAATGATTCTGTACATAATTTGGAAGGAGAGTTTCCATTAGACCTGTTCTCACTTCCTGATTGGGTACGCCCAGTGTATAAATTTGCAGTGTAGAGTCATAGCCTTTGATAGTCATACAACCACTTTGGTACAATAAAGGAAGAATGTTTGTTACTTCGTCAGTGGCACTATAAAAGTATGAAGAATGCGCTTCTATATCCTCAAATTGGGAGGGAATGAAAGGATACTTTCGCATCATTTCTATCAGATAGGTAGGGGTGCCAGTGGAGAACCAGTAAGGCTTAAATTCTTGGTCGTCAAGACAGTTGAGCACACTAAAGGGATTGAATATCTCTGGAGAATTGCGACTAAAAGCATACCCATCGTAGTAGAAGCGCAATTTCTCCACGGTTGCCTCATAAGAAAGCCCACAAGCATCAGCCAACATCTTGATATCTAACCTTAGTTGCTCAAGCATCTCCTCAAGCGTGATGCCGCAGAGGCTTGCAAAACGTGGCAACATGCTGACATCTTTGAGATTGTTGAGGGCGCTGAAGATGCTCATCTGCGAAAACTTGGTGACGCCCGTGATAAAAACGAAGCGGAGCCACGGGTCGCAATCCTTCAACGGTGAATATACCTCGGCCAACACCGAGCGTATGGCCTTCACCTTCTCATCGTCAAGATGGATGACGTTGAGCAAAGATAACTCTTTTCGCGCAAAGAAGCAACGCAATATTTCGGTATTGAACCAAAGGGCGTGGGGGCTGTGTTGTAGATATGGGAAAGATTTATTAAATTTGTGGGCATGAACGTCATCACTTCTGAAAATATACTTTTGATAGGATCTGCCTTGCTAATGGCAGGCGTGTTGATAGGCAAGACGAGCTACAGGATAGGCCTTCCGGTCCTGTTGGTGTTCTTGCTTGTGGGTATGGGGTTTGGCACCGACGGGCTGGGCATTCAGTTTAGCGACATGCATACCGCCCAGTTTATCGGCATGATAGCCTTGTGTATCATCCTCTTCTCTGGCGGCTTCGACACCAAGCTCTCTGCCATTAAGCCAGTACTGGGACCGGGACTTGTGCTGTCGACCGTGGGAGTCCTGCTCACGGCGCTATTTACTGGCCTCTTCGTATGGTGGCTCTCCGGCATGTCGTGGACCAACATCCACTTTGCCTTCCTCCCCTCGCTGCTGCTGGCGGCCACGATGTCGTCGACCGACTCGGCCTCGGTGTTTGGCATCCTCGGCTCGCAGAAGATGGGCCTCAAACAAAACCTCCGTCCCATGCTTGAACTGGAGAGCGGTTCCAACGACCCTATGGCCTACATGCTCACCATTATCTTGATAGAGACCATCCAGCTCGGAGGCTCCCTATCTGTGGGCACCGTGCTGTGGCAACTCGTATTGCAATTTGGCATCGGCACAGCCGTGGGCCTCGGCATGGGACGCCTCACGCTGTGGCTCATCCAGCGCTATCGCCGAATGGGTGCCGACAGCAAGGCGCAGGAGGACTCCGACCAAGCAGCCTCGATGATCTCCATCCTGACCCTCGGCGCCGTATTCTTGACCTTTGCCATCTCCACGCAGCTCCAGGGCAACGGCTACCTCTCGGTATACCTCTGCGGCATCGTGCTGGGCAACATCAATGTGCCTTCGCGCCGCGGCATCTCCAAGTTTATGAGCGGCATGAGTTGGCTGAGCCAGATAGTGATGTTCCTTATGCTCGGATTGCTGGTCAATCCCCGCGAGATGCTCGATGTGGCAGTGGTTTCAGTGCTGATAGGCGTGTTTATGATAGTCCTAGGGCGCCCGCTGAGCGTCTTGGCCTGTCTGCTCCCCTTCCGCAAGATCTCGATGCGCTCGCGCTACTTCGTGTCGTGGGTGGGCCTTCGCGGCGCTGTGCCCATCATCTTTGCCACCTATCCAGTGATAGCCCATGTGGAGGGTGCCGGCCAGATATTTAATATCGTCTTCTTCGTGACCCTACTGTCATTGATGATTCAGGGCACCACGGTGATTAGCGCCGCCAAGCGTCTGCGCCTCACCCAAGCTCCCGAAACCGACACCAGCGACTTTGGCGTAGAACTCGCCGACGACCTCCCCACCTCGCTCTCAGCCATAGTGCTCACCCCGAGCCATCTGGCCAACGGCAACACGCTGCGCGACATGCACCTGCCTGCTGGCCAGCTGGTGATGATGATCAAGCGCGGCAATCAGCATATAGTCCCCAACGGCACTGTGGAGCTCCTCCCCGGCGACGCCCTGCTCGTGATTAGCGAAGAAAAGCTTGGCCAAGTCGACCAGAAGTAGTAATTTTGCAGATTGAAACCTACTTAAACTCATTTTTATGGGCTTTTTCAACTTCTTCTCCAAGGAGAAAAAAAAGACACTCGACAAGGGGCTTGAGCGCACCAAAGAGGGTGTGTTCAGCAAGATTACCCGCGCCTTGGCGGGCAAGAAGACTATCGACGACGATTTTCTTGACAATCTCGAAGAAATATTCATCACCTCCGACGTGGGGGTAGATACTACGCTAAAAATCATTGAGCGCCTGCAGCAACGCGTGGCGCGCGACAAGTATGTCAGCACCTCCGAGCTCAACGACCTGCTATGCCAGGAGATTACCGACCTGCTGGTGGGCGACGAGGACGAGGAAGCTGCCCCCGACTTCACCCTCCCCAAGCATACAGATGGCCCCCACGTGATAATGGTGGTGGGCGTCAACGGTGTGGGCAAGACCACCACTATCGGCAAACTCGCCTCGCAATTCAAGAAGGCTGGCTATAGCGTGATGCTCGGTGCCGCCGACACCTTCCGCGCTGCCGCCGTGGAGCAGCTCGACGTGTGGGCCGAGCGCGCCGGTGTGCCTATCGTGAAGCAGAAGCTCGGCGCCGACCCGGCTGCCGTGGCCTTTGACACCCTCCAGAGTGCAAAAGCCAACGGAGTGGATGTGGCTATCATCGACACCGCCGGACGTCTCCACAACAAGAAGGGCCTCATGGACGAGCTCACCAAGATACGCAACGTGATGCAGAAGGTGGTGCCCGACGCTCCCCACGAAGTGCTCCTCGTGCTCGACGGCTCCACGGGCCAAAACGCCTTTGAGCAGGCACGCCAGTTTGTGGCTGCCACCAAGGTCAACCAACTGGCCATCACCAAGCTCGACGGGACAGCCAAGGGAGGTGTGGTGATAGGCATCAGCGACCAATTCCAGATACCGGTGAAATATATAGGGCTGGGCGAAGGCATCGACGACCTGCAGGTGTTTCACAAGCGCGAATTTGTCGATTCGCTCTTTGGCAACAAATGATGGAGCCATCGCGACGCACTGTCAACGTCATCTCGCTCGGCTGCTCTAAAAACCTTGTCGACTCGGAGCGCCTAATGAAAATGCTTGCCGACGCTGGGCTAAAGGTGGTCCACGAGGCTGAGCGCCCAGGTCGCCACTCAATAGTGGTGATCAACACCTGCGGATTTATTGGCGATGCCAAGGAGGAGTCAATCAACACTATCCTCGAATGGGTAGAAGCAAAGCGCCATGGCAAGATTGATGAGCTATACGTAATGGGCTGCCTGTCAGAACGCTATGCCAAGGAGCTACCAGCGGAGATACCCGAGGTTGATGGATGGTATGGCAAGACGTCGTGGACAGGCCTTGTGAGCCATCTGGCACACAAATATCCCGCCACGGCTCCCTACGACCGCGTCATCACCACGCCGCGCCACCATGCCTACCTGAAGATATCGGAGGGCTGCAACCGCTTCTGCGCTTTCTGCGCCATCCCTCTCATCACTGGCCGTTATCGCTCTCGGCCTATCGAGGAGATAGTGGAGGAGGTGAAGATGCTCGTGAGCCGCGGAGTGAAAGAGCTCAACGTCATTGCCCAGGACCTCACGGGCTATGGCCTCGACCTTTACGGTCGCCCCGCGATAGCCGAGCTTGTCGACAAGATGGCTCAGGTGGAGGGCGTGGAGTGGATTCGCCTCCATTATGCCTACCCTACAGGCTTTCCGCTCGACCTGCTCGACGTGATGGCCCGCCACCCCAACGTGTGTCGCTATCTCGACATAGCCCTTCAGCACATCTCCGACCCAGTGCTTGAGCGTATGCGCCGGCATATCACCGCCGACGAGACGCGTCAGCTGCTCAGCGAGATACGTCGCCGGGTGCCAGGCATCCATCTGCGCACCACCCTCATGGTAGGCTTCCCCGGCGAGACCGAGGCCGACTTCCAGCAGCTCCTCGACTTCGTGGCCGAGCAACGCTTTGAGCGCATGGGAGCCTTTGCCTACTCGGAGGAGGAAGACACGTATGCCGCCAAGCATTTCCCCGACGATGTAGCGCCGGAGGTGAAGCAGGAGCGCCTCGACCGCTTGATGGCTCTCCAAGAGGAGATAGCCCTCGAGCTGCAGCAGCAGAAGGTAGGCACCCAGCAGCGCGTCATCATCGACCGCGAGGAGGCGGAGCATTACGTTGGGCGCACCCAGTACGACTCGCCAGAGGTTGACCCCGAGGTGCTTATAAAGAAAACCCAGCCCCTGAAGAAGGGCCACTTTTACGATATCCACATCACGGCTGCCTATCCCTTCGAGCTCGAAGGCGAAGTGGTGGCCGACCTTTCTTGACCTACTCTCATCCACGATGACCTATACCCTTGATATTGACCCCACAGTGACAGCAGCTATCGACCGTTGCTGCTCGCTCAACATACCCTTTGCGGCCTTAGTGGCTCCTGGCGAACGCCACATGACCTTCTTCGCCTCGCTACCCGACCCCGACAATCCCATCAATAAGATAGACGTAGAGACCAATCCCGATTGGGAAGGATTGGCTATCACCAATTTTGACCAGTTTGACCCTCCTTATATGGTGGGGATAGAGGCATCGCTCTCGGCTCGCGAGATCCTCGACCTCCCAAGCTCCACCAAGCCTTTTCCAGAGGCCGACCTCGGGCCACAAGAATATTCTACGCCTTATCCGGCCTACTATGTGCAGGTGCATGAAATCACTACGGCCAACAAGCGTGAGGGCGCCAAGACCGTCCTGTCGCGTGTCGTAGCCGGCCACACGTCGCGCCCTCTGAGCGCTATCATCCAAGAGTGTTTCACCACCTTTCCCTCCACCTTTCGCTTTGTCTACTTCACCCAAGAGACTGGCCTTTGGATAGGAGCCACTCCTGAGGTGCTACTTGACTACAACTATTCTACCTCGGAGCTCACCACCATGTCGCTGGCTGGCACACGTCCCGCCAGCGACAGCGGAGCATCGTGGGACGAGAAAAACCTCGTAGAACACGATGTGGTGACGGGCCACATTATGGCTACCCTCCTCCGCGCCAATCTTAATCCAGAGGTTTACGACGCTACGCCCCTACGCTACGGCGACGTGGAACATCTATGCGAGCGGATACGCGCCAAGGGGAAGGTCGACGTGTTTAACCTCATCCACAACTTGGCTCCTACGCCGGCAGTGAATGGTTTCCCCTACTTCAACGCCCAAGAGCAGATACTGGCCTACGAGCTCCACGAACGTTATTGCTATGGAGGCACTCTGGCCTACAAGCATGGCCAAGAAGTGAATGCCTACGTCAATCTGCGTAGCGCTCTGCTGGCCTTCGAAGGGCAGCAAGATATCCTCTACAACATCTACTGCGGCGGAGGCATAATGCCCACAAGCGTGGCTGCCGACGAATGGCGCGAAGCCGCTATGAAGATAGGGCCTCTCTACCAGGCCTTCAACCGCGACAACACCTTTGAGCATCCCTCCCTGAAGGAAATCTCCACAGGCCAATTTGTCTCTGATAAATGAGTCAATCCCCTCGGCCCGACGACCCAGGGCGTGCCTTTCTCGTGGTCTTCGTAGCGGTAGTGGTGGTAGGGCTGCTCTCGCTGCTGCCACTCGAAGAGATGTCGGGGGGCCGGCTCACCAACTTTAATCTTCTCGCCGACATTATGGAGCGCTCCACGTCCTCGCGTGTCAATCAAGAGGCCGAGCTGCTCGACCCCGCCTTGCTCGACGACGACAGCGACTCCATAGCCGTTGACACCAGCCAATGGACCCCCGACTCGCTCTCAGCCCCTTCCAGCAACGACAGCATTGAGCGATCGCAGTATCCCTACACGGCTCTACGCGTAAAGTCGACCACCTACCCCGACAGCCTTCTGCCTCCGCGCCAAGCCCCCCGCGATGAGGCCACGGGCCTCGTGGTCATCGAGGACTATACCGATGGCCGTGGACTCGCCTATACAGCTGCCTCGCTCTCTGGCTCGGGCTTGACCCGCATAGCCGTGATTGGCGATAGCTATATCGAGGGCGACATCTTCTGTCAAGACCTCCGAGCCCTTCTTCAAAAGACGTATGGAGGCCACGGCGTGGGGTATGTCAATATGCACTCCGACTTCCCGGGCTTTCGGCGCTCGGTGAAGCAAGGGGGCGAAGGGTGGCAAGAATTCACCGTGCAGTCGGCCGGCCGCAACGCTGCCTATATCGACCTTGCCGAACACTATTATAAGCCCGAGGGCACAGCCACCGCCACCTACCAAGGCGTGAAGTCGCCAGCGCGCCTCGACCGTTGGGACGTGTCGCAGGTGCTGTTCATAGCTCCCAATGGCGCCGACCTCCAGCTGACGCTTGGCGCCGCTGGCACACGACAGCGCCAGGTGAGCAAGAGCGTTGCGGCCTCCGTAGGTCCTCAAGCGCTGACCTTCAAGGCCGACAGCGTGGGCTGGAACTCGTTTGGCGTGGAGTGTAGCGACCCCTCCTTGGTGGCCTTCGGGGTGTGGCTCAACGATTCTACGGGCGTAGCGCTCGACTGCATGTCGTCGCGCGGCTACTCGGGAGTCACTCTCACCCAAGTCAATCCGCGGCTCTGTCAAGACATGGCCCAGTGGGTCGACTATCAGCTTATCATCCTGGAGTTTGGCATCAACGCCATGTCGCCCGGCCAGCGCAACTTCTCCTCCTATGGCAAGCGCATCGTCAAGGTCATTGACCACGTAAGGGAATGTTATCCCCGTGCCGACATCCTGCTGATGGGTATTGGCGACCGCGGCGAGAAGCGCGACGGCGAAGTCCACTCCATGGAGGGCGTAGCCTATATGATTGAAGAGCAGCGCACAGCCGCTCGCCGCGCCCATTGTCTCTTCTGGGACACCCGCGAGGCTCAGGGAGGGCAAGACGCCATTGTCGACTGGGTAAGCCGCGGCCTCGCCAACAAAGACTATATCCACATGACCCACAAAGGTGGCCAAGAGCTTGCCCAAGCCTTCTATGAAGCTCTCCGCCACGCTCTTACTAATTATGAATAAACACACCTTCCTACACCGTCTCTTATACTCGTCAGCGCTCCTTCTCCTCATGACGCTGATAGGCGTCCTCACCAGCGCCTTCACCCCGCCAAGCGTCCTCAGCCTGCCACTGTGCGAGGCTGCTGAGCAACCTCGACAACAGCCCCAACAACTGGACGACGAAGCCACCGAGGACGAGCAAGAGCTGCGTGAGAATCCCGACATTGAGATTTCCGACCTCATCGATGCAGACGATATGGTCAACATCCCTACCTTTATCCACTCGGCGAAAAACGAGATTACTCTCAATGGCGCCGACTGGAGCCAGCTCATCAGCAAGCTCTATCGCTCCACTACCAATCCGGTGTCGATACTTCACATCGGCGACAGCCATCTACAGGCCGACGTGGCTACTGGCCACGTGCGTCAACGCCTGCAGTTGCTTTACGGCAACGCCGGCCGTGGCCTAATAGCGCCCCTCAAACTCAGCTCCACCAATGAGCCTCACGACTATCTCTTCCGCTCGCCAGCCAATTGGGAGTCCATCAAGCTCATCAAGCAGCCATGGAAGGGTGAAATGGGACTGACAGGCGTGGCCATCTCCCCTTTTAAGACCACCTCCGAGATAACCGTGGCTACCGTCGCGGTCGACGACTACAACCCCTTCTCCTCCGTAGTGCTTTACCATAAGGGAGATCTTAAGGTGACCAATGTCAAGAACATAGCAGGAGTGGCGATGCCATTCACCACCCATGACCTCGACGCCAATCGTCTGCGAGTCGATATCTATGATCCGCAAGAGAGCGTCACCCTTTCCCTCTCCCACCCCACGTCGCTATGGCTCTATGGGGCACTATTGAGCGGCGACCGTCCAGGGCTGTTCTACCACGTGGTGGGCAACAATGGCGCCACATTCTCCCATTATAATAAGGTGGCCTCGCTACCTCAGCAAGCTGCTACCCTCGACCCCTCGCTTATCATCATCTCGCTGGGCACCAACGAAGCCTTTGGGCGCCTCGACGTGGAGGGGTTTCTGCGCGAGGTGGATCGCCTCGTCAAGGGTCTCCAGCAAGAATGTCCCGATGCTCAGATACTGCTCACCACCCCCATGGAGTGTCAACGGCCCACATATCGCACTGTAGGAAAGCGTCGCCGCAAGACTGGCAAATATTCTGTAAATCAGAATATTCTCCCCCTACGCAACGCCCTGCTGCGCTATGGCAAGCAGCATGGGGTGGCGGTCTACGACTGGTATGAGGTGGCAGGCGGTAGCGGCGCTTCACAGCGGTGGCTCGACAAGAAGCTCCTCTCCACCGACCGTGTCCATCTCACCCAGCAAGGTTATCTCGTGATGGGCGAACTCCTTTTTCAGGCTCTTACTAATCTTTTCACCACCCCACCTCCCGACTCCTCCACTGAGCGACAATGATCCCGGCCTTTCTACATACCATCATTTTGACCATCTTCTCCCACGATAAGTTGCAGCATGTGCTGGCTTACGACGCGGCCAATCCCTTGCTTTTCAACACGGGGTTGTTTCTCGTGCTGTTTGTAGGCCTGTTGCTGGTCTATCATCTGCTGCGCGAGCATCGTGTGCTCAAGATGCTCTTCATCATCCTCTTTTCGCTCTATTTCTACTATAAATCCTCGGCTCAGTATTGCTTTATCCTGCTGGGGGTATGTGTGAGCGATTATGTGCTGGGCATACTGCTGGGACGAGCGCAAAGGGGATGGCTGAGGCGCTCGTTGGTGGCACTTAATGTGGTAATCAATGTAGGGATGCTCGTTTGGTTTAAGTATGTCAATCTGCTGCTGACCACCCTGGCCAACATAGCCAACCGCCCCTTTGACCCCTTGGATATCATCCTGCCTGCCGGTATTTCATTTTTCACCTTCAGGTCTATCAGCTATATGGTCGACATCTATCGCGGCCGCATTGAGCCCTGCACCGACTTCCTTGCCTACACCTTCTATCTCACCTTCTTTCCGCCTCTGCTGGCTGGTCCTGTGGTGAGAGCTCGCGATATGTTGCCACAGGTGAAAGCCAATCCCGTGGCCACTCGCCCTATGGTGGCCGAGGGACTGTTTCTCATCATTTGCGGCTTGGTGAAAAAGGTGGTAGTGGCCGATTATATCGGGCAAAACTTCGTCGACCGCGTTTTTGACAACCCCACTCTTTATAGCGGATTTGAGAATCTGATGGGGGTGTATGGTTTCACCCTGCAACTCTATTGCGATTTTTCGGGCTACAGCGACATGGCCATCGGTATTGCTCTGCTACTGGGGTATGAGTTTGCCGACAATTTCCGTTCCCCATTCAAGTCGCAAAACCCCACGGAGTTTTGGCGTCGCTGGCATATATCGCTGTCATCGTGGCTTCGCGATTATCTTTATATCCCTCTGGGAGGCAACCGCTGCTCCAAGACACGCAAGAATGCCAATCTGATGACCACGATGGTGCTCGGTGGGCTATGGCATGGGGCTTCGTGGATGTATGTCATCTGGGGTGCCCTCCAAGGAGTCTTCCTTATCGGGCATAAAGAGTTGAAAGCCAGAGTGAAGCCTCGGAGCGCCACGTGGTGGCGTGTGGTGGCCAACGTGTTTATCACGTTCAATCTTATTGCGCTCAGCTTCATGTTTTTCCGTGCGCGTTCTATGGAGGTGGTGGGTGGCATGGTGCATCAGATAGTCCACGATTTTCATCTCTCGGTGGCGCCGCAGTTCATTGAGGGATATCTGCTTATCGTCGTAGCCATCCTCGGGGGTTATGCCATGCATTTTGCCCCTACGCGATGGACGCGCCATTTGCAGCAGCGCTATGCAGCGTTGCCTCTCATCCTCCAAGCCATAGTGTTGGCCCTGGTCATCTTCTTCATCATTCAGGTGCGCAGCGCCGACATCGTCCCCTTCATCTATCTCCAATACTAACTGGAACAACCCCGATGGGGTTGCGAGAGGAGCCCCGCAGGGGCGATATTGAATCAAAACCGCCATGTTAAAAATGGTTGCATAAAATCTTACATTTTAAATGTGGATGTTAAAAATTTGGCTGAATGGTGAAAGATTACTACTTTTGGGGGCATAAAAATAGTAAAATGACATCTCAACTAATAGGAAATTCGATTTTTATAGGACGCGATGACCAGGGACAAGGTCTTTTATGTGTGGCCGTCAACCTTAATGGTCATATCCGACGCGGGATGATTGGCGGTGGTCAGCCAGTGCCTGAGAATGTCAGCCGTTGCCTCCCGGAACAAAACACAGCCCATTGTCGCATTGATGTTGGGCCCAATTTTCGTCTTACTATTACCAACCTAAAGCCTCAGAATCAGACATTTGTCAACAATCAACAGATATTGAGCAGCGTCGTTGACACATCGGCGCGTGTGGCTCTTGGTCCTACCCGCTACCCTCTCAACCTCAGCATGGTGCTCAACGCTGCCACCAAACTCGTAGCGGCCCCCCAACCTCAACGTCAACCCCAACAGCCTCAATACGCTCCGCAGCGTCCTCAGCAGCAAGCCCCTTACGGCCCCCAATACGCCTATCAACAACAATATCAACAACAATATCAGCAATCACAATATCAACAACAACTCCAACAACCCCAACAACCCCAACAACCCCAACAAAAGCCCTCGTTCTCGATAGAACACCTGCAATACGTGTGGGAAGACTATCACCATAAGAACATGGAGCTCAAGATAAAGCAGCGACGCATCAACCTGATTCGCGGCCTGTCGCCCATCTTCACCCTCGGCTCGGGGTCGCTCGCGGCCATCTCGCGCCTCCAAGAGTGGCCCGAGAGCATCACCTACATCACCACTGCCTTGACCGTAATAGGCGTGATTATCTCGGTGTATGGCTTCGTGCTGGGCGCGTTAGACAAGTCGATAGAGGAAGGCGACCGCCTGACCAACAACTTCTTGATGCGCTACCAGTGTCCCAATCCAGAGTGCCACAAGTCGCTCCCCAACCAACCATTCTCCATTCTCAAGAAAAATTACACTAAGTGCCCCTACTGCGGGTGCACCTACACCACATAAATCACATTTTTATCCCCTCTCACCATGAACCCTACAGCCAATCCCAACCAGCCCTTCGCGCGTGAAGCTGCTGTAAATCCCTACCTACGTCATCGCACAGCCGAGAGCAACCCACAGCCTGGCATGTGGCTCCCGGTCACTGTCAGCGGAGTGTCGGCTCTCGTATTTGGCGCTGCCGGCGCTTATATCACCCATAAGGTAATCCAGGGCCTTGAAGAAACCCCTGCCGACGAAGTAGAGGTAGTAGAGGCTGAAGAACCAGTCGCCAACCAAAGCTCATTGGCTTATCTCACCGATGGCACCGTCCCCTTTGCCACGGGGGTCAACGATAGCATGTCGTTCTCGCAAGCCTTTGCCACCGCGCGCGCCGAGGTGGGGCCTGGGGGCGTCTTTGAATGGCACGGCCAACTCTACGGCACCTACTACGCTACGGAGTGGAACTCCATGTCGGCCGAAGAGAAAGCCGCCTATAACGACCACTTCGCATGGTCGCACCACCATCACTCGACAACCCACCACGACGGAGGCTCGGCTCACACCACCGGCCATCATGAGACACCCTCGCAAGAAGTGGAGGTGGTAGACCAGCGGTCTGCTCAACACCAAGAGCAACCTCACGCCACCAATACTCCCACGGGCCAGACCGGCACCACTGGCGGTGGAGGCTCCACCCCTGCGGCTACCGACGATGGCGAGGTGGAGATAGTAGGCGCTTATCACGATGACAGCCTCGGCATGAACGTTGGCGTGGCCCGAATAGAAGGTGAGGACGTCATCCTCTTCGACGTCGACAACGATAAGACCTTCGACGTGATGTGGCACGACAAGAACCACGATGGCCAAATGGATGACAACGAGATAACGAATATTCAAGGCGAACACATCACTACCGACCATTTCGGCGGACTGCAAAACGATCATGCTGCAACCGGAGGCGGTGGCGAAGCCCCAGCATCGACTGGCGACGACGAGATAGAAATCATAGGCGCCTACCACGACGATGCCACCAACACCAACGTAGGTGTAATAGAGTCGGACGGCGAAAGAGCCTACCTCATCGACCGCGACAACGACCAGACCTTCGACGTGATGTGGCACGACAAGAACCACAACGGCGAAGTGGACACCGGCGAAGTGACCGACATCAGTGGCGCTGGCATCACTACCGACGACCTTGGAGGCCTACAGGACTATGGCGACGCTTGATATATGCTGCCCAACGTGTGGCGCCACGATTACCGTGCGCGCCACACCTGATATGGCCACCAAGAATCTCACCTGCCCCTTCTGCCGCAACAAGCGCCCCTTTTCCCACTACCTCAACAAGGCTCAGACCGGAGGCCAGATGCAGCCACGCGTAGCGGTGAGCAACGACCAACGCCAGCAGCTGTTTCAGGCAGCTAAAAAGGCTCAGCCTGCTGCCCGCCCTCAGCGTCAGGCCACTCAATATGTGGCGCCAAGCGCCAATGGCGTTGTCTCAGGCAGGGCCTCACAGCCGTGGACCATCTCCGTGCCAAGCCTCGGAGCCTCCTACCCTCTGGCTCAGGGGCGCAACGTCGTTGGGCGCCAAGCCCCCGACTCGCAGGCCACTATCCAGATACCTTGCACCACGACCCACATGAGCCGTGAGCATCTCAACGTGGATGTGGAGCCAGGCCCAGGAGGAATGATGGTCCATAGCGTGTCGCTGACCAAGGCCACGGTCAACCCCACTACTCTCAATGGCCAACCGCTGGCTTATGGAGCGCGTGTGGTGGTCAATCCTGGCGATGTGGTGCGCCTCTCCGATGTGGATATTGTATTTATGTAGCCGACAGGCCGTATTTTTATGTCTTTTGCTTGGCCTATTTGTTACTATTTATTAATTTTGCGAAAGACACCCATATTCCTCCCTCCCGTTGCATAAACATGCATTAGTGGATTAGTGCTTACATGTGACGATTCCTGTGTGACACGGAGGTCGAGAGAAGACTCTCTTTCATTTCATCATCATCGAGGCATCGGAATCTGCCTGCAAAATATAGTAATTATGCGTTGCCCTAACTGCGGATGGCCCAACAAGCCGGGCGCTACCAACTGCTCTAAATGTCAATCGCCCTTGGTGGCCGATACCAACAGCGACATCAACTCTACCCGCCAAGAGATGCCTCTACCCCCTGGCTCCAATGGCCAAGGCATTCCCCCCATACCCTCTTCGCAAGAGCCTGAAAATCTGAAGAAGACCGTGCGCGAAGCCGACATCTTCGGCCCTGCTCAGCCCACCCCCCAAGTACCTCCTACGCCTCAGATGCCCCCTGTGCCTCCCACGGGTGATCAAGAGCCTCAAGGCTCGCAATGTCCTCGTTGCGGCTACATGCTGCGTCCCGGCATCGAGAAGTGTCCCAACTGCAACTTCGTGCTGCGTCAGCAAGCTCCCAACCCCTATATGACCACCCCGGCCACCGCCCCCGCAAGCAATCCCTCGGCCTTCCGCCGCCCAACACGCGTCACCGGGGCTCCCGACATCGAGGAACCCACACCCGAGGCTCCGCAACGCCAATACTTTGACCCTCACCAGCAAGCTCAAAACCCCTACACCGCCCCACAAAATCCCTGGACGGCTCCGCAGAAGAAGAATCGCGGCACTATCAACCCCTACATGATGCAGATGGAGGAGGAAGGCCCCGTATTCAGCCTCACGGCCGTGAAACGTATGGGCGAACGCCACACCCCCGGCGAACGCGAATACGATGGTACAGAGGTGGTGCTCAACCGCGCCAACACCGAGCCCGACAATGGCTCCATCACCTCGCGCGAGCAGGCTGTAATCACCAACGTCGATGGCCGCTGGTTTATCGAGGATCGCAGCGAGCAGAAGACCACCTTCGTTCAGGCCGGTCATAAGGTAGAGCTCCACGATGGCGACATCATCCTCATTGGCAATCGTCTCTTTACTTTCAAGAGTATATCATAGAGAGATAGAGTGATAGAGTGATAGAGAGATAGAGAGATAGAGTGACTGAGTCACAGAGAGATAGAGAAATAGAAATAAAGACAAAAGAATGATAGCTCAGCGCTGTAGCTTTCAGCCCGGACACCGTATCGACTCCCAATACACTGTGAAGAAAGTGTTGGGCGAGGGCTCCTTTGGCATCGTCTACGCTGTGGCCGACGACTCGGGTGCCACCTACGCTCTCAAGCTACTGAAGCTCTGGGAGGTGCCCAGCGAGATTCGCAGCTCGCTGATGGCGAGGTTTGAGATGGAGTTTGAGACCGGGCGTATCCCCAGTCACTACCTCGTAAGTTCCCTTCGGCATGGCATGGTCGAGGGGAACCCTTATATACTTATGGAGTTTTGCCCCGGTGGCGACGTCACGTCGCTGATGGAGAAGCAGACTCTCGACGTGTCGATGATGGCTATCCACGTGCTCCACGGCCTGAAGGCGCTCCATAGCTGTGGCAAGGTGCACCGCGACCTCAAGCCCGAAAACGTCCTCATCAAGCAGGATGGCACCTTTGCCCTCACCGACTTTGGCATCTCGGGCGACCGCAACAAGCGTATGACCGAGCTCAACATCCTCGGCAAGCCCAAGCAGATATTTGGCACGTATGCCTACATGCCTCCCGAGCAACTCAAGCCCAAGAAGGATGCTACGGTGCTTCCCACCACCGACATCTTCTCCTTTGGTGTGATGATATATCAAGCGCTCACCATGGAGCTCCCCTTCGGGCCGCTCGAAGGCGAAGGCCAGCTGGTGAGCTACCTGCGCAATGGCCGTAATGGCGCTTGGGACCGCAACCTGCTGCGCCAGGTGCCAAACGGCGTGAAGTGGACAGCGATGCTCGAAGGCACACTCCAGCCCGACTTCCATCAACGTCTGCAAAACGTCGACGCCGTGCTTGAACTGGTGCCACCCCCTGCCGTGCCCATGCATAAAGTGATGCCCAAGGAGCCAGAGCGTCCAGCCTTTGAGACGCGCGTGCGCAATGGTGTGTTGCTCCGCGTGATGCAAGGCGAGGAGTATGGCAAGGTGTATCGTCTCGACGACATGCTGCGTGGCGACAACGCCATCCTGCGCATGGGGCGCCGCGACCCGAGCGTCAACAATGAGCTGGCCATCACCGAAAACAACTCATCCTACATCTCGCGCCGCCACTGCACCCTGGAGCTCGACTACGACATCGGCCAGTGGGTGATACGCGACGGCCAGTGGGATCGCGAAGCCTCGGGCGGCTGGCGCCGCTCCACCAACGGCACCTACGTCAACTCCCACGAGGTCTCCATCTACGGCATGCCTTTCAATCCCGGCGACATCATCTCCATCGGCGACACCAAGCTCCGCGCCGAAGCCTATTAAGTCAAAAGTCAAAAGTCAAAAGTCAAAAGTCAAGAGAGCCCAGGCGTTAGCCAGGGTACAGTGCTCGGCGGTTTTGCCGCCGAGTCCCCAACAACAACAACAACAACAACAAGAATAACAACCCCCAATGTCAACCCCAACCAAAAACTTCCGTCAGACCCTCTCAGGCTCCATCGGCGCCGGCATGTCGTCGGTCTTCTCGCCTGGAGGTCGTAAATACTATATCCTTGAGCACAAAGTATCCTCGCGCTACCATCGCGCAGGCGAGGAGCAAGAAATCATCGTAGACAACATCGAGCTTGGCCGCGACTCGCGCTGCCAGGTGCGCTTCGACGAGAGTTTCTCCACCGTCTCGCGTCGCCACGCAGCCATCGTCAAGGATGGCGACATGTGGAAGCTGGTGCAGCTCTCCCAGACCAACACCACCTTCCTCAACGGTCGCCCCGTGCAAGGAGAGTGGTATCTCCAGAACGGCGATGAAATCCAGCTCTCGGTCAACGGTCCCAAGCTCGGCTTTATCATCCCCACAGGCAAAAAGGCCACCGTGGGCTCCATAGGCCTTACACGCCGTATGAGCCTCTTCCGCAAGCAGGCCCTCCTCCCCTACAAACGCGCCATCTGGGGCATGGCTGCCGTGCTCGTGGTGGCCGTGGGCGCTCTGGGCGTGTGGAACTTCTCCATGCGCAACCAGCTCAATGCCCAGAGCGAGATGCTTGCCCAGCAGATCCTCGAAGCCAAAGGCAACAAGGAGGTGATCGACTCGCTCACCATGCAACTCGGCGCCGCCAACACCAAGATTGCCCAAAACGAAGCTACCATCCAAGAGCTCGAAAAGCGCCCACCACGCACCGTGGTTGTAGAGAAGCCCGTCAACGTAGGTGGCGGTGGAGCAGGCGAAGGGGGCCAAGCCCTCGAGGCTCTCTACCCCTATATCTACCACATCACCACCAGCGCTTACATCAACGACAAGTGTCTGCTGGCGTGGACCGGCACCGGCTTCCTGCTTGACAATGGCCACTTCGTGACAGCCCAACATTGTGTGCATATCGACGACGTAGCCTTCGACGGCGACGACCTCGACCCCGAAAACCCCATCAACCTTGTCAACGCCTTCTATTATACAGGCCGCATCAACATGGTGATGGATGCCATATCGCCCACCGACAAGTTTTCCATCAAATACACCTACGACAAGATGCCCTTCAGCCTTGGCCCTGTAGAGGAGCTAAGTGGCTCGTTTATGGACGACGAAGGCCAGTCGTGGGTAGTGCGCGCCCACGTTTACGCCTCGGGCCACGACTGGGCACACCTCAAGGTTGACCGTCCCGGCGGCATCCCCTACGACAGCCAATTCTCAAAGAATATGCCTGTGCAGACCCCGCTCTCCATTGTGGGCTTCCCTGCCGGTCAGGGCGAAACCCAAGGCGGACGCATCTCTCCCGTGGTGTCGACGGCAGTCACTTCGCGCTCGGGTGTAGAGGATGAAGGCTACATCAAGACCTCCAACGACAACTCTGACCACGGCAACTCAGGCGGTCCTGTCCTGACATGGAAGGATGGCCGCTACGTGGTGGTAGGCGTCCTCTCAGGTGTCACCCCCGGCGATGCCACCAACAAGGGCCGTATAGTGCCTATCGGCAACGCGTTCAACTAATCAACGACCATTACCCCCATTCCCACCTCAATGAAAATAACACCCCACCATGGACTTAGCTTGGCCATCGCAGCGCTGGTAGGCGCTTCGGCAGCCACTATTGATGCTCAAAGCCAGCTCGTCAACAACCTCCAGGGCATGATGAGTTCGCGCCAAGAGCTGCTCGCCGATGCCGTAGAGAATGCCTACTTCCTGACGTGTCAAGACTTTCTCGTGGCCGACAAGCAGACAGGCGAGCTGTATGGCTACGAGAATGGCGACATCTTTGGTCGCGTCTACTCGATAGGCGTGAAGATCAAGGACGGATTTGTGCTCACAGCGCAGACTCAGGAGCCCTGGGATTACGATGCCAAGTATCCCAACTATAAAGACGACTTCTTTGGCGATATGGCCAGCTCCACTTGGACTGCCGTCGGGTCCTCAACCCCCTCCTACACTTCTCTCAGCGAGGAGATCGACCTCCCGTGGGAGAAGACCGACTCGCTCATCATCCCCTACACCAACAAGAATCTCTTTGCTGGCGAAGGCCTCTCAGTCGATCTCACCCCGGGCGAAAAGAACGGCTGGATAGTGTGGGTCACCACAGCCAATATCGACGCTCTACAGACCACCCTCGACCTCTCGCTCATCCCCATCCGCAAGAGCCTTGTGGCTGGCGCGCAGCCTTCGGAGGTGGAGACCCCGATGATTGACCGCCAAGTGGTGGGTGGATTTTATATCGTGCCTGTCACCGATGGCATGGGCACTATCACCATCAAGCTCTGTGGCCTTGTAGTGCCACCATCCAACGACCGCCAGTCCTATCTTGTGGGCTGGCTCTGCCCCCTCGACGAGGCCCAGGCTGCTGCCGTTGCTCCAGCACAGGCTGCTCCGGCCGCTGAAGCCACCCCCGCCGACGCCAAGGGAGGCAACAAGAAGGATGCCCTGACGCCCGTCAAGCCAGCCAAAGGCAAAGGCAAGAAGAAATGACATTAACTCACCCACAAAACCATCCTATAGATGAAGATAATATTTGCGGCTAAGACCGACATGGGGCTTGTGCGCACCAACAACGAAGACAACTTCCAGCTTGCCAGCGACCTCACCCAGCCCCGTATGATGTGGGTCAACAACCAAGTGGTTGACCTCGGAGCCAACGGCGCTCTGCTCGTAGTGGCCGATGGCATGGGCGGCATGAACGCCGGCGAGGTGGCCTCCGAGATTGCTGTCACCACCATGCGCCAATGGTTTGCGCCCGAGCGCTTGACTGCCGAGGTGAAGCGCACGCGCTTCTCCATTGAGAAGTTTATGAACGAGGCCATCGTCCAAGCCGATGCCAATATCAAGCGCGAGGCGCAGGTCCATCCCGAGTCGAAAGGCATGGGCACCACCATCGTCGTGGCGTGGATCCTCGAGGGCAAACTCTACATCTCGTGGTGTGGCGACTCGAGGGCCTACATCTACAATCCCGCTGCCGGACTCCATCAGATTACCAAGGACCACAGCTACGTGCAGTCGCTCGTCGACAAGGGGTCGATCACCCGCGAGGATGCCTTCGACTTCCCCGATAGCAACATCATCACACGCTCGCTCTGCGACGGCGGTCCTAAGGCCAAGCCCGAATGTCTCTTCCAGCCCTACGACCTCTGCAACGGCGACATCGTGCTGCTCTGCACCGACGGATTGTCGGGCATGATACGCGACCACGAGATGGAGAGCATCATCGCTGCCAACCATACCGACATGGCGCTGCTCGTTGACCAGCTCATCCAAGCCGCTTGCGCCGCCGAGGGCTCCGACAATATCACCATCGCCCTGGCCCTCGTGGTGGATGGCGGTGGGGTGTCAAATCCCCAGATGTTCAACGCCACCGAGCTATGGCTTAGCGGCACCAAGCGCCAAGATGCCCTCGCCAGCCAGACACCGCAGAAGGGAGGCATGACCTCCACGGTGATAAATGGGGGCAATGGCCCATTGCCTGGCCCCGACAACGGCGACGGTGGCGGCAAGAAGCCAGGGTGGGTGACGCCACTGATATGTCTGCTTTGCGCCGTCATCATCGTGCTGGTGGCGTGGATAGTCTATCCCCTTATCTTCGGCGACAAGACCGGCGAGGAGGAGGAGAAGGACCAAGAGCAGCAAGAGATGGTCGACACTCCAGAGACCACCACTCAGCCTGAAGGCGACAACACATTCACCGACACTCCCCCCGCCGAACCCGCTGAAGGCTCCACAGCCAAAGCCATCCGCGACGCCGCTCAAGGCTCTGCTGGAATAGTTCCCTCGGGAGCCGCTCCCGCTGCCAACACTCAGGAGGAGGGCACTAACAAGGTGCCTCAAGGTCTGGTGAAGACTGGCAAGAAAGTAGGGGCCGACGCCACCGATGCAGAAAAGGAAGCTCAGGAAAGCCCAGAGCAAGACAAGGACTCCCAGACCACTGTCAGCTCCGAGGAAGACAAGACCGCTACCGACCAAGCCAAGGAAGAGCCAGCCAAGGATCCAAAGAAGCATTTGGTAAAGAAGGGAGAAACCCTCTACTCTATTGCTCAAAAATACAACATCACAGTAGACGCGATAAAGAAGGCCAATCCAAACATCGACCCTGATCATCTACAGGAAAATCAAGTACTCAATTTACCTTAACCTCTCACATTCCCCCTCTCTCTAAGCTTATGGCTACCAATCTTATCACAATAGGACGCGCCACCGACTCTCTGATTTGCGTCCCCGACAGTAAAGAGTTTGAGACTGTCAGCAACAACCACGCCACCCTCTCGCTCGTAGGCGACAAGATGCTCTACCGCGACCACAGCACCAATGGCACCATCATCAACGGCCAGAAAATCCACAATCGCGAAGTGGAGGTGCATCCCGGCGACCACGTAATCCTCGCCGCCGTCTACCCTCTGGAGTGGAACGACGTAAGACAACACTTCGGCACGATGCCCCATCGCCCAACGGTGGAGCGCAACATCCGCGCCGATGTGCAGCAAGGACCCGTAGTGCCTCCCGTAGCTCCTAATCCCCACATAGGAGGTCGCAAGACCGAGAACTTTGCCAACCGCGCCGCCATGAATGGTCCTCAACCCCAATCGGCAGCCAACTCCAATACAGGAGGCAGCCACAGCCGCGCCACCGAGAACTTCAACCGCATGGATATCCAAGGAGGCGGGGCTGCTGCCATCTCTTACCCTGGGTCCAACCAGCAAGCTCAACGCCCATACACCCCCCCACAAAACGCCGCCGGCCAGGCCAACCAATGGACCCAGGCCGAGATTGACAGGAAACTCGACGGATGGTGTTGGGGAGCCTTCTTCTGCAACTGGATATGGGGCGTATGCCACAAGGTATACTGGCCTCTGGTGCTTATCCTCCTCAGCTGCATCCCCTATGTGGGCATCGTGGCTTGGCTCGTGATAAGCGTCATGCTTGGCTTGAAGGGCAATCGGCTGGCCTGGGACGCCTCGGGGCGCTCCGACTTTGACGCCTTTGTCAAGAGTCAACGCAAATGGACCATCGCTGGCGCCATCTACTTCGTGGTGTGCATCGGCCTCATGGGTTGGTCAATGAAAATCTTCCTCGACTACCTCTAATACCAAGCATTATGACTCTCAACCCCGGCACTCTCTTCAACGGCCGCTACCTCCTGCGCAAGCGCCTCGGCGCTGGCGCCTATGGCGAGGTGTGGCTTGCCACCGACACCAAGGCCGACAATCTCGTGGTGGCTATCAAGATCCTGAGCCAAGGCGACGCCCTCGACACGCAAGGCATTCAGGACTTCCAGCGCGAGTTTACCCAGGTGTTCAACCTCAAGCACTCCAACCTCCTCACCCCCTCGGGCTACGATATCGCCGACGGGGTGCCATTTCTCGTGATGCAATATTGCGAGAACGGCTCCTGTAGCTCCATGACTAAGCTCATGGAGGAGGCAGACGTCATCAAGTTTATCCACGATGTAGCAGCCGGCTTGGAGTATCTCCACGACCACAACATTGTCCACCAAGACATCAAGCCCGACAATATCCTCGTTGACGACAATCTCAACTTCATGGTGACCGACTTTGGCATCAGTGTGCGCGAGGAGAACATCGGCTCAACGGGTGGTTTTGGAGGTACGCGTGCCTATATGGGTCCGGAGCGCTTTGACCATCAGACACTACCAGCCAGCGATATATGGGCTCTTGGCGCCACCATCACCGAGTTGCTGACGGGCGACGCGCCCTATGGCGACCACGGAGGCCTTCTCCAAGCCCAAGGCGAGCCACTCCCCGAGTTGCCGGCCAATCTGCAGCCCGAGGTGCGCGGGATGATACTCGACATGCTCAACGCTGACCCTGCCAAGCGCCCCACGGCCCACGAGCTGCGCCAGAAGACCGAGCTGTATCAGGAGACCGGCAAGTGGAAGCGCGAGTCGCGCAAGCCAGTGTATATCACCCTCGCTGCCGTGATTGGCGCCCTCATCATCGGCGCTGCCATCTGGATCTGGGACTACAACCGCACCAAGGTGAAGTATTACAAGGACATCACCGAGGTCTACGGTGTGCCGCAGGGTATTGGTCGCCTCTCAGCGAGCGAGCAGCGCCACCGCGACCGCACGTATCGCCTAGAATACTCCAAGGGCAAACTCCGCTCCATGAAGCTTGTCAACTCGAAGGGCAACGTCGACGCCTCGCATATCCAGAATAGCAAAGTGGCCGAAACGCGCTATTACTACACCGACAAAGGCGACCTTGACTATAAGGCTCTCTACAATCGCGCAGGCCACCTGATGTATAAGGAAGACTACGACGACGCCCTCAAGACCGCCACCATACGTCAGGCCGACGAGTTTAGCACCGAGATGTGTCTGCCCCTCGATGAGAACAACAATCTCGGGGCAGCCCAGCAGCGTTCGCTCATCTCGCGCTATCTGATGACCTACGACGATAACGGCTATCTCGTAGAGAAACGCTTTGCGGGTATCAGCAACACTCCCGCTTGCGACGGAGAAAATATCTATGGCTATCGCTACAGCTACGACGACCATGGCAATATGGTGGAGCAGGTGTTCTTGGGCGCCGACTATCAGCCCACCACCACCAAGCCTGGCTTTTCATCAATCCGCATAGTGTATGACGACGCCGACAATCGTGTGGAGCAGACCTACTACAACCTCGATGGCTCGCGTGGTGCCGACGAGAACAATGTGTCGCGCATGGCCATCACCTACGACGACTATGGCAACATCCTCACCGAGACCTACTTCAACGTCAACGACGAACCCACTATAAGCCACGCTCACGGCGCTCATGGCATCATCCTCAGCTACAATTCAGATGGTATGACCGAACGACTGGGCTTCATCGACGAGAATGGCAACCCCACAGTGGCCAACGTGGGTATTTCGGCCCAGACCTATGAATATGACGATAACGGCTATCTCACGCGCCAGACCTATGTAGACGAGACTGGCAAACCTATGACCGCCGTATGGGAGGGCAATGTTCCTATGGCCTATATCGTATGGGAAAACGACGATCTTGGCCAGCAGGTGTCGCAAGCCATGTATGATGCTCTCGATCAGCCCGTGGCAACCCAGGGTTACGATGTGATGAAGACCGAGTACAACGACCGTGGCCTCCCCACCGACATGTATTATTTTGATGCCGATGGCAGCAAAGCTCTCTCAGGAGGCACCGTCCATCATGTGCATCGCGAATATGATGAGTTTGACAACCCCACCCTGACAGCCTTCTTCGACGCCGACGAAAAGCCAGCGTCGCCCAACGGCATAGCCTCCTCAGTGAAGCACGAATACAACCGCCAAGGCGCCCTCATCAAGGAGACCTACTACGACCTTGAGGGCAATCCTCTGAAGGGTCCCAACTTCTCGGCCTCGATGAGCTACGAATACGACGAGATAGGCAACCTCAAGAAGCAGACCTACCTCAACGAGAATGGCGAGCCGATGATGATCAACGGCTTCTCGGCGCAGGTGCATGAATACGACCCCAAGACCAATCTTGAGATAACCATGACGGCAGTCGACGACAAAGGCAATCCTATCAATAGCCGCCACACCGCCTATGACGCCCATGGCAACGTAGTGAAACTCTACTTTACCGACAAGAACGGCCGTATGGCGCCCAACACCGTGGTTGACAATACCGTCTACGACGCCAACAACCGTGCTGTAGAAATCTACGCCACCGACCTCTCAGGCAAGCGCATCAACCTCCCCCATCGCTCCTATAGCAGCGTGAAGAAAGCCTACGACAAGGCCGGCAACAATGTGGAGCAGACCGTATGGGGCGCGGATGGCAAGGCAGCCGTGGATGAAAACGGTTTTCATCGCCTCGTGCAGGAATATGACTCGCGAGGCAACGTGGTGCGTCAGCTCAACTACGACACGTCGGGCCAGCTCATCGCTCCCTCCAAGTCGGTGGCCGACGTGCGCGTAAGCTACGACCAGTGGAACAACAAGGTGGAAGAGCGCCACTACAACGACAAGGGGGAGCCGATGCTTGCCCCCGACGGCACTTTCACCTCGCGCTACGCCTATGATAAGCGCAATCGCCCATTCAAGGAAGAGTATTTTGACACCGACATGAAGCCTGTGGCCAAGAAGCCTGCCGGCTATTCATCGCTGGAACGCACCTACGACGACCGTGGCCTGCAGACCGAAGTGAAATTCTATACCCCCTCGGGCCTTGCCTGCCGATGGGTGCCCACCTACACTCCCAACGGCTTCCTGACCGAGGAGCACTTTGAGGACAGCAACGGCAAGCTCACCAGCGGCCTCGCCACCACTTTCTCCAAGATAGTCTACACCTACAGCGACGATGGTGGATCGGTGACCGACATAGCAATCTACGATGCACGCGGCCAGCGCCTCCCCAACAAAGTCAACAAGGCTCTTGGTCCACAGCGCGAGAGCATGCTGCTCGACTTCAATGGTGCCAAGGGAAGCTCGTCGGAGCAGCAACAGGCCAACCCCACAGCTTCAGCCGCCAGCTCATCGTTTGGCGACTGGCGCGACGCCATCCAGCAGATGGCCGACGCTTGTCCCGCCACCCAGGGCGATGGTTGCACCATGACCAAGGTGACATTCACCTCCTCGTCGGTCGACATCTTCATGAAGTTTGACCAGCTGAGCATCTATGAGATGGACGAAGCCACCAAGGACAATATCCGCACTACGCTCGTCGAGCAGTTTAAGCCCCAGATACGAGGAATGCTCCCCATCCCCTCCTCCGTAAGGCTCACCATCCATATCCTCGACAAGGGCGGACGCCAGCTCTTCACCTTCTAATCCCCCCTTTTTTTCTTACCCTTTTTTAGCTTTTACCCTTTTAATCACTAACCCCAATCACAATATGCTCCGCAAATCCCTCCCCCTCCTGATAGCGCTGCTGCTATTTCCTCTCATGGCTCTTGAGGCCGTGGAGCTCTCGAGCGAAGCCGTGCGCTTTCGCAACAACCTCTTATCCTTCCTGCGCGAAGAAGGTTATACCCCCGACACCAACTCGGATGGCAACCTCGTAGTGTTTGAGAAAGGCGGCGAGACCTACTACGTGTTCATTAAAGGCTCCACGCCTCTCTACATCAGTGTGTCAATGGATGAGATAAAGTATCCCGGCGAGCCCAACATGACAGCCATGATGTTTGCAGTGGAGACAGCCAACCGTCTCACCGATTATGTCAAGAGCACCATCTACATGCCTGATGAGGGCACCGTCCAGGTCGACTTCGCCATTGAGATGCCATGCCACTCCGCCGAGGAGTTTCGCTACGTGCTCAACACCTGCCTCAACGCGCTTAAGGAGACCCGAGCCACCTACCTCGAGAACTACAACGAGCTTAGTGGCCAGCTTCCCGACGTCATCACAGCCCTCTCCAACGGCGAATTTGGAGATATGAGTTCTGTAGGGAGCAGCTCGCCCATAAAAATCACAGAGGTAAAGGTGGCCAATGTCAATAATGACAGCAGCGTATTCATGGCCGATTATGGAGAACCAATCTACGCCAGCAACTCTCGATATCTTAAGCCAAAACTTATCGTCAACTGCTCAAGTCCGGGAGAATATACCATTGCATATCGACTCTATGACTCGGCTGGCAACCTCAAGCGCAACACCTCCACATCGCCCGAGGGCTATACCTACCAGCAGAAAATTAATCTCACTCAAGGCACCAACACTGTCACCATGGGTGGTTGGGGATCAAATACAGATGGTTTCTGGAAGGAAGGCACCTGTCGCTTTGAGTTTTTCTACGACGGCGACCTACTTTATACCCAAAATGTACCCGTCCTCGGCGCATCGGCAAGTGCCTCGGCAGCAAGTAGTTCATCAAGCTCCAAGCCTACCTCAATAAAGAAGCGTGGCTCCAACTCGGCATCCAGCTCGTCGCTGCCCTTCACCTACAATCGATGCGACATCATCAACAGCCCAGCCGGTGGCGGCGACCTGACCCATCAGTCGGAGGGCGCAAAGTTTACCACCAGCAACACTGGCTTTATCTCGCCATGGCTCTACCTCACGGCCTTGAAAGATGGGAAGTATCCCCTCGAGTATAAGCTGATAGGCCCCGATGGCGACATGATGCGCCAGATCTACTCCACCGACAATTATACGTGGGAAGGCGAGGTTGACCTCAATAAAAACACCTCTATCTACGTCATCATGGGCCTCTACGGACCCTACAACTACGACCGTCAATGGCGCAAGGGCGAATACACCTTTGAGTTCTACCTCAACCACAAGCTCTTTGACAAGCATTCCTTCACCATCAAATAACCTTCTTTTTCTATTATGACTCTCAACCAAGGCTCCCTGTTTCATGGCCGCTACCTGCTGCTCAAGCGTCTCGGCGCCGGAGCATCGGGCGAGGTGTGGCTCGCACGCGACACCCGCGCCGACAACCTCCTGGTGGCCATCAAAATCTTCAACGAAACCCAAGAGCTCGACACGATAGGCCTGCAAAACTTCCGCCGCGAGTTTACCCAGGTGTTCAACCTCAAGCACTCCAACCTCCTGCCGCCATCGGCCTACGACGTCTGCGATGGCTGTCCCTATCTCGTGATGTCGTATTGCGAGAACGGCTCCTGCAGCACTATGGCCGAGCATATGGAGGAGGGTGACATCATCAAGTTTCTCCACGACGTAGCTGCGGGTCTGGAATATCTCCACGACCACAACATTGTCCACCAAGACATTAAGCCCGACAATATCCTCGTTGACGACAACCTCAACTTCATGGTGACCGACTTTGGCATCAGTGCTCAGGAGGGCAATATCAACTCCACGGGAGGATACTCGGGCGGCACGCGCGCCTATATGGGTCCGGAACGATTTGAGGGTCAGACCACAACGGCCAGCGATATGTGGGCTCTCGGTGCCACAGCCGTAGAGCTAATCACTGGCACACCCCCCTATGGCGACCACGGCGGCCTTGTGCAAGCGCAGGGCGAGGCTCTCCCCGAGCTTCCCGCCAACCTGCAGCCCGAGGTGAAGGGCATGATACTCGACTGTCTCAACCCCGACCCCTCCAAGCGCCCCACGGCCCACTACATCCGCCAGAAGACCGAGCTGTATCAAGACACCGGTAAGTGGCATCGCGAGTCGAAGAAAAATCTCTACGCCATCATCGCCACGGCTGTGGCCTGCATCGTGCTTTGCGGCGCCTTCTTCATCTGGGACTTCACCCGCACCAAGGTGCGCTACTATAAAGACTATACCGAGGTCTACGGCGTGCCTCAGGGTATCGGGCGCGTCTCGGCGAGCGATCAGAGCCATCGCCGCGAGACCTTCCGCATGGAGTATAAGCGCGGCAAGCTGCGCCGCGTGGCAGTAGTCAATGCCCAAGGCAAGGTGATTGACTTCAGCGACACCGAGAGCAAGGTGAGCCGCTATCCCGACGTGTACTATTACTACACCGACGGCGGCAAGTTGGACTACACCCAGGTGTACGACGCCAACGGACGCCTGCTCTTCAAGATGGACTACGACGACGCCCTGCGCACCGCCACCTTCCGTCAGCCCGACGAGTATGGCACGGAGATGAACCTCGTGACCAACGCCAACCAGCTCCACGCCGACAACTCCGACAACCTCCGCGACCGCAGCTCCATATCGCGCTACCTCTTGACCTACGACGACGATGGCCACCTCATAGAGCGCCGCTATGCCGGATTCCAGAACGTACCCGCCAGCGACAAAAATAACATCTTCGGACAGCGCTACACCTACGACGACCGTGGCCGTAAGATAGAGGAAATCTACATCGACAAGGACGGCCAGCCTACGAGCGACGACAATGGCCTCTCCAAGAAGGTCTTTGGCTACGACGATGATGACAACTGGATCACCGTCAGCTACCTCAACATCGAGGGAGGCCCCGCACACGACGGCAACAACTGCACCCTCGTCAAGATAGAGCCCGACAAGTATGGCAACCGCGTGACCGAAAAGTATTTCACCGCCGACGAGACCCCAGCTCTGCGTTCGGACAACAACGTGTTTGGCTACGAATACCACTACAACGACCGTGGCCAGCTGGAGCGCTTGATGTTTCTCGACGAGAAGGGTGGCTACATGGCCAGCAACCAAGGCAACTCTGGATTGACGTTTAAGTACAACGACGATGGCTTCCAGATAGAGCAGACCTGGATCAACGACGAGCTGAAGCCCATGATGGCTCAGGTGGATGACGACTCCTATGCCATCCAGCAGTTTACTGTCAACGAGCATGGCCAGCCCCTCACGCTCCGCATCCTCGATGCCGACGGCTATCGTCTCAACAGCGTGGATGGCTACAATGAGTTTCGCGTCACCTATACTCCCGATGGTCTTATCGAAGATATCACCTACTGGGACGAGGACGACAAGCCAGTGGCTGTGGGCGGTCTCTACCACCGTATGCATCGCGGCTACGATGAGCTAAACAACCTCATCGAAGAGTCGTACTACGACATCGACGACAAGCCCACCACCTGCGATGGCATCGTGGCCAAAAACGCCTTTGAGCGCAATCGTCAAGGCTCGGTGGTCAAGGCTTCCAACTACGACGCCGCTGGCAACCTCGTCAACGGCACCGACCTCGTGGCCACCACAGAGCGCACCTACGACGAGCTTGGCAACGTGAAGACAATCTCCTTCTACGACAGCAAGCATCAGCTCACCAACAGCACCGAAGGCATAGCCGAGAAGGTGTATGAATACGACCCCAAGACCAACTTCGAGACCCGCGAGGTGCACTACGACAACCAGAAGCGCGTAAAAGGCGACTACCGCTACTTCTACGATGCTCGTGGCAACGTAGTGAAGAATTATACCCTCAACGGCTCGGGAGCCCTGCTTCCAGGGACGGTGGTCGACAACTATGTCTACGACAAAAACAACCGTCAGGTGGAATACTACGCCACCGACCTCAAGGGCAACCGTGTCAGCATGAACGGCATGACGGCAAGCACCATCAAGTTTGTCTACGACCGTATGGGCAACATCGTGGAGCGCACCTTCTGGGGTCCTGATGGCAAAGCCGCCGAGGACAATATGAAGACCCACCGCCGTGTGCAGGAGTTTGACAACATGAGCCGCGTCGTCCACGAGATGAGCTATGGTGCCGATGGCAAGCCTGCAAAAGGCACAGGCGCCAATCCTGAGGGCCGCGTGAAGTATGACCAGTGGGGCAACATCACCGAACTGACGGCCTACGACGGCTATGGTCGTCCAGCTGTTGGAGCCGCTGGCTTCTTCATGCAGCGCACCACCTACGACAGCCATCGCCGTCCGCAGCGCATAGAGTTTCTCGACACGCAGATGAAGCCCGTCATCAACAAGGAGGAAGAGTATGCCACGAAGGAAAACGTCTACGACGAGCGTGGCAACGTCACCGAGAGCCGCTTCTATGGCACCGGCAACAAGCTTCTCTATAAATATCGCGCCACCTACAACCCCAAGGGACGAGTGACCGAAGAGCGCTTCCTCGACGCCAACGACAAGCTCTCCAACGAGATAAGCGGCGTGGTGGCTCGCCTGGTGGTCGACTACGACGACACTGGCATCACCCCCACCAAGCGCACATTCTATGGCGCCGATGGCACATCAGTGGCCACCCAGACCTGGAACACCAAGACCAACGAATGGAACGACCTCGTATTCTCTGGCTCCTACTCTGGCTCCAACGCCAACGTAGCGGCCTCCACCACCGACTGGCGCCAGAGCGTCAACGCTGCTGCTCGCGAGTGTCCAGTAGAGTTGGCCGACGGTCTGCAGTGCCAGAGCATCACCTCCACATCTACGTCGGTGACGATGACGCTCAAGTTTACGGGCGTGAGCATCTACGAGATGAATGAGGCGCAGAAGGAAGAGCTCCGCAGCCTCATCCGTGGCGAGAAGAATACCTTCCGCAAGAACCTGAATCTCCCCTCCTCGGTGAGCTTCACCATCCGCTATGTCGACAAGGCAGGCCGCGAGATTGGCTCCGTATAATGTCTTCTTATACTTTTTAGCTTTTACCCTTTTAATCCCCCAACTCAACAATCCCCTATCAATATGAAAAGATCCCTGCTCCTCCTCTCTCTCATCATGCTTCTCCTCCCCTGCTCTATGCCAGCAGGCGCCGAGCTATCGACAGAAGTAAAGACGTTTCGCACCAACCTCACCAAGTTTCTGCGCGAAGAGGGCTACTCCCCCACCAGCAACAGCGATGGCTCGCGCATCGACTTTGAGCATGGAGGCCTCGACTACTTCATCTACCTCTCAGGCTCGATGCCTGTGCAGGTGACGATGCGCGTAGAGGGTCTGAGCAACGAGGACACCAACCCGGTAGCCCTCTTGATGGCCTGCAACGACATCAACAAGGATGCCTACTACGTCAAGACCTACATCACCGAACTTGGCGACGAAGGCTCCACGATGATTGTCATCGAGATGCCGTGTCACACGGCCGAGGAGTATCGCTACGTGTTCTACGACTGCGTGAAGGCTCTGTCGAAGGCACGTCAGGACATCATTGATAAGTACACCGAGTATGAGGAGCAGCTTGGCGACACCTCCGCGTCATCCTCTTCTTCATCTTCATCCTCTTCATCGGCATCGCGCTCCACGGCGGGCGTCACCTTTGTGGGTTGCACCGCTGAGGATATAGACCACAACGAAAACCATATCAAGGAGAGCGAAGGAGCCAAGATACGCGCCACGACAGCCGAGTATGTGTTCCCCAACGTCAAGATCAAGTGTACCAATCCTGGCACCTACAAGATTAAGTACAAGCTGTTTGGTCCCAACGGTCAGTTGATCCGCCGTATCAACGCCGAGCAGGGTTTCTCATCCGAGGAAGAAGATATAGAGCTCAGGTCAGGCACCGAAGTCTACAACCTCAAGGGTTGTCTTGGGCCAAAGAACAACAACTACTTTGACGCTGGCAACTACAAGTTTGAGATCTACCTCAACGGCAAGCTCTTCGGCACATACAATTTCCGCATCTATTAATCGTTCATAAATATTATGGAATCTAATAGTCTTTTCCACGATAGATACTTCCTGGAGCGCCTGCTGGGCCGCGGCAACTTTGCCGAGGTGTGGCTCGCCAAGGACACCAAGACCGACATCATGGTGGCCCTGAAGATTTACGCTCCCGCCACCGGCCTCGACGATGCCGGCCTTAACGTCTTTGCCCGCGAGTTTGCCCTCGTGGTGGACGCCAACCACAAAAACCTCCTGCGCCCGCTCTACTACGACACCTGCGACCGCAAGCCCTACCTCGTGCTGCCCTACTGCCAGAACGGCAGCGTGATGCGCCGCGTGGGCAACTTCACCGAGGAGGACGCCTGGCGCATGCTGCGCGACGTGGCCTCGGGCCTCGCGTGGCTCCACGCCATGAATCCCCCGGTAATCCACCAGGACATCAAGCCGGACAATATCATGCTCAGCGACTCAGGCAACTATCTCATCACCGACTTCGGTGTTAGCACCCACCTCAAGTCGACGCTCCGCAAGAGCATGAGCGCCGCCTTCTCGTCGGCCGGCACCATTGCCTATATGGCTCCCGAGCGCTTCAGCGCCAACAACACCCCCATCATGGCCAACGACATCTACTCGCTGGGCGCCACCGTCTACGAGATGCTGACGGGCGACACCCCCTTTGGCGACGATGGCGGCCTGCGCCAGCACAAGGGTGCCGAGGTGCCTGTGCTTCAAGGCCCCTACTCCGACCAGCTCAAGAAGGTGATCGACAAGTGTCTCAAGACCAATCCCTGGGAGCGTCCCACCGCCGAGCAGCTTGAGAAGTATGCCGAGACGGGTCTCGAGGGTGGCCAGATCCACTTCGTCGACGAGAAGACCTTCTTCCAGAAGTATAAATGGATTATCATAGCCGGCATCGTAGTGGTGCTATGCGGCATTGCCTTAGGCATCGTGGCCATCGTGCGCCACCACAAGGCCGAGGAGGAGCGCAAGGCCCTTGAGGCTATCGAGGCCGCCGACCTCGACGTGCAGAGTGCGGCGATGGCTCTCGTGGCTCGCGGCGATAGCCTGATGGCCGTGGGCGATGTGCATGAAGAAGGCTATGAGACATCCTACGTTGAGGCCTATCAACTGATGCAAGAGGCCATCGACTCCAAGAGCCAACTCCAAGGCGAGGGTGCCACGCTGAGCGTAGAGCCAAAGGCTCAGAGCCAGAAGCAACTCCTCGAGGGCAAACTCATCGAAGCATACGGAGCCATAGCCAAGAAGGCCGCGCTCTTCAGCGACGAACCAGAGGTGGCAGCCGACTTCTACGACCGCGCCTCCAAGATTGAAGCCGTCATTGCCATCCCCGACAGCCTCAAAATCTCACGATAACCTACATAACACCTTACTATAATGATCAACCGTATACGCATCATCATTATCCTCACCATCGCCTCTGTGGCCTTGGCGCTCAGCGCCGAGGCCCAGCAGAGCGCTTGCGACAAACTCTTCAACGACGGTGTGCGCTACCATCAGACGATGACTATCGCCTCGCAGCGCAAGGCCATCCAGAGCTTTGAGAAGGCCAAGGCCTGCTACGACTCCGAGGCCAAGAAGACGCAGTGTGACGACCAGATAAAGGCCTGCCGCAGCATCATCGCCACCCTCACCGAGCGCGAGGAGAAGACCCCTACCCCCGCGCCATCCACCGTTGACTCAGTAGCTGCCCAGCCTGCCAAGCAGGTGGCCGAGGTGCCGGCCGCTCCCATCCCCACCCAGATACTGGAGGCCGACAACACCTACCTGAAGTTTAAGGCCAAGGGCGGCGAGTTTAAGAAGGTCAACATCACCTGCGACTCCAACGACTGGTATGTCGAGCAGAAGCCATCGTGGATAGAGTGTACCCGCTCAGCGGATCAGCTCGTGATCGAAGCCTCGCAAAACCAGGCCAAGGAAGAGCGTGGTGGCACCATCGTCATCCGCTGCGGCGACAAGACCGTCTCCATCACGGTCATCCAAGAGAAGGCCAAGAAATTTGGCATCATCTAAGGGCCCTGCGGGCCCTTAAGGCAAAAGTCAAAAGGCAAAAGGCAAAAGGACCCGCCCTTTAGGCAAAAGGCAAAAGGCAAAAGTCAAAAGGGCCAGGGCTGCGGGTCCGTTAGGCAGGTTACAGTGCTCGGCGGTTTTGCCGCCGAGGCCCCCATATACAAGGCGCTCCACGCGGAGCGCCTTTTTTATTGCCCTCGCGGCCATCGAGGGCGGGGGCCGCAAGGCCCCCGCATCCTCAAAAAGGTTAAAATCCTCTCAACCCGCCTCTTCAAAAATACGTCAACAACGATTTTTGTCCACCAACAGTCAACAACCCATTTTTACCACCCCCCCATTAACTCCCTGTATATCAGCCACTTGAAATTTTGAAAATTTACTCTAATTTTCATTTGACGATTTTTCGACCCCCAAGGCACCTACTTCATACTAATTTTGCAATGTCAACTTCGGGACCTAAACCATGACACCAATCTGCACAGTGTTAGACTTAGACGATTTGACGGGTAATATTTCGAGATAAGTCAATTTCCACAATAATTTTCGTAGCAAAAATCATCAATAAAAAATGAGACGCACAACCTTAATGCTCCTCATGACACTACTAGCCTCCCTCCTTGGCATCGACGCTCAAGAAGTTGCCATCAAGACCAATGTGGCTAGCGACGCCCTCCTTAATGTTAACGGAGGGATTGAGGTGGGGCTCGCACCCCGATGGAGCCTCGACGTGACCGGCGACCTCAACGCCTGGACACTCTCCCACCAGCGCCGCTGGAAACACTGGATGGTGCAGCCAGAAGCGCGCTACTGGTTTTGCGACCGTTTCAACGGTCACTTTCTGGCAGCGCATCTTCTGGGCGGGCAGTACAACCTTGGCTACACTTATGGCCTCCACGACCTCCTCGGCACAGAGTTCTCCGACCTGGCCCACAACCGCTATCAGGGATGGTTTGTCGGCGCTGGCATCGGTTATGGCTACACCTGGATCCTTGGCACCCATTGGAGCTTCGAGGCAGAGATAGCAGTAGGCTGGGCCTACTCGCGCTACGACAAGTATCAGTGTGCCGGCTGCGGCAAGAAGATCGACAGCCGCCATCCCCACAATTATGTAGGCCCCACGAAGGCCGCTCTCAACATCGTCTACGTCTTCTAAACATCCCCTTTCCGCGAGATATGAGAACAATTATATTAGCCGCCACACTTAGCATAGTAGGGACTATGATGACGGCAAAAGCGTCGGTTAATTCAGCAGTTGTGTCAGCTGCACAGCTCACCCACGACGGCCGCCTTATGACGGCCGACGTGGAGCTGGCGCTGACGCAGGTCCATGCCCCCGCCAACGGCGCTATCCTCCTGACGCCCGCCATCGCCGGCCAGACCGACACCGTGCGCCTCGCTCCTGTGGGCATCTACGGCCGCACCCGTTGGTACCACTACCAGCGCGATGGCCACATGCTTGGCGGCACCGACGAGAAGTATTATCGCCAGGGCGAGCAACCCGCCACTCTCTCCTATCGCCAGAGCGTCGACTACGAGCCCTGGATGGACTCCGCCGAGCTGCTGCTCATCGAGGACACCTACGGCTGCTGCCGTCGCTTAGAGACCACCGACCTCCTCGCCATCGGCTCTTGGCAAGAGCCAGCCGTGGAGCCCTACGTAGCCCAGATGGCTTTCGTAGTGCCCGAAGCTGAGACCATCAAGACACGATCCATCAAAGCCAGTGCATTCATAACTTTTAAGGTAAATCAGATTGTTTTAGAGCCAGCCTACATGAACAACCCCGTAGAGCTTGGCAAGATTCAGGCGAGCATCGACTCCGTGAAGGAGCAGCCCGACCTCACCATTAAGCACGTGGCCATACAGGGCTTCGCCTCCCCCGAGGGCGGCTACCAAAACAACGTACGCCTCTCGATAGGCCGCACCGAGGCCCTCTGCAGCTATGTGGAGAAGCTCTATTCCTTCGCCCCTGGTATGATAGAGCGCGGCAACACGCCGGTCAACTGGCCGGGCCTCGAGGAGTGGCTTGAGACCAATACCATCAACGATGGCAAGGCCATCCTCGAGCTTGTGCGCGACCAGTCGATAGCCGACGAGCAGCGCAACACCCTGCTGCGCCAGCGCTATCCCAGCCAGTATCAGTATCTGCTCCAGAACGTCTACCCCTGGCTGCGCCGCAGCGACTATCGCATCGACTACGTGGTGCGCTCCTACACCGACGTCAACGAGATCGCCGCTGTCTACGCCACCGCCCCCGGCAACCTCTCGCTCAACGAGATGTATCTCCTGAGCCGCTCGGTAGAACCCGGTTCGCAACAGTTTATCGACATCATGGAGACCGCCGTGCGCATCTATCCTGAGAGCGAAGTGGCCAACCTCAACGCTGCCTTCGCAGCCATCCAGGAAGGCAACTACACCCGCGCCGAGCAGCGCCTCCAGAAGGCCGGCACCTCACCCCAAGCCACCTACGCTCGCGCCCTCGTAGCCTATCAGAAAGGCTATGCCGAGGATGCCCGCGCCCTCCTTGAGCAAGCCGCCGCTGCAGGCGTAGCCGAAGCCACCGCCGCCCTCGAGGGTCTCACATGGGAATAATCACAACGAATAAAAAACTAAATCAACAATAACAAACTCTAAAAACTTAAACAGCAATGAGAAAAAGTTTATCATTACTCGCTCTCGGAGCCCTCATTCTGACAGGCTGCTCCAGCGACGATGCACCCAATGCTCAGGTGGATCCCACGGATCAGACCACCGGCAACAACACCTACATGACCGTCAACCTCAAGGATGCAGCTTCCCTCTCCCGCGCCACCGATGGCGGCTACGAAGAAGGTACAGGCGATGAAACTATCCCAACAGCCAACGATATCACTACAGCCAACTTTTACTTCTACGATGCCAACGGTCTTTTCGTAACACAGGCCAGTGTTTGGGATGGTGGCACAGCAGATGCAGCGAATAAGGATAACATTGAATTCAATGGTAGTACTGTAATTGTGCTTCGCAATCTAACCGACAAGAATTTCCCAAAATATCTTGTAACTGTGCTAAACGCTCCATCAGGGATTAAACCTGCAGGGACATTAGATGACATGAAGAAGGTTCTCACAAACACTTCTACTCCTTACAAGAATGGTGATCAATTCATCATGTCAACAACCAGTTTCCCTGGCCAAACAGATGTAAATAGCGCATCTCTTCCTTATTTTGTAACGGAGATTAAAGAAAGTGATTTCTTTACACAAGCTCAAATGGATGCAAGTCCTTCAACAGCACCTACTCCCGTATCAGTTTATATCGAACGTCTCGCTTCTCGCGTAAAGCCTGAGGTTAGCAGCACATTTAGTGGGGATGCCACGAAGGTTGGTGAATTTGCTAAAATATCTGATAATACCTTCAAGGTAAAGATGACTGTAGCTGGCGCCGATAACGCAGCCTCAACTGACATGACAACTGTGGGTGCAGAGTATGTATACGTAAAATTCAACGGATATGCTCTTAATGCTACTGCAAAGAACTCATACGTTATGAAACTTATTGATGAGGGATGGACGACCAATGGAATAGGTACCTCTATGTCTACTTGGGCAGGAGCATCTACAGGTTCTGAGAATACAGCTTGGTACAACGGCACAGATCATCGTAGCTTCTGGGCAAAATCTTGGAGCTATGGCCAGACAGGGTCTGACTACTTCAACTATGTAACCTACGGCCAACTTTTGGGCACTAATACAACCGCAGGGACAACGACTGCTGTAGGTAGCAATTCATATTGCGCTGAGAACACCCAAGATGAGTCAACGATGAACAGTAACTTTACTGAGACTGTAACATCAGTTCTAATCCGCGCAACTGTTTATAGCGATGAATCATGCACCCAACCATTGGATGGCATCCTTTACAACGGCCTTTACTTCAAGAAAGAACACTTCATCAACTATGTGCTCAGCATTCTTAACAAGGATAACAAACTGAATTATTATACAGAAGTAGAAGTAACTACGAACACTCCTTCAAGTGGAGATACAGGAGAAGTTGTTATTGATGGTGTCACCTACAAAGTCATAAAAAAGGATGAGAAATGGTATCGTTACCTGCAACTCACTGCCGATGCCTTCAAGATTACCCCTACTGCGGCTACAAACGATGCTCAGAATGTCGTAGAAGTAACCTTTACCCCTGCTGAAGATGTAACTTACTACAAGAAAGAAGGAGAATCGTTCTCAGCAATAGAAGACGCCGACTTCCCAACGGCTCTCAACACAGCCCTCGCTGCTATTACTACCAGCGTGCCTGCTGAGGCATACACCAACGGTGAAATGTACTACAACATTCCTATCCAGCACCTCAACAACCCTGTATTAGCTGGAACAACCACCTATAATCCCGCTGCTAAGGTTGAAGGTCAGTATGGCGTAGTGCGCAATCACTCCTACAACCTCTCTATCACCAGCATCAAGAACTTCGGTACCGGTATCTACATCCCCGACGGTGGCTTCACCAACGAGAACGACGAGGAAATCATCCCCGTTGACGACCCCACCGAGGAGAACAACCGCTACCAGGTAGCAGCCACGATCAAGGTGCTGTCATGGAAGATTGTTAGCCAGAGCGTAAATCTCTAATCCCTCCACGAATCTTACACATTTTTCTCTCACCATACAAGTCTTTCTCATAACAAATGCTGGTGGCCGCGAAGGCCACACCACCCGCGGCCACCAGCATTTTTAATCTTAAAGAAGCGTGAAACCACTCAAATCCATCATATTACCCCTTCTGGCCCTTCTCCTCTCGAGCTGCAACGGCATGATCTACGACCACGAAGGCGACTGCTCCTACAAGGTGCGCTTCAAGTATGACTACAACCTGAAGTGGGCCGACGCTTTCCCCGCCGAGGTGACAGGCGTCACTCTCTACATCCTCGACAGCAACGGCTCCATCGTGAAGCAAATCCACGAGCAGGGCGACGCCCTGAAGGCCGACGGCTACGAGATGACGATCGACGCCCTCAATCCTGGCACCTA
>JAJBVL010000095.1 GCA_020859845.1 Bacteroidales bacterium
TTTAAACTTTCTGTTAAAGGATGGTGCGTAATCCAAAAATATGTATTAATTTCGCCACAGATATCACATTTCTATAAGGCAATGTAATGCCTTAGCCAAAAAAATTCTAATTTTAATCACATTAATTTATGCCAAATGTACTATTAAAGGGATTTTGCGTGGCGCTGTTGCTCGCCGGGGGCGGCGGATATAGCGCGTACGCTCAGCAAACAACTGCTACCCAACAAGAAGGTGCTTGCACTGGCCTCGTGGTCGACGACGCCAATGAGCCAGTGATAGGCGCAACAGTGCGAATCGCCAACACATCAATCGTAGGCGCCACCGACATCGATGGTCGCTTCAACCTTCGTGGTGTCAAGAAGGGCGCTCGCATTCATGTGTCGGCCGTTGGCTATGGAGAAGCCAGCGCAGTGTGGAACGGCGAACCCGTCACCATCCAGCTCAAAGAGCAAGACAACGCTCTCGACGAGGTGGTAGTGGTAGGTTACGGTGTGCAGAAGAAGGCCAACCTCACGGGTTCGGTAGCCTCAATCAACGCCGACGCTCTTGCCAGCCGCTCCGTACAGTCAATCTCCACGGCCATGACAGGCCAGATGCCTGGTGTGACGGTAGTGCAGTCGTCGGGTGCTCCTGGTGCTCAGACGGGCTCCATCACTATCCGTGGCCAGAACACCATCAACGCTGCCAGCCCGCTCGTGATAGTCGACGGTGTCCCTGGCTCGATGAACAACATCGACCCACAGGACGTAGAGTCGATCTCCGTGCTTAAGGATGCTGCCTCATCGGCCATCTACGGTGTGCAGGCTGCCAACGGTGTGATCCTCATCACCACCAAGAAAGGTAAAATCGACCAGAAGGCAACGGTCAACTACTCGGGCTCTGTAAGCTGGGCACGCCCCACAGAGAAGCTCGACTTTGTCAACGCCGCTGAGTATGCCGAGATGTACAACGCTGCTTGCTACTATTCGGGCATCGATGCTAAGTATAGCGACGACGACATCCAGAAGTATCGCGACCACAGCGATCCTTACGGACACCCCGACACCGACTGGTACAACAGCGTCTTCAAGAAGACCGCCGTAGAGACCCAACACTCACTGGCGATCAACGGTGGCTCAAAGAACACCACCTACATGGCCTCTGTGGCTTACCTCTATCAGGGTGGTTTCACCGACGAGAAGAACTATGAGCGCTTCAACGGACGTATCAACCTCGACTCTCAGATAGCCAAGTGGATAAGCCTCGGCCTCAACGTGTCGGCTTATCGCGCTACGAGCAAGGACGAGTATGTAGGTATCAACACGCTCTTCCAGTATGTCAACCGCCACAACGCCACTCTACCTATCTACGTAGTAGAGAAGAACGCCGACGGCAAGGCTATCGGCTTCACCGACGAATACTCCAACCAGCTTAGCCTCAACCCAATGGCTGTCACCAATGGCCAGTCGGGCTTCCAGAAGCAGATCGACGATCAGCTCCACTTCAATGGCTACCTCAACATCACGCCCATCGAAGGCCTGAGCATCAAGGGCCTCTTCTCGTGGCGCCACGACCACCGCGACTTCCAGTCGTTTAAGAAGCTCATCGAGTTTGACGGCTATAGCAGCGCCAACCGCGAAGGCTACCACAACTACTACAATTGGGACTGGTATACTTATCAGCTGCTCGCCAACTACATGAAGTCGTTTGGCAAGAACAACTTCAACATCCTGCTCGGTGGTGAGGCTCAGAAGTATGAGTATCGCTACACGACAGCCTACGCTAAGGGTGGTGGCACGGACGACCTCTTCGTGCTCAACACACTCGACACTGGCAACCAGGTGATCAAGGACTCGGGCTGGAACCTCACCCGTCAGAGCTACTTTGGCCGCTTGCAATACGACTTCGATAGCAAATATCTCTTTGAATTCAACATGCGTGCCGACGCTTCCTCACGCTTCCCCAAGGACAACCGCTGGGGCTACTTCCCCGCAGTATCTGCCGGTTGGCGTATCTTTGAGGAATCGTTTATGGAAGGCACTCGCAGCTGGCTGAGCAACCTTAAGCTCCGTCTCGGCTGGGGTAAGACTGGTAACGAGGAAGTGTCTGACGACAACTACTATCCCGCCATCCCCACCTACTCGTTCTATTCCGTAGCTATGGACGGCTCGCTCTACACCGCTTCCTACGAATCGCGCATGGTCAACAACAACCTCAAGTGGGCTACCGTCACCAACTGGGAACTCGGACTTGACGCTGGCTTCCTCAACAACAAGGTGGGCTTCGAACTCAACCTCTATCGCAAGAAGACCAACGACATGCTTCTGAGCTTGCCTATCCTCCAAGTAATTGGTATGAGCGCTCCCGACCAGAACGCTGGTAAGGTAGAAAACAAGGGTATAGAGCTCAACGTATACCACAACAATCGCGTGGGTGGCGACTTCAGCTACGCTGTCAACTTCAACATCAGCTACAACAAGAACAAGATTCTCGACCTGGCTGGCACCGACTCGCCCTACGGCAACTATATCTACAAGGAAGGCGAAGCCATCGGTTCTTACTATGGCTACAAGGTGATTGGCATGTTTAAGGACGAGAACGACATCGCCAACAGCGCTGTGCGCACCGGCACCGAAAAGCCCGGTAACCTGAAGTATGAGGACGTGAACGGCGACGGCAAGATTACTGCCGACGACCGCGTGATCATGGGCCGCGACTTCCCCGCATGGAACGCAGGACTTAACTTCCAGTGCTTCTGGCGCGACTTCGACTTCTCGATGCTCTGGCAAGGCGCATGGGACGTTGACCGCTTCTTCACTGGCGAGGCTATCTATGCCTTCTACAACTCAGGTACAGCTCTGCGCTGGCAGATGGACTACTGGACCGAGACCAACCTCAACGCCAAGTATCCTCGCTTGTCGACCAACGCTTCGGGCTCGGTTGACGCAACGGTCAACTCGTTCTGGATGCGCGACGCTTCCTACCTCCGCCTTAAGAGCGTAGTGCTGGGCTACACCATCCCCACCCGCATCACCACCAAGGCAGGCATCGAGCGTGTACGCGTATACATCGCTGGTGAGAACCCCCTCACCTTCTCCCACCTCCATGACCTCGGCATCGACCCAGAGGCACCCTCGGGCACTCGTGGCGCCTTCTATAGCAACGTGAAGAAGCTCTCGCTCGGCCTTAAAGTCACTTTCTAATCCTTACTCCCCAACAACTACAAAGACACAACGACAATGAATAAATATATCAACATCCTTGCATCCGTTGCTCTCACCATGGGCGCCGCCTCCTGCGTGGATCTGGATCAATATCCTATCGACCAGGTGTCGGAAGGTACCTACTGGAAGACTCTCGACGATGCTGAGCAGGTGGTCACCTACCTCTACGAATATCTCCCTGGCGTATACCTCGCCGACGAGGATATCAACACCGACAACTGTGTCCACGGCATCAAGTGGGCAGCCGGCAACCTTACCAACGGTATCTACGACCCACTCGACTTCGGCTGGAGCTCAGAGTATAGCGCCATCCGCAAAGCCAACCTCGTGCTCGAAAAGATCGAAGAGATTGAGAACGCTGACGACACTCGCAAGAAGGAGATTCAAGGCCAGGCTCTCTTCTTCCGCGCTCTGGAATACTATCAGTTGATCAAGCAGTTTGGCGACGTGCCTCTAGTGCTCAACACCCTTGAGCTCAGCGACCAGGAAGGTATCACCCGCACCGACTGGAAGACCGTCTACGACCAGATCATGGACGACCTCAACACCGCCATCTCTTATCTCCCCGACCGCTCGCCAGCCTCTACTCGCGCAAGCAAGGGCGCAGCCTACACGCTGAAGAGCCGTGTGGCCCTCTACTTCGCCAACCCCGAATGTAAGCACTACGTATCCGACGGTTATCGCACCGCTGCCGATGCAGCCAAGGCATGTATGAATCTCGGCACCTACTCGCTCTACGACAGCGACTATGCCGGCACAGCTGCCGACTATGATGGCAACTACGCCAAGATGTTCTGGAACGAAGGTGCTCGCAACAGCGAGGTGATCCTTGGCCAGGAATACATCGAAGGCTCGAGCGACGAATGCTGGTTCCTCGCCTTTGAGACATTCCCCACCGTAGGTTGGGGTGGTCTTGACCCCACTCAGAGCTTCGTTGACTGCTTTGAGGACGTAGAAGGTGCTCCTATCAGCAAGTCGACCATCTACGACTCTACTAATCCCTTCGCCAACCGCGACCCACGTCTGGAGATCACCGTGCTCCACGATGGCGAGACCATGTATGGCCGCGACATCAAGGTGGCTCCTCTGTCGGCCAACTATCCTACGGGTATCGGCACTCATGGCGACGCTACCGACACTGGCTACTACGCTCAGAAGTATCTTGACCCCAGCATTGCTGGTGAAGATGGTGGTTGGGCTTATACCTATATGTTCCCCTCCTTCCGCTACACCGAGGTGCTCTTGGCTTACGCTGAGGCTATGAACGAGCTGACGCCCCTGGCCGACGAAGCCTTTGATGCTGTCAACCAAGTGCGCAACCGCGTAGGTATGCCCTCGCTGCAGAAGACCGATGCCTCTAAGCCCACCTATTGCGCTACGCAGGACGACCTCCGTCAGCGTATCCGCAACGAGTGGCGTATAGAGTTTGCCATGGAAGGCGACCGTCGTCAATGGGACTGCCGCCGCTGGAACATAGCTATGGACGTCTTCAACCAGCCTCGCATGGGCGTCAACTACACCCTTTCGGCTGATGGCAATAGCGCTGAGATGTGGACCGGCGACCATATCACCGTGACTCTCACCACCCTCCGCTACTCGGAACACAACTATGTATATCCTATCCCACAGGATGAAATAGACCTCAACCCCAACATCACCCAGAACGAAGGCTATTAATCCCTCTTTATAGTATATTCATTTTGATCAGGGGTCGCAGCGTTGTGGCCCCTGATTTTTATGCGTTTAGGGTCGTTAACATTTTTTATTGCGCGTTTTTTCGACCGGGATGTAACTTTGTGGTCCTTTTTCTCGTCTATTGATATAGTTTCGACCATTATTATCACATTATGACCACCGACCACATAATACGCCTCACCGACGTCAACAAGACCTACCCCGGAGCCGTGCCAGTTCATGCCCTCCGGGATGTGACTCTCGACATACGTCGCGGTGAGCTCGTATCGATCATGGGAGCCTCGGGCTCGGGCAAGTCAACGCTGCTCAACATCCTCGGCATTCTTGACAACTACGACTCCGGCGAATACCTCCTCGACAATGTACTTATCAAGGACCTAAGCGAGAACCGAGCTGCCGAGCTGCGTAATCATATGATAGGCTTCGTATTCCAGTCGTTCAACCTCATCAACTATAAAAACGCTATCGAAAATGTGGCCTTGCCGCTATTCTACCAAGGCGTGTCGCGCCGCCGGCGCAACGCTCTGGCCCTTGAGCAACTCGACCGCATGGGCCTCGCCGACCGCGCCCACCATCTGCCGGGCGAGATGAGCGGAGGCCAGAAGCAGCGCGTAGCCATTGCCCGCTCGCTCATCACCCACCCCTCGATAATCCTTGCCGACGAGCCAACCGGCGCCCTCGATTCCAAGACCAGCGCCGACGTGATGCAGGTGTTTCGCCAGCTCAACAACGAGGGGATGACCATCATCATCGTGACCCACGACCCCAAGGTGGGCCAGCAGACCGACCGCATTATCCGCATAGCGGATGGGGAGATTGTGGCGGAGCCAAAGTAACCAAGGCAAAAGGCAAAAGGCAAAAGGCAAAAGTATGTTTGATCTTTTTCGTGAAATAGGCCAGACGCTGAGCAACAACAAGCTGCGCACAGCCCTCACGGGGTTTGCCGTGGCTTGGGGTATCTTCATGCTCATCATCCTGCTGGGGATGTCGAGGGGGGTGCTCAACAAGTTTGAGAGCTTCAACAGCGACTCCCAGAGCGACCGTCTGACGGTGTGGAACGGACGCACCTCCAAGCCCTACAAAGGCTACAAGGACAATCGCTTCATACAGATGAAGGATAAGGACTTGAAGACCATCACCTCGCGCAACAATCGTCACGTGGCCGAGGCTTATACTACCAACGATATCGACACCGCGGTGGTATCGACCCAAAAAGACTATATCTCCAAGGGCTTGCGAGGAGTGTATCCCCAAGAGCTTGCCCGAGGAAACAACACCCTGCTCTACGGCCGCTTTATCAACGACATCGACCTCAAGGAGGAGCGCAAGGTGATAGTAATCCACCGCAACAGCGCTCGGCTGCTCTTTGGCTCCGAGGAGAAGGCCGTGGGCCAGAGGGTAGATGCCCTGCGGCTGTCATGGCTGGTGGTAGGCGTGTTTGACAACGAATGGAACGAGCAGCCGATGGTGCCCTTCACCACCGTCAAGATGCTCAATGGCTATGATGACGACGTGTGGCGCATCGACGTGAACCTCCGCGATGTCCACGATATGGCCTCGGCCGAAGAGGCCACCAACGATGTGCGCACCACGCTGGCCACCGTCCATGAGTTTGACCCCACGGACGAGAATGCCGTGTGGATCAACAACCGCTTTGAAAACTACCTACGAGGACTTGAAGGCCTCAATATCATGAACGTGGCCATCTGGGTGATAGGCATCTTCACGATGCTCTCGGGCATCGTGGGCGTGAGCAATATCATGTTTGTCTCGGTCAAAGAGCGCACCCACGAGATAGGCATCCGCCGCGCCATCGGAGCCAAGCCCCGCAGCATCCTCATCCAGGTGGTGACGGAGAGCGTGGCTATCACAGCGATGTTTGGCTACATAGGGCTCGTGGCAGGTATGGCCTTGATGGCCTTTATCAGCGAGATGATGCAGGGCGTGGACTTTATCGACAATCCCACCATCGACCTGCGGATAGCCATCGAGGTGACGATAGTGCTAATCATAGCTGGCGCCTTGGCAGGCCTCTTCCCTGCCCTCAAGGCCACCAAAGTAAGACCCGTAGAAGCTTTAAGAGATGAGTAATCCGCTATTCGACATAGACAATTGGCGCGAGATAGGGGCTACACTGGCCCGCAACAAGACGCGCACCTTCCTCACGGCCTTTGGCATCTTCTGGGGCACGGCCATGCTGGCAATGCTCTGGGGAGGGGCCGGCGGACTGAAGGGAATGCTGATGCGCAACTTTGACGGCTTCGCCACCAATATGGCTGTCATCTTCCCGGGACGCACCACCATGAGCTACAAAGGCTACAATAAAGGACGTTCATGGGACCTTACCCTCGACGATGTGGAGAAGATACGCACCCACGTCACCCAAATCGAACACTCCACCACCAACGATGGCTGGTGGGGCACGGCTGCCTACGGCACCAAGACGTTTGATGCTTCATGCAGCGGCGTCGAGGCTTCGTTTGTCAAGATTAATCTCCCCTTGATGTACGAAGGACGCTTTATCAGCGATGTTGATGTAGCCAAGGCCAGCAAGGTGATAGTGCTGGGCAAAAACGTGGCCACTACCCTTTTTGGCACTGAGTCGGCGCTGGGCAAGCACGTGAGCTTCCACGGCATCTACTTCACGGTGATAGGCGTGGCTGGCCAGCAAGGCGAGGTGTCGTTCAACGGCCGCCTCGACGACTCGGTGGTGCTTCCCTCCAGCACCCTCCGCAATATCGCCAACCGCGGCCAGAACGTAGGTTTCCTGATGTTTACCGTGGAGAAAGGCCACGACCCAGCCGAACTGAAGGACCAGATATTTCGCATCATTCGCAGCAACCACGACATCCACCCCGACGACGAGCAGGCGCTCAACTTTTTCAACGTCGCCGAGCAGTTTAAGATGGTTGACAATCTCTTTCTCGGCGTGAGCCTCCTGGCCATCTTTGTGGGGGCAGGCTCGCTGATAGCTGGTATAATAGGCGTGGGCAATATCATGTGGATTATCGTCAAGGAACGCACTCAAGAGATAGGCATCCGCCGCGCTCTTGGCGCCAAGCCTCGCGACATCATCATGCAAATCCTCTCCGAAGGCATGGTGCTGACAGCCGTGGCTGGTCTGGCAGGTATCTCCTTTGCCACGATAGCGCTGGGAGTGACCGACTATATGAACATCGATCCCGTGCATGGCTCGGCAGGATTTGCTCTCCAGCTTGACCACGCGCTGGTGATTATGGCCGTCTTCTTGGTGCTCGGCACAGCCGCTGGCCTCATCCCGGCCATCAAGGCTATGCGTATCAAGCCCATCGAGGCGATGAATGATAAGTGATAAGGCAAAAGGCAAAAGTATTAAGGCAAAAGTATTAAGGCAAAAGTAAAAAAGTATATGAAGCGATTTTTTAAGATTTTGATGTGGTGTATTGTCGCCGCAGTGTTCATAGGCTCGTTTGTATATCTCTACCTCAACTCTCAGGATAAGGAGGAGGTGTACGACCTGGTGTCGCCCTCCACCGGCGACATTGAGCGCTCCACAGTGTTGACAGGCAAGATAGAGCCTCGTGATGAGATTGACATCAAGCCACAGATCTCGGGCATCATCTCGGAGATCAACGTCGAGGCTGGCGATATGGTAAAGGAGGGCGATATAATAGCCAAAATCAAGGTGGTGCCAGAGGCTTCATCGCTGTCATCGGCCCAGAACCGTGTCGACGTGGCGCAGATATCGCTCGACGACGCTCGCCGCCAACACGAGCGCAACACCCTTCTCTACGAAAAGAAGGTGATATCACGCGAGGACTATGAGGCCACTGAGATCGCCTACGAGAAAGCTGTGCGCGAACTCGAAGGCGCCCAGGACGCCTACCGCATCGTCAAGGAGGGGGTGTCGAGCCTCAATGCCAGCGAGAGCAACACCCTGGTGCGCTCCACCATCACCGGGCTTGTGCTCGACGTGCCTGTCAAAGTGGGGACAAGCGTGATTCAGGCCAATACTTTCAACGACGGCACCACCATCGCCACCGTAGCCGATATGACCAACCTCATCTTCAAGGGCACGGTTGACGAGACCGAGGTAGGCCTCCTCTCGCTGGGCAAGCAGATGGAGATCACCATCGGCGCCCTCCCCGACCTCCATCCCGTAGCCGAGATAGAATACATCTCGCCTAAGGGTAATGAGAGCAACGGCGCCAACACCTTCGACATCAAGGCTGCAATCCATGTGGATGAAGCCACAGCGCTGCGCGCTGGCTATAGCGCCAACGCCAAGGTGGTGCTCAACGAGGCTCGAGGCATCATGCTCGTCCCCGAGAGCGTAGTGGAGTTTGTGGGCGACAGCACGTATGTCTACCTCTTGACCGACAGCCTCCCCAGCCAAGCTTTTGAGCGCCGAGCCTTTGAAGCCGGCACCAGCGACGGCATCAACATCGAAGTAAAGAGTGGCATCGACAACACTGCCCGCTTGCGCGGCGCCAAAATTCAGTAATCCAAAATTCACTGAGCTATGAAGAGAATTTGTATCAGCCTGGGGGCAGCGCTGTTGACCACCACCGGTCTGTGGGGCGCCGAGCCGTGGAGCCTCGATCAGTGTATCGACTATGCTATCCAGCATAATATTACCGTCAAGACTCGCCAGCTATCGCAGGTGTCGGCCGAATATGATATCACTGAAGCCAAGGACAAGTTTCTGCCCACGGTAGGAGCCTCGGCCAATGAGTCGTGGAGCTTTGGTCGCGGCCTCACCTCCGAAAACACCTATGCCAACCGCAACACGAGCAATTTTTCTTGGAATCTTTATGCCTCGGTGCCGCTCTTCCAAGGCCTTAGCGCGGTGCGTCGGCTCGACTATGCCAAGGCCAATCTGCGCGTGGTGGTGGAGCAGCTTGAGCAAGCCAAGGACGACGTGACGCTCAACGTCATCTCGCAGTATCTCCAGGTGCTTTATTGCCGCGAAATCCTCGACGTGGCCCAGGAGCAGGCACGCCTCTCCAGCGTAGAGCTTGAGCGCCGGCGCATCCTCCTCGATGCAGGAAAGATACCCGAGCTCGACCTTCTTGAAGCCGAATCGCAGCTGGCCCAGGACGAAGCCACGGTGGTCACCTCGGCCAACGACCATACCCTTGCCCTCCTCGACCTTGCACAGTTGCTCGAACTTGACTCGATTGACGACTTTGACATCCAGCCCTTGCAAGACTCCCAGATGCCTCTGCTCTCGGCCGAGGATGTATATCAGAATGCCTTGCTCCACAATCACTCTATCCTGGGAGCTCGCCATAGCATCACCGCCGCCGACAAGAACCTCCGCTTGGCCCAGACCGGCTACTTCCCCACCCTCTCCTTCTCGGCAGGCCTCGGCAGCAGCTATTACACTGTGAGCGGCTTTGACAACTCATCGTTTAGCCACCAGATGCGCGACAATCTGACCAAAAACATTGGCTTCTCGCTCTCAATACCCCTCTTTGACGCTTTCTCCACGCGCAACTCCATGCGCAAGGCCAAGGTGCAGGTGATGACCGCGCGTCTTGACCTCGAGCAGGCCGAAAACACCCTCTATAAAGCCATTCAGCAAGCTTACTATCAAGCCGTGGCTGCGGAAAAGAAAATTCATTCCACCGAAGCTGCCTTGACAGCCTCTGCAGCTGCCTTCGAGGCTATGCAGACCAAGTATAACTACGGCAAGGCCAACGCCACCGAGTTTGAGCAGTCGAAGACAGCCTACATCAAGGCCATGGCCGAGAATGTACAGGCCAAGTATGAGCATATCCTGCGTCTACGCATTCTAGAGTTTTATAATAGAGGGACAGAGAGATAGAAAGACAACAGAGGGACAGACTATTTCTAAAATTAATATTAACTTTGTAGGTTGAACCATTGTTGTAACGTTATATGGACTTCCAACTATCCTCACAATATCAACCTACAGGCGACCAACCTCAGGCGATAGCCCAGCTGGTGGAGGGCGTCAACCAGGGCGTGGAGGCGCAGACACTGCTCGGCGTCACCGGCTCGGGCAAGACCTTCACCATGGCCAACGTCATCCAGCAGGTGAAGCGTCCCACGCTTATCCTCAGCCACAATAAGACCCTTGCCGCCCAGCTTTACAGCGAGTTTAAGAATTTCTTTCCCAAAAACTCGGTGCAATACTTCGTGTCCTACTACGACTACTATCAGCCTGAGGCCTACATACCCTCGGTCGACAAGTATATCGAGAAGGACCTGATGATCAACGACGAGATTGATAAGCTACGCCTCGCCACCACCTCGGCCCTGCTCTCAGGACGCGAGGATGTGATAGTGGTAAGCTCCGTGTCGTGTATCTATGGTATGGGCAACCCCGAGGACTTCAACAGCAACGTCATCGACCTCCACGTGGGGCAGAAGCTGACGCGCAACAAGCTGCTGCGCGAGCTTGTGGGAGCTCTCTATAGTCGCAACGATGTAGACTTCCAGCGCTCCACATTTCGCGTGAAGGGCGACACCATCGACATCTATCTAGCCTACGAAGAGATTGTGGTCCGCGTAGTGTTTTGGGGCGATGAGATTGAGTCGATAGCCACATATTACCCTCAGGACAACGTGCTGCTTGGCCAACACGAGGCCTTTAAGATATTCCCTGCCAACATCTTTGTCACCTCTCCACAGCGTATGGCGTCGGCCATAGCACAGATAGAACTCGACCTTGGCGAGCAAGTGGCATTCTTCGAGCGCGAGGCACGCGAACTTGAGGCCTCGCGCCTCCACGAGAGCGTCACCTACGACCTTGAGATGATGCGCGAGGTGGGCCACTGCTCGGGTATCGAGAACTATAGCCGCTACTTCGACGGGCGCCAGCCAGGGATGCGCCCCTTCTGCCTGCTCGATTACTTTCCCAAGGACTTTCTGACCATCATCGACGAGAGCCATGTCACCGTGCCTCAGATACGCGCCATGTATGGCGGCGACGTGTCGCGAAAGCTCAACCTCGTGGAGTATGGTTTCCGACTGCCTGCAGCGCTCGACAATCGGCCGCTGAAGTTTGAGGAGTTTGAGAACCTCACCAAGCAGGTGATCTACGTCAGCGCCACTCCGGCCGACTATGAGCTGCAGAAGAGCGAGGGCGTGGTGGTGGAGCAAATCATACGCCCCACCGGTCTGCTCGACCCCATCATCGAGGTGCGCCCATCGCTTAACCAAATCGACGACCTCATGGAGGAGATACAGCTACGCGTGGAGCGCAACGAGCGTGTGCTGGTCACTACCCTCACCAAGCGCATGGCCGAAGAGCTCAACGACTACCTTATAAAACTGCAAATCAAAGCAGCCTATATCCATAGCGACGTAGACACCTTGGAGCGCATACGCATCCTCGACGAGCTGCGCGCTGGTGGCTACGACGTGCTTATCGGCGTCAACCTGCTGCGCGAAGGCTTGGACCTCCCCGAGGTGTCGCTGGTGGCCATCCTCGATGCCGACAAGGAGGGATTTCTCCGCTCCCATCGGTCGTTGACACAGACTGTGGGACGCGCCGCGCGCAACCTCAACGGCACGGTGATAATGTATGCCGACAAGGTGACCGACTCCATGCAGCAGACCATCGACGAGACCAACCGTCGACGCACCATCCAGCTGGCCTACAACGAGCAACACGGCATCACGCCCCAAGCCATCGTCAAGGCCCGCAACAAGATAATAGGCCTCGACACCGACATCGACGAGGCCACCTCCGAGCGCTCGTCCCATAGCGCAAAGCGCCAGCCCTCCACCACCACCCGCGACACCCATCGCGAGCGTCGCCGCGAGGCCAGCAAGAAGGAGACGCTCCCCTATCAGAGCGAATACACCATGACCGTTGACCTGGCAGCCGACCCCGTAGTGCCATATATGACCACCGCCGAGCTTGAACGCTCCATCACCGCCAAGCGCGCCGAGATGATAGAGGCTGCCAAGCGCATGGACTTTATCGACGCTGCTCGCCTGCGCGACGAGGTGATCAAGCTCGAAGAGATACTCAAAGAGAAAAAAGCCACTGAATAAAAATCTTGCCCTATGGTTATCGCCAACGACCTGCGTCTGTATCTTCCCACCTCGGTCAAGGAGATGAAGCTCCTGGGCTGGGACTCGGTAGACGTGGTGTTGTTTACGGGCGATGCCTACGTTGACCATCCATCGTTTGGCGCGGCGGTGATAGGACGCACTCTCCAAGCCGCTGGCTATCGCGTGGCCATCGTCCCTCAGCCCAATTGGCAAGACGACCTGCGCGACTTCAAGAAATTTGGGGCTCCACGCCTCTTTTTCGGCATCTCGGCTGGAGCTATGGACTCGATGGTCAATCACTACACCGCCAACCGCCGGCGCCGTAGCGACGATGCCTACACCCCCGGCGGGCGCCATGGGGCGCGACCCGACTATCCCACCATCGTCTATAGCGAAATCCTTCGTCGCCTATATCCCGACACGCCTATCGTCATCGGGGGCATAGAAGCCTCGCTGAGGCGCCTCAGCCACTACGATTACTGGCAAGACCGTCTACGGCCATCGATATTGATGGATGCTCCAGCCGACATCCTTGTCTATGGCATGGGGGAGAAGCCGGTAGTAGAGATAGCGCAGCGCCTCGACAAGGGCGAAAGGATAAGCGAGATTATCGACGTGGCCCAGACGTGCGTCCTACGTCCCCAATCGGAGATGCCCGAGCACACATCTCCTGGCGCTTTCCCGCCAGACATAGTGCTTCATCCCTTTGAGCGTTGCTTGAAAGAGAAGCGTTGCCAGGCCGAAAACTTCAAGCATATAGAGCAGCAGAGCAACCTCCCTGAGGGTGCGCGGCTATGGCAGGCTCATGGCCAGCAAGTGGTGCGCGTCAACCCCATGCTTCCACCGATGACTACGGGGGAGATAGATGCATCCTTTGACCTCCCCTACACTCGCCTACCACATCCTCGCTACCGAGGCAAGACTATTCCAGCCTACGAGATGATACGCCACTCCATCAACATGCATCGTGGCTGCTTTGGCGGCTGCGCCTTCTGCACCATCTCGGCCCATCAAGGCAAGCACATAGCATCGCGGAGCCGCGAATCGATACTCCGCGAGGCGCGACAAGTCACCCAGATGCCCGACTTCAAAGGATATATTAGCGATCTCGGAGGCCCGTCGGCCAATATGTATGGCATGCGAGGCAAGGATACGGAGATTTGCCGTCGGTGTATGCGCCCATCGTGTCTTCATCCCAAGCCTTGCAAGAATCTCAACACCGACCATGGCCCGCTGCTGGAGATTTACAAGGCTGTTGACGCGTTGCCAGGAGTGAAGAAGTCGTTTATCGGTAGCGGGGTGCGCTACGACCTGTCGATGCATCCCACGGGCGATGCCAAGATAGATGCCACCAACCGCCGCTACAATGAGGAACTGATAGCGCGCCACGTCTCCGGGCGCTTGAAGGTTGCGCCAGAGCACACCAGCCCGCGCGTGCTGGAGCTGATGCGCAAACCATCGTTTAGCCAGTTTTACGACTTCAAGCGAGTGTTTGACAGTGTCAATGCCCGGCATGGCCTTAATCAGCAGTTAATCCCCTATTTTATCTCCAGCCATCCTGGTTGTAAAGAAGAGGATATGGCCGAGCTCGCCGTGGAGACCAAGAAGCTCAACTTCAGGCTCGAGCAGGTGCAGGACTTCACGCCCACGCCCATGACGCTCGCCACCGAAATCTATTATACCGGCATCCATCCCTACACCGGCGAAAAGGTCTATACAGCCCGCACCCCCCAGGAAAAACTGGCCCAGCGTAGCTATTTTTTCTGGTACGACCCCAAGCAGCAAGCCGACATCATCCGTCGCCTCAAGCGCCTGGGGCGCGCCGACCTCATCCGCGCCCTCTTCCCCAGCCGCCGCTAATAGATCCGTCCTCATCTTCATTTTACTATCTCAATAAATATTCAATTTAAAAAGTAAATGGTCAAATTAATATACCTACTTTTCACATTATTTTCCCTCTATGCGGTAGCTTTCGCAGTGCAGCGGCCCTCCGCTGCTCTTTTTGAGCCAGCCCTCTGGCTTTCACAAGGCGAAGTCCATTAAGTCGGGTCATCGTTTAACATAAATGCAACCTCAACTTATGAATAAATATTTAGACACAAGCACGAATCTCACAGAAGAAATATCAACGGATTTCTGGTTTCGTAGAGCCCTACATAGTGAGTTTAAAAAAGGACGGGCTGAGGGCCGCGCTGAGGGCCGCGCTGAGGGCCGCGAGGAAGAGAAATTAAAGATTGCAAGAGCGATGAAAGCAAATGGAGTAGATCATGCTCTTATTAAAAGCTGCACGGGGCTTTCTCAGGAGGAAATCGACCGACTTTAGACGCTTGGGGCGAGGTAGAAACACGTCCCTGAAAAAAGAGCTTCAACTTAGAGCTGGTTTAGGAAAATTAGCTTAATGGATTTTGCCAAAAGTATAATTAGCAGTACTTTTGCAGTCTCCATTACTCTCATCACATCCCTAACTAATGAAATATCTAACGATTGCACTCATGACAGCCCTCACAGGAGGTGTTCTGGCTTCTTGCTCCCACAAGATAGAATATCCTCAGGCTCCCAGCGACCCATCGGTGGTCGACAATTACTTTGGCATCGAAGTGGCCGACCCCTATCGCCCACTCGAAAACGACACTGCCGCCGAGACCCTCCAATGGGTAGAGGCCGAAAACGCCGTCACCAACGCCTACCTTGACAAGATCCCTTACCGCGCCAAGCTGCGCCAGCGCCTCACCGACCTAACCAACTACAAGAAGACAGGCCTGCTCTCCAAGGGCAAGGATGGCCGCTACTACTATTTTGAGAACGACGGCCTGCAAAATCAGTCGGTGCTCTACCGCAAGGACAGCATCAACGGCGCTCCCGAAGTGTTTATCGACCCCAACAAGCTTAGCGACGATGGCACAGTGGCCCTCACTGGCGTCTACGAGAGCAACAACGGCAAGTATACCGCCTACACCATCTCGCGCAGCGGCAGCGACTGGACCGAAATTTATGTAATGGACACGGAGAGCAAAGAGCTACTCCAGGACCATATAGAGTGGGCAAAGTTTACCGACGCTGCTTGGCAAGGCGACGGCTTCTATTATAGCGCCTACCCACGCCCCGAGGCAGGCAAGGAATTCTCCAACGCCAACGAAAACCATCAAGTATATTACCACAAGATAGGCACTCCCCAGAGCGAAGACATCCTCGTGTATGAAGACCCCAAGCACCCACTCCACTTCCACAGCGCCTACGTGCCCGAGAGCGAAGACTATCTCTTTATCATCGGTGCCGGCGAAGGCATGGGACAGAGCTACATGGTGCGCGACCTCAAGCAACCCGGCAGCGAATGGGTAGTGATAGAGCCCACGCAAGACTACAACCTCAATCTGATGGATGTAGTAGATGGCAAATTCTACTTCCTCTCCACAGCCGATGCACCCAAGGGACGCTTGATGGTGGCCGATGCTCGCCGTCCCCAGCGCGCCAACTGGAAGGAGCTGGTAGCCGAGCAGGAGGGTGTGCTTAGCGGCGTCAACATGGCCAAGGGCCACATGCTGCTCACCTATGAGAAAGATGCATCCAACCATATCTACGACTACGACCTCACAGGGCGTCAGCTTCGCGAGGTAGCGCTCCCAACGTTTGGATCCACCTACATCTCATCCGACGCCAAGGACGATGAGGTGTTCTATTCCTTCACCTCCTTCACCTATCCAGCCTCGCAGTATAGCTACGACCTGGCCACGGGCGAAAGCCGCCAGATAGGGGCCACCGAAGTGCCTGGTATCAACTTTGACGACTACGTGACGGAGCAAGTGTTCTACCCCTCGACCGATGGCACGATGGTGCCCATGTTCTTGACCTACAAGAAGGGCCTTGAGCGCAACGGCAAGAACCCGGTGTACCTCTACGGCTACGGCGGCTTCAACATCTCGCTCACCCCTGGCTTCTCGGCTTATCGTATGCTTTGGCTGGAGAATGGCGGCATCTACGCCCAGACCAACCTGCGCGGCGGCTCGGAGTATGGCGATGCCTGGCATGAAGCCGGCACGAAGCAGCAGAAGATGAACGTCTTCAACGACTTCATCTCGGCTGCCGAATACCTCGTGGGCCAGAACTACACCTCGCCTGAATACATAGCCATCGAGGGTGGCAGCAACGGCGGCCTGCTTGTGGGCGCCTGCGTCAACCTGCGTCCCGACCTCTTCAAGGTGGCCATCCCACGAGTGGGCGTGATGGACATGATGCGCTACCACCTCTTCACCATCGGCTGGAACTGGGCCTCCGACTATGGCACGAGCGCCGACTCGCCCGAGATGGCTAAGTATCTGCTTAGCTACTCGCCCCTCCACACCATCCGCAATGATGGCACCCCCTATCCGGCCATCCTCGTGACCACTGCCGACCACGACGACCGCGTGGTGCCCGCCCATTCCTTCAAGTATGCCGCTGCTCTCCAAGCAGCCGACACTGGCGATGCTCCCTAGCTGATACGCATCGACAGCAAGGCAGGCCATGGTGCAGGCAAGCCCGTGAGCAAGGTTATCGACGAGTATGCCGACATCTATTCGTTTATCTTCTACAACCTCGGAATTGACCCCCAACAATAGACTCCTTCATAGCATCAAGCTATTCATCCTACTGGCAGGAGCATGGGCCTCAGGGCTCATGCTCACTGCCTGTTTTACGGGTGTAGAAAGCACCCCCAAGATTACCTCCAGCGACGTCAAGCGCGAGAAGGTGACCGTCAGCGAGGAGCAGCGCTATCTCGCCGACATCCGCGGCGAGCAGCTCTCGGCATGGACCCCGGGCAAGGAGCTTTACGTGACCGACAACAAGCTGGCCTCCCTACTAACGCCCCCCAACGCCAACGGCGAATATCTACGGGGCAAGACCCTGATGTATCAAGGCGCCGAGAACGTCACCTCTATCACGGGCGAACAAGTGGCCGAATTGACGTTTCTCACCCCCCAAGGGCGCGTGGTGAAGTATCGCAGCGACGCCTCCATCGAGGCCATCAACCAGCGAGCGAGCGTCAACCTCCCCTTCACGATAGAGATGAGCGTCATCCAAGAGGTGAGGCAGCGTCTGCAGGGCGAGGAATACTATGTAGTGACGGCCGTATGGTATGACGAAAACGACCAGTCGTTTTTTGCCCGCAAGTTTGTGCCAGTAAAAGTGATCTCCGTAGAGCCAGGCAACAGTGTCTACCCCGTCAAACTGACGCTGCTCGAGGAGAATGGTATCCCATTTCACCTTTTCATGAACGTAGGCGACAAATCGGCCACCACGCGCGACTTCGCCTCGCTCTTTTCCTTCTCCGACCCCCACAAACGCTACCCCCTGATAAGCGATGCCACGTGGAAGAATATCATCAACTGTCGCGTAGTGGCCGACATGACGCGCGATGAATGCCGCTTGGCGCTGGGTTCTCCCGCTGAGATAGAGCGTAGGCCAAGCCCCAATATGCTAAGGGAGATATGGTCGTATGAAAACGGTATGTATCTAATATTCGAGGACGGCATTCTGCGCCGTTTTGGGCGATGAGAGAGGGGAGGAAAATGACACTGACGATGCTCGGCACAGGCACCTCTACTGGCGTGCCACAAGTGGGATGCAGCTGCCCGGTGTGTCGGTCGACCGACCCTCGCGACAACCGACTACGCACCTCGGCCCTGCTATGCGTCGATGGCAAGCATCTGCTCATCGACTGCGGCCCCGACTTCCGCCAGCAGATACTGCGCATCGGCTCCCCGGCGATTGACGCGCTGCTCGTCACCCATTCCCATTACGACCACGTGGGAGGCATCGACGACCTTCGCCCCTATTGTTACCGTCCCGACGGCTCTTTTTTCCCTATCTATTGTCAGAGCGACGTGGCCCGCGACCTGCGCGAGCGTATGCCCTATTGCTTCTGCGAGAAGCTTTATCCGGGGGTGCCACGCATACGGTTGGAAGAAATACTTCCCTACACTCCCTTCTCTGTTGAGGGCGTGGAGGTGGAGGCTCTCCCGGTGATGCATTATCGGCTCCCCATAGTGGGTTTTAAAATCGGCAGTCTGGGATATGTGACCGACTGCAAGACAATGCCCGAGGCTACCCTTGAACGCCTTCGCGCCATCGATACGCTCGTCATCAACGCCCTACACCACGGCCCCCACCTCTCCCACATGAATCTGGAGGAAGCCCTGGCTCTTATATCTAAAATCAATCCTCGCCGCGCCTTCCTTATCCATATGAGTCATAATATGGGTCTCCATCGCGATTTGAAGCTGCCCGATGGCGTAGAAATGGCTTATGACGGCCAAGAAATAGAAATATAAAAAGCGCAGCCACAACTTTTAAATACCTTTTTTTGTTTTTCAAAAAAAAGATATTAACTTTGCACCCGTAAAGTAATTCCCCCTCCTTTCAGAACAATTACTATCCCCCTCTCTTCTCCCC
>JAJBVL010000056.1 GCA_020859845.1 Bacteroidales bacterium
ATGTTCATTGATGTATTACTTAAAAGACCGCCCTTGAATACACGACAGATATCTATCAGGAAGATATTCCCAAACATATTCTTCAAGAAAACAAGATACATCTGAACTCTTTCTTCCTGGAACAAGAATCTGTACAGGAAAATAGAATGATTACTTCTCAATCTGCAGGAGAAGAGTCATGTCGATTTCAGATGTATCGATTTTCCATGGTTCTGCAAGGAGAATCTGGACCTGATAAAGGCCATGGTGTTGTATGTCCAATTGTCGCAAGAGCTTAAAAGATAAAATGTATGAGGATGAAAACATGAGTGAATAATCGACAATATACATGACGATTATGAATTGGGCAAAGTGGCAAAAAAGAGGTGGAATATAATCAATGGCGGGTATAATGACATGATAGAGAACATGGAAACGGATATTACGAGGAATTTTATAAACAACGCACTATAAACGATTCGCATATGGGATTTTCACCTGTAGGCAGAAGTTCGTTAGTTGGGACATGGGATTGATTCCCATAATAGATAATAGTATGAAACATAGCAGGCAAATACCTTTGCAACATAAAATCCTTTTCGGATATATCATCTTAATGGCGATCATAACAAGCATGGTCGCCGTTTTGTTTCATGAACGTAACCGGGTAGAGGCTATCGAGACTGAAGCCATAGCCATCCGTCAGATACGGCGTGATGGAAATACCATCCTCCACCAGATTTCCGTTCTCGCTTTTCACGGCGAGACAGCCATCTCTTGGACGGAGGAGGACCTGGCCGAATACCGGAAACTCCGCCTGCGTACGGACTCCCTGCTGTGGGCGATACATAGTGCGGATTTTGTCCGTCAGGGGCATATTGACACGCTCCGAGACCTGCTGGCAAGCAAGGAGTTTCACCTATACCAGATCATGCGGCTGTCCCGGCAACAGGACAGTACCGATAATCTTTTGCTGAAACGTCTGCCAGCCGCCGTGCGGCAGGCAACCCGTCCCCGCACAGTCACCCGTAAGAAAAAGGGCGTTCCCGGGTGGTTCGGGGCGAAGGAAACCGTACATTTACCGCCCGATACGGATACCCTCCACTCGCTGAACCGGGAATTCCTCTCCATACAGGAGGAACGGCAAAGGAACATAGGCTCCTACGCAGACAGCCTGCGAGGCCACAACAAGGAACTCAACCGGGAATTGCTCACGCTGATCACCAGGATGGACGGACAATTCCAGTCCGCACTTGACGCCAGGGAAGAACGTCTCAAAATCTCCTACGACCGTTCCACGTCCATCATCACCTGCCTTATCCTCTCCGCCGTCTTCCTGCTTTTCATCTCGTACCTGGTCATCCACCGGGACATACGGACGAGGGAGAAGGACCGGAAACGGCTAGAAGAAACGATAGAGCAGAATACCGCTTTGCTGGAAATGCGCAAGAACATTATCCTGACCATCTCCCATGACATCCGTGCCCCGCTGAACATCATCAGCGGCAGTGCCGAACTGGCTATGGATACCCGTGAGAAGAAACGCAGGAACAGCCACCTGAACAACATCAGGATTGTCTGCAAACACGTGGTACACCTGCTCAACAACCTGTTGGACGTGTACCGCCTGAACGAAGCGAAAGAAACACGCAATGATGTACCGTTCAACCTGAACGAACTGCTGGAACGCATCGCTTCGGGGTTTTCCCACGTGGTCACCAACAAAGGAATCCTGTTCAGGCCGGATTTCAAGGATACCGATGTCAATCTGTACGGCGATGCAGACCGCATAGAACAGATTATGGACAACCTGCTGACCAATGCGGTCAAGTTTACAGAATCAGGAACCATCACGCTGAGTGCTTGTTACCGTGAAGGCGTATTGATTTTGGAGGTGAAGGATTCCGGCATCGGCATGAACCCGGAAACGCTTTCCCGCATTTTCCGGCCGTTTGAACGCCTGACTTCCGCGACGAACGTGGATGGTGTCGGATTGGGATTGCCCATCACGAAAGGAATAGTCAGTCTGCTTGGCGGAGAAATAGACGTGACGAGTGAAATCGGCAGTGGCACCACATTCCGCGTGACGCTTCCCCTCAGCATGACAGATGAGCCGGTAGAGAGCGAGAACAGGATACTTCCGCATCCGGAACATCTGCCCCAAAATGTACTGGTAATCGACGATGACACGATGTTTCTTGACGTGATAAAGGAAATGCTGGAGCGTAACGGCATAACCTGTACCTTATGCTCATCTGCCAAGGATATCGTCAAAGCCATACGGAACAAGGATTACGACCTGCTGCTATCGGATATCCTGATGCCCGGAACCAACGGTTTCGACTTGCTGGACCTGCTCCGTAACTCAAATGTCGGCAACTCCCGTGAAATACCGGTCATAGCCATGACCGCGCGGGGCGACAGAGAAAAAGAGGCTTTTCTTCAAGCGGGTTTTACAGACTGCATCTACAAGCCGTTCTCCTCATCGGAACTGCTCAGCCTGCTTTCAACGATAAAAAGAGACCGGGAAGAGGAAAAACATAAAGCGGATTTCAGCAGGATACTTGCGGAGGTCAGTGACAAACCGAAAACACTGAGGTCCTTCATTTTCCAATTGGAAAAAGACCGTAAAGAGCTTGATGCTGCCATGGAAAACGGTGACAGGCAGAAACTGCGTGAGATTACACACCGGATGCAACCGATGTGGGAATTGTTGCAAACCGAAGATATTCTGCTTGACTTACGCACTTTATTGAAAAAAGACGATTCAAGTGACAACGAGTTGAACGGTCTTATTCGAAAGGTAATGGATACCGCCTCTGTCCTTATCACGGAGGTTGAGGACGAGATAAAAAGACAGACAAATGAAACGGAAAATACTAATAGTTGAGGATAATATAGGCTTGTCGCAGATGCAGAAAGACTGGTTCGGGCAGGCCGGTTATGATGCCGTAACCGCCATGAACGAGCCAATCGCCAGGGCGTTGATACGCAAAAACAGGTTCGACCTGATATTATCGGATGTAAGGCTGCCCGAAGGAGACGGCATTTCCCTTTTGAAATGGCTGAAAAATGAACGGATGGAAATACCGTTCATTATCACTACGGAATACGTCTCGGTGCCGGATGTGGTGCGCACCATCAAGCTGGGTGCGAAAGACTACCTGCCTAAACCGGTACACAGGGAACACCTGTTGGAATTGGCAGAAGAACTGTTCCGCCCGATTGCGACCAGACGGGAGCAGAAAAAGGAACTGCTTAAACGCATGTGCCCCAAGATGCTTGAAGTGGAACGGTGCGCAAGACTGGTTGCCCCGTCTGACATGTCCGTACTGATACTCGGGGCCAACGGTACAGGCAAGGAATCCGTGGCACAAAGCATCCACGAGGGCAGTGACCGTTTTGAAATGCCTTTCGTGGCTGTCAACTGCGGTGTACTGCCACGTGAACTTGCGGCTTCCATGCTGTTCGGGCACGCGAAAGGGGCTTTCACCGGTGCAGACACGGCAAAGGAGGGCTTTTTCGACATGGCGAAAGGCGGCACTTTGTTTCTGGACGAAATCGGTACACTGTCTCTCGAGATACAGGCCATGCTGCTCAGGGTGTTGCAGGATAACTCCTATATTCCCATTGGCGGGAACAAGGAGCGTGTCGCGGATGTGCGCATTGTGGCCGCAACGAATGAGAACATGGAAAAGGCGATTTCAGAAGGCCGGTTCCGGGAGGATCTTTACCACCGTTTGAGCGAATTTGAAATCCGGCAGCCATCCCTGGCAGAATGCCCGGAAGACATCATGCCATTGGCCGAGTTTTTCCGTAAACGCTTCTCAAAGGAATTGAGACGGAACACTACCGGTTTTTCTGATGCGGGTATGTGCAGGCTGCGTTCTTATCCCTGGCCGGGCAATGTCAGGGAGTTGCAGAACAGGATAAAAAGAGCGGTACTGCTTGCCGAGGGACCGTTGCTGGAACTTGCGGATTTGGAAATGAACAAGCAGGCTGACGATGTGATACCGGTTTCCACTCCGATTATATCCCCACTGAAAGACGAGAAGGCTGAAATGGGAAATATCATCAATGTCCTTACCGCTTGTAACGGACACCGTGAACAGGCGGCAAGACTGTTGAATGTTAATCCGGCCACGTTGTACAGGAAGATGAAGAAATACGGGTTGAAATGAACGGATATTTATGACCGGTAAATGACAATGTAAATGACGGGATACAATAAAACTTAAAGCTGTTTTCTATATGGATGAAAATACGTAATTTTGCAAAAGATTGAGCGGGTCATAGATTCGCGTAAATCTGAACATAAAAAGTAACAGCGGAGTTTAATCTCTCTGCTGATTATATACATAAGTCGCAAGACATCTCAGGTAGGAATCTGGTAAATTTCAAATTGTAGAGATTATTGCGTGTAACTTATGCTATGCCTTATAGCGTGAGTTCATGCATGATTCTACAATGGGCTTACCAGAGCCTCTGCCTGATAATGCGTGAGTTTCACGCTTTTCTTTATAATAATTAGGATGGAGGTATGGCAATAGTACAAATCATAACGGCAATGACATTGGACGGCTTTCTTCCCTATGAGGACGAGGAACTGTTCAAATGGGTGAAGACGGACAAGCGTGGTTTCCCGTTCTGGCACGATAGAGGAACTTTCATGTTGCCTGTCGGCTATCCAATGCTGGATTTGATTTGTGAAAAGGACGGGAAGGATGCCTCCTGTGTCTATACGGCGGAAATCTCAGACAAGAAAAGTCTCGAATTGCTGCACAGGCTTTCCATCTACCACCTCATTGACGAAATTGTAGTCTATGTCCTTCCCCTGACATACGGGAAAGGGATTGCCGTTCTCCAACAGTTGCCTGCCGTCCGTTGGCAACTGCACGGATCCGTCATGTCCCATAGTGGCATCAGCCGTCTTGTTTACCGTAAATCCTCGCGATAGTCCATTGCATCCCGCAAGGAAATCTTGCAAAATGCAAGATTCTCCAGATCTCCATTTTCACATCGCAATTTTTTATTTCGCTGATATACAATATTGTATCAGTGCTTCTTGGTACCTATCGGTGTCATTGGCACGCCGTTAGCCCTATAATATGATATAACCTGTTGCGCGACAAGGTGTAAGCAAATGATTATTTACACTCAAAAAAACAGATTAGTCATGTTACAGATAAACAATGAGACCGCCCACAAGATGTTCTTCCAGATCATGGAACGGTTCGATAGGATAGACAGGGCATTGGAACGAATGAACAAGCTGAAGGATTGTCTGGACGGCGACACGCTCTTGGACAACTACGACCTGTGCCAGCTGCTCGGCATCACCAAACGCACGCTGGCTCGTTACCGTCAGAAGAAACTCGTCACCTATTACATGATTGACGGGAGAACCTACTACAAGGCGTCCGAAGTGGAGGCCTTCCTCAATCAGAAAGGGAAGTCATTGCCGGCAAGATACAGGGGGCAAGTGAATGTCTAACTAAAACGGGGTATGGATTATGGAGATTATATGTATCGACAGACAGACTTTTGAAGAACTGCGTGTCCGCTTTTGCGAGTTCGAGGAACGGTTGACACGTGTATGCCGTCCGGTTGAAGACCTCGGCTTGAAAAACTGGCTGGACAATCAGGAGGTATGCGAAGTACTTCGCATCAGCAAAAAGACCCTTCAGGTGTACCGTGCCAAAGGAATACTCCCTTTCAGCCGTATCAAGAACAAGCTCTTCTACAAGCCGGAAGATATACAGAGATTATTGGAATTGAATTATCACCCTTTAATAAAAGGCAAGTTATGAGCTATCATTTCATAGACAAGAAAGACCTGCGCATCGATGTGATGTTCCAAGGGATGGAGAAAATGGAGAAGATGCTCTCCCGAATGGAAGATATCCCCAAATCCCTTTTCTACGGGGAACGTTTTCTTACGGACGAGGAACTTTCCAAGGTACTGCGGGTGAGCAGGCGTACATTGCAGGAATACCGTACTTTCGGGGTGATTCCTTATTATTTGGTGCAAGGGAAAGCACTTTATAAAGAATCCGACATCATGAAGATTCTGGACGACGCCTACAAACGCTGCCGGGAGGAGCAACGCTGGGTATAGTCATACGGAACGGAGAAACAGCCCGCAGGTCAGGCAGGCTGTTTCTCCGTTTTCCATTTATGCGGTCGGTGATTTCCTTTTCCGCTTTTTCTTAGCGGTAAAATCCTCCTCACAAAGGTCAATTTTGTTTCCGAAGCCGGTAGACCTTAATTTCTTCATGTCCTCGTCCACTTTCGTGTCTGTCACCTGCGCGTAAATCTGCGTGGTGGAAATGGACGTGTGCCCCATCATGCGGCTGACTGTTTCTATCGGTATTCCGAGCGAGAGAGTGATGTGGGTACCGAAATTATGCCTCGCCTGATGGTAGGTCAAATTAAAGCCATATACCTTTCCCAACTCTTTTGTCAGCAGGATAAAATATCTGCGGGTGTAAATGTTGAACACTTTGTCCCCGGTTCTTTGGTTGCGGTATTTCTCGATGATTTGGAGAGGGATATCCAACAGACGTACAGAGGAAAGCGTGTCGGTCTTCTGCCGGTGGATATGAATCCACCATGTGCCGTCCTCTGCCTGTGTGATATCATTTATTGACAGTTTCTTCAAATCCGCGTATGCCAGTCCGGTGAATGTCGAGAATATGAACATGTCCCTCACGAATTGCAGTTGCGGCTTTTCCACCGGTGTGGTCATCAAGGTCTTGAGATCCTCCAGTTTCATGTGTCGGCTCTTTCTTTTGGGCAGTTCGGGATGCAGGCGGCAGTAAGGGTCACGGCGCAATGTCCCCTGGCTGACCGCACGCATCGTGAGTTTCTTCAATCGGTACAGGTGTTCATGCACGCTTTTGGGTTTCAGGTTTCGGTCCGTACGTAGGAACAGCTCGAAATCATCATAGAACACACGGTCAAGGCTTCGCAATGTCACGTCCTCCACGCCTTTCTTTTCCCGGATGAATGCGGCAAGATGCTTGTAGGAGCGCAAATAGGAGTCATACGTTTCCTGTATGCGGTCTATTCCGACACGTTTCTTGAATTCTTCATTATGCTCCCTGAAGAGTGCCAGCAGGGTGAGCGGTTTCTGTCCGATGCCCTTGACCGCGTTTTTGACCAGCTCCGCAGTGATGACCCCCAGGCTGTTCTTTATACGGTCGTAATGTCCGGTAATCTCACGGGTCAGGTCGTCTATGGCACGGTTCACGGTGACGGCATTCTCACTACGTCCGTCCGCCCGGCCTCTTTCCGGATTCCAAATGGCGGGATTGACGGACACCTTCGTTCCGATCTGTTCCCATTCCGTATCTATGCTCACCTTGCACAATAACTGGCACATCCCGTCCTTGCGGACTTTCGTGCGGTTGATATAGAACAGTACGGCAAAAGTGCTGCGCCGTTTGACATTTTGTTTTTCAGTATTCTTTTCCATATATATACTTTTAGCGGGTTATTAAATGATGACTGAAAAGCGTTCCGATATTTTCCGGTTCAAAGTCCTTGTATCGGTGCTTATCTTGTCATCGGTAACTTTCGCGTAAATTTGTGTGGTTTCTATTTGACTGTGCCCGAGCATCTTGCTGACAGTTTCAAGGGGAACCTCGTGAGAGAGCGTAATCTCTGTCGCGTAGGTATGCCTCCCGGCATGGAAGACCAGCGGCCGGTTGATATTGCAGACCCGGGCAATCTCCTTCAAGTAAAGATTCAGCATGGAGTTGCAATACATAGGCAACAACTTGTCACCGGGAGCGGCATCACGGTACTTCCTCAAAATCTGTAGCGGCAAGTCCAGCAATGGTATTTCAAACTCCACCTTGGTTTTCTGCCGGGCACTCCTGATCCACCATGTGCCGTCTTCCGCACATGAGAGGTTATCTTTTGTCAGCAGACGCATGTCCCCGTATGGAATGCCGGTGTAGCAGGAGAACAGGAACAGGTCGCGGACATGGTAGAGGGTCTGCCTGTGAAGCGGGGTGGTCATAATCCGTTGCAGCTCCTCGGCAGTGAGATATTTCTGCCTGGCTTTTGGACGCACCGCCTCGTATCCTGTAAACGGATAGGTGGTAATGATGCCGTCTGCAATGGCTTCTCCGACAATGGTCTTCAGCTGCACGGTCAGGTTGATGATGGTTCCGGGAGCAAGGCCCCGTTCCGTTCGAAGATACAAATCGTACTTGTCGATGAAAGAACGGTCCAGTGCGGTAAACGAAATGTCGGATAGTTTGTATTGCCATTGCAGGAATCTCCTGACATGGTTGTAGGCGTTACGGTAAGCTCTCAGACTGCCTTCTGTACGGTTGACTCCCACACGCTTTTCATAATTGCAGATGAATTGCCTGAAATAGCCCAGGAGCGTTTCCTGCCCGCAAGCCATCCCGAGCAACCGGTTTTTCACCTCATCGGCCGTCACTCCGTCATGGACAGCCGACTGCTCCGCATAAATGCCCAATGCCATTGCACGGATTTCATCCAGTTTGTTGTTGATTTCCTTTGCCGTCACGCTTTTACCGGATGCGCGTCCTGAAGCCCAACGTGATTGCGGGACTTTCATCTTCACACTGAATGCTGCCTCGGAATATTTCCCGACGTTCAACTTAGCCATTACGGGACAGTTCCCGTCGGCATCCGCCTCGCTCTTTTTAAGGTAGAACGAAACCTTTACATTTGCCTGATTCATAACCTATTCCTTTGTTTGCAAATTTATTATATGGCGAGCAAATGAACGGTATGAGAAATATAGCGGAACATAGAAAAAAAACCGGTTTGCAGGTAAAACCTGTATCTTTTCCTGATGCGAGAAAAAATGAGTAACTTTACACTCACAAAACAGAAAGAAACAGCGTTCTCTATGATAGTGATCCGAATGGAAAAACAAGATGTGGAAGTGAATTCCAGCCACCTTTTTCAATCTTGAAAAGGCAACGGATAAGTAGCGATTTGTTTTCCTAACTCCCTCAAAAACGGCTAAAAGCCGCCAATGGAAGAATATGGTACAAAGCTACATATCCCTCTCGATTTCAAACACTTTGCATTATTCCTCCGAAATCCATCCGTATGTGGGCGAGTTTTCTTATATTTGTCGCATGATTCTACCATTCCGTAACCTGCCCCATCGCATCATAAATAAGAAATTTCACTCTACTACCAAATATGAAAAAAAAAACTTTGTCTGATTATGATTATTTCTGCATTTGCTCAGGTTGCAAAGTCATCCGAACGGGATTCTCTGCTGCTCCGCAACCGAGAGGGAAAAACATTCAGCGTGCCTACACGCAAAGCTCTGCCGATTGAGGCTCAACGTGTACGCTATCCAGGGTTCAAACAAGAGACCCTTATCCTTAAAAAAAGGCAGCATCCGACGGGAGGGCGCTAAGCCACTGCCTTGTGACATATTGCTGGAACGAGACGTGCCAATCCAATTGCGAGACGGAGTGACCATCTACACTGACGTATTCCAACCCGTGGGCGAAGGCAAATGGCCAGCAATATTGGCCTGGAGTCCCTATGGAAAAGGAATTGGTGGACAAATGCTCGATGATGTGCCATATCGGTCGGGCGTGCCATTGGATGCCACCTCTGGCCTCGAGAAATTCGAGGGTCCTGATCCAGCCTATTGGGTTGAGCATGGTTATGCCATAGTGAATCCTGACAAGCGTGGCGCCTATATGTCAGAAGGGCATTTCTTGTATTGGGGCCACGAGGATGCGCTGGATGGTTGTGATGTAATTGAGTGGATAGCCTCACAGCCATGGAGCAATAGCAATGTGGGAATGTCGGGCAATTCTTGGCTCACAGTATCGCAATGGTTCATAGCCGCCGAACGACCCAGGCACCTCGTCGCCATCGCACCCTGGGAAGGCTTTTGTGATCATTACCGCGAATCTGGCACCCGAGGAGGCATCCCTGCTCCGGAGCTTCCAGAAATGATAGCTGAAACTTTTTCCTCGCACGGAGGCGCAATGGAAGATCAGCCACGAATGATAGTGGAGCGTACGATGATGTGTGACTATTGGCAAGATAAGGCAGCCTGCATCGAGGCCATCCACATCCCGGCTTATGTTGTGGCCAGCTACACCAACCCCCTCCACTCTCACGGCACGTTCTCGGGGTTCCGCCGCTTGGGAACTGAAGAGAAATGGCTACGCGTCCACAACACTAATGAATGGCACGACTATTATACCCCGCAGAATGTGGAAGACCTGCGCCGATTCTTTGATCATTATCTGAAAGGCATAGACAACGGATGGGAGCAAACTCCTCGGGTGCGCCTATCAGTGCTTAATCCTAGCGGAGAGGATATCGTGAACCGAGAGGAACAGGAATTCCCTTTGGAGCGCACTCAATACCAAAAGCTCTACCTCAATGCAGCTGACCATACGCTGTGCAACACACCGCCGGAGATGGCTGCCAACGATTCCTATGATTCCGAAGGGGAAAACAGCCATGCTGTCTACCGCATGCGCATGACCCAACCCACAGAGATTACAGGTTACATGAAGCTGCATTTGTGGGTTTCAGCACCCGACAACGACGATATGGACTTGGCTTTAAGTGTGGAGAAACTTTCAGAAGATGGAAGCCCACTGCCCGACCTTACGGGCAACCCTATTGCTGCCACAGGATTGCTGAGGGTGTCTATGCGTAAGTTGGATACAGTACTTTCCACCGAAGCAGAGCCCTACTATCCTTTCACCACCGAACAAAAGCTGCAAGCAGGAGAAATAGTACCCGTTGAAATAGGAATTTGGCCCATGGGATTGTACTTCAACCAGGGGGAAATCCTGCAGCTAACAGTGGGCGCCTACAAGCCGTCGCAAGGAGCCATTCCATTTGGATCGGCATGCATAACAGTACCAAAAGATGGCTATACATATATGCCCGGCTCTCAGGTGGAGATGTTGAATTTGGGTGGCAATGAGACTGAATGCGCTGATCCCAATGAAACCGTAACCTCGCCTGTTACCCATAATAGGGGTAGACATGTGATACACTCAGGTGGTCAATATGACAGCCATCTACTCGCGCCTATAATTCCAGAAAAAAAAAATGAGGGAGTTGACACTGGGGGGAGGTAAAAACTAAATTGTAACGAAACCAGAAAATCCTCACGCAGGGCTTCAGGTAGGTTCACTGCGTGAGGATTTTTCTTTTTTTGGAGTTGGAGATGGGCTTTAATGGTCCTCATCAGAGATAACATATTGAGCTGCTTCTACGTTATAACATTAACGACCCTCATTGTTTAACCAAAATTTCAAGCAGTATGAGCTACAAGATTGAAGAAATTGAAGGTATAGGCCCAGCCTACGCCGAAAAACTGAAAGCTGAAAAAATCGACACCGTGGAAGATCTCCTTGACCGTTGCGCCTCACGCTCAGGACGCGAAAAGGTGGCCGAGGCCACTGGCATCTCGCCTAAGCTGCTCCTGAAATGGACCAACCATGCCGACCTCTTTCGCATCAAGGGCGTAGCAGGCCAGTTTGCCGAGCTCCTGGAGACTGCAGGTGTCGACACCATCAAAGAGCTTCGTCATCGTGTGCCTGCCAATCTCCACGCCAAGCTCGTAGAGACCAACGAGGCACGCAATCTCTGCAATCGCGTCCCCTCGGAGAAAGAGATTGCCGACATGGTGGAGCAAGCCAAAGAGCTTGAGCCCAGAGTGACTTATTAATCCCCCCTCCCATCGGCTTATCTCTGCTTAGCAGTCTGCTTAAGCTTAAATAAATTAACCCCGCGCCTCCAGGGATGGTGGCGCGGGGCGTTATTTAGGATTATGTTGAGGAGCTTAGAGGTCGGCCATCTCGATAACTTCTACTGTGGTAAGATTGTCAACAGGATGGTTGACGAGTACGCCATCAGAGAGGAAGTAGTAGGGCTCGTCGTTGGCCAGGATGTTTACACGATAGATATCACCACCATGGAAACGTATCTGGCTCACTTCGTTGGCCACGCCATTCTCGGTCAATACGGCAATCACCTTGCCAGGAAGAAGTCCGTCAAGAATATCGGCTGGGAGTGCCTTGCCTTCGGGAGCCTTCACTTGGGTCCAGAGGCCCGTGGATTCGAAGGTGAGGTCTACGCCACTTGCCAAATCGATTTCATAGCCGGTGTAGGTGTGTTCACAGTCGTCGATGGTGCAGGCTGGGAAGTAGGTGGCCAGGAAGTTGGTAGTGGCTGCGGGGAGCTGACCGGGCTTTACGGGCTCAGGATTGGTGAGGATGAAGTGGGCAGGCCCACCACCCGGAGGATTGCCAAGATAGGGAGATGCAGCATTTGCAAGAGAGGTAGTGGCCATTGCCACCAGACCTACAGCGAGTAAAAAGACATTGCGTTTCATTGTATTCAAAAGTTTAAAGAGTTGAGATGTTTGGAAAAGTGCTTGTTTAAAAAGTACTTCTTTCGTTTAAGAGACCTTTACTTAAACAACAATAGGGAGCATAGATGGTTCGCACAGCCACACTTTTTTGTAACTTTGCACATCATTACATCCCACAAGTCAAAAAAACGAACGACAGAAACTAACCCCCATCAAAGATGAGCATCGTAATACTTGGAATAGAATCCTCATGCGACGACACCTCAGCCGCCGTGGTGGTGGATGGCCTCCTGCGCTCCAACGTCATTGCCAGCCAGAAGGTCCACGAGGAGTTTGGAGGCGTGGTGCCCGAGTTGGCATCGCGCGCCCATCAGCAAAACATAGTGCCGGTGGTGGCCACTGCTATCAGCCGCGCTGGTATCGACAAGCACGATCTTAGCGCCATCGCCTTCACGCGCGGTCCTGGCTTGCTGGGGTCGCTGCTGGTCGGCACCTCCTTCGCCAAGGGGCTGTCGCTGGGCCTACGATGCCCTATTATAGATGTCAATCATCTCCATGGCCATGTGTTGGCCCACTTTCTCAGGAAAGAAGAGACCGACCGGGTCCCGGAGTTCCCATTTATCTGTCTACTCATCTCGGGGGGCAACTCTCAGATAGTGTTGGTAAAGGACTGGGGCAATATGACCATCCTTGGGCGCACCATCGATGATGCTGCTGGAGAGGCTTTCGACAAATGCGCTAAAGTGATGGGGCTCCCCTACCCTGGTGGTCCCCACATTGACCGACTGGCCTCCGAGGGCAACCCCAATCGCTTCCACTTTGCAAAGCCACATATACCTGGGCTCGACTATAGTTTCAGCGGCTTGAAGACCTCGTTTCTCTACACTCTTCGCGATGCTGTGGCTCAGGATCCCGACTTCATTGCCAAGAACCAAGCCGACTTAGCAGCCTCGCTCCAACACACCATCATCGAAATCCTTATGGACAAACTCCGTAGAGCCGTAGAGCAGACCGGAGTGAGGACCATAGCTATCGGTGGAGGCGTGTCGGCCAATTCGGGAGTGAGAGAAGCTGTAGCTTCATATTGCGAGCGCTATGGGCTGGAGGCCTTTATACCCGAGCGTGCCTTTACCACCGACAATGCTGCTATGGTGGCGATGGCTGGCTACTTCAAGTATCTGGCCAAAGATTTCTGTCAATACGACTCAACCCCTTATGCACGAGTGACGATATGAAGATAGCTATCATCCCTATCGGCGACGAGCTCCTGATAGGCCAAGTGACCGACACCAATAGCGGCATGATTGCCCGCCATATAGCTCCCTATGGATGGGAAGTGGAGCAAGTGAATGTGGTGGGCGATGATGCCCAAGCCATTAGAGACGCCATTGAGCGGGCATTCATGACTGTAGATGTGGTGTTGACCACCGGCGGACTGGGTCCTACGCGCGACGACATCACAAAGGGCGTGCTCTGCAGCCTGTTTGGCGGCGAGCTACAAGAAGACCCCGAGGTGCTCGCCAACGTGCGCCATGTGATCGAAGCTCGTGGGCTCCGGCTCAACCATCTCACCTCCCTTCAAGCCATGGTGCCAACCTCGTGTCGCGTGATACAAAACGCCGTTGGGACAGCCCCCATCATGTGGTTTGAACGCCCGAAAAAGTGCGCTGACTGCAAGCGCCAAGTGTTGGTGGCCATGCCTGGCGTTCCCTTCGAGACGCGCCAGATGTTTACCACCGCTGTCTTTCCTCAGCTCCTGGAAGCCTTCGCCAGCCACACCCAAGTGGAACATCACACATTGATTGTGACCGACATCAGCGAATCAGCTTTAGCCGAGCATATCCGCGATTGGGAAAATGCGCTGCCCGAGAATATCCACTTAGCCTATCTGCCTCAGCCCGGTCTTATACGCCTTCGCTTAGATGCCCATTTAGATGCACAAGGTGACGACCACGATTCGCTTGCCCATACAAGCTCTCTTTATTTTAATAAGCTTGTGGAGCTATGCAAGCCCTGGCTCCTCTACAGCGGCGATAAGACTCCTGCCGAAATCTTGCTGGAGCGTCTCGGACAAAAGGGACTTACGGTGGCCACAGCCGAAAGTTGCACCGGAGGAAACATCGCTCATCAGATAACAGAGATACCAGGCGCCTCTGCTGCCATGCTTGGAGGAGTGGTGGCCTACTGCAATAGTTTGAAGACACACCTTCTCGGCGTAAGCGAAGCCACGCTTGAAAGCCATGGGGCTGTCAGCGAACCGACAGTCCGCGAGATGGCCGAGGGGGTGTGCCGAGCCACAGATGCTAAAGTTGGAATCGCTACCAGCGGCATAGCAGGCCCTACAGGCGCTGTAGAAGGCAAGCCTGTAGGCACGGTGTGTATGGGTGTATGTGTGGATGGCCACACGACGACAGCCACCTATCACTTTCCAGGCGACCGTCAGCGCGTCATCGACCGCGCCACCCGCGTGGCTCTTATAATGGCTATCAGGGCCCTTGGTTGATGCCGTCTCTTCAAGAAGGCCTCACCTGCCCCTCTCCATCTATAAGCCACCGATAAGTGGTCAAGGCTGTGAGCCCCATAGGGCCTCGTGGACCCAGCTTCTGAGTGGAGATGCCAATCTCAGCGCCGAGGCCAAACTGAGCACCATCAGTAAACGATGTAGGAGCATTGACATACACACAGGCTGCATCTACCCTTTGCTGGAAGAGGCGGCCTGCTTCTTTATCGTCGGTGACTATCGCCTCGCTATGGCCCGACCCGTGGAGGGAGATATGCTCAAGGGCCTCTTCTATGTCCTCCACTATTCTTAGTCCCATCTTGTAGTCCATCCACTCCGTATCGAAGGTGTCGGCTGCTGCTTCTCTGAGTAGTTGGGGAGGATAGTGACCCTCAAGAGCCTCGCGAGCTTCGGCATCGGCATATATTATTACGTTTTTCTCAGCCAAAGGCTCCACAAGTTGAGGTAGGTCGGGCGTGCGACTACGATCCACGAGGAGCGTGTCGAGAGCGTTGCAGACGCTCACACGGCGTGTCTTGGCATTTTCAACGATGCGACGCCCCATCTCGAGATTGCCTTGGCTATGGAAATAGCAGTGCACTACGCCTGCGCCTGTCTCTATCACAGGCACACGCGCTGTGGAGCGCACGAAGTCGATCAGTCGGCGCCCTCCCCGAGGTATGCACACATCTATATATCCCACGGCTTGAAGCATTGCCTGCGTGGCGTCGTGGGATGGAGGCAAGAGCACCACAAGGTCGGCTGAGAAGCCATGACGCTCCAACACCTTATGTATAATGTCGACAATGGCACGTGAAGAATGGTACGCATCAGCACCACACTTGAGGACAGTGGCATTCGCCGTGCGCAGGCAGAGGGCGACCACATCGCAGGTGACGTTGGGGCGTGCCTCGTAGATGACCCCCACCACCCCGAAGGGCACACGTTGGCGTCGGAGGAGAAGACCGTTGGGCAAGCGGCGATTTTCTATTATCTCACCTACGGGAGAAGGGAGTGTGGCCACATGGCGCATATCTTCGGCTATTGCTTCGAGGCGAGCTGCTGTCAGCAATAGGCGGTCGCGCAGTGGAGAGCCTGGATGTTGACGATCCATCTCCGCAATGTCTTGGGCATTAGCCTCCAAGATGGAGGCCTGCTGGGCAAGGAGTGCATCGGCCAAGTCGAGCAGCACGGCTTGTGTATCGTCAGGCGACACCATTGCCAAGCTACGCGAGGCATTCTTTACACGCTTAAAGAGCGCATCACACTCGTCGAAAAGAGCGGTGTTTTTATCTGATTTCATCTATATAAAGGTAATCGTAATGAACCACCGGACGCCCTCCACGCTTTCCCATGGCTTGGGAAGCCGCTTGGCTATCGATGGAAGCTCGGCCCACTCCAATACGTTGGTTGTCGGGGTCGAAGATTGTTATTAAGTCGCCCTCCTCCCATTCTCCTTCGGTTTTTACCAGTCCGATGGGGAGAAGGCTCACGGCTTGATCGCTTTTGAGCACCTCGGCAGCCTTCTTATCCACCCAGATGGAGCCGCGAGCAAAGCTATCGCTGTGGGCTATCCACCGCTTGATGGGGCTCACCGACGCAGCGTTGGCTACAAACGTGGTATGTGGCGCCGTTTCAGGATGCTCTATGAGCGACGACAGGATATTAGGGCGCTTGCCATTAGCTATTATCACCTCGATGCCCTCCTCGGCAAGGCGTCGGGCCACGCCATACTTGGTGCCCATGCCACCGCGTCCAAAGCCGCTTTTAGCCGTGGAGATATAGCTCGAGAGGTCGTCGCCAGGCTCTACCCGAGGTATGAGTTGAGATTGAGGAAGGCGAGGGTCACCCGTGAATATTCCGTCAATGTTGCTGAGGATGATAAGAAGCCTGGCGCGCATCATTGAGGCAATCAGGCCCGAGAGCTCGTCATTGTCGGTAAACATCAGCTCGGTCATGCTCGTGGTGTCGTTTTCATTCACCACTGGCACCACGCCACGCCGCAGCATCACTTCGATACAACTGCGCTGGTTGAGATAGGCCGAGCGAGTGTCGAAGTTTTCTTTTTGGGTCAACACTTGTCCCACATTGATACCGTAGTCGGAGAAGAGGGTGAAGTAGATCGACATTAGTTTCACCTGACCTACGGCCGAGAAGAGTTGACGTTGCTCTACGCTGTCCATCTTCTCTACGCATCCTCCGAGGATGCTACGCCCGCATGCCACTGCCCCGCTCGACACGAGGATCACCTGCATGCCCGCAGCATGGAGTTTGGCCACTTGATCGACGATCGACGCCATTGCCAATACGTCGGGGCCACCATCGTCGCGAGTGAGCACATTGCTGCCCACCTTCACCACGATGCGATTATCATTATCTTTGTACAATGCTTAAAACTAAAGGTTGCTTAGAGGGTTAGGAATAAAACCATACCACGATGCCTGCTATAATCACGTAGGCCAAAGCATAGGGCACGGCGTTTTTGAGTATAACGCCTTCGGTGCCCTGCGTGTTGCAGGCCGAGGTGGCGATAGAGATGCTCTGTGGCGAGATGATTTTGCCGCCAGTAGCGCCTGCCGTATTGGCTGCTGCTATCCAATTGGGGTCTACGCCTATCTGCGACCCTACGGTGGCCTGAAGTTTGCCAAACATTATGTTGGCCGAGGTGTCGCTGCCGGTCAAGAAGGTGCCGAGCGCACCGATGAGGGGGGCAAACAATGGGTAAGCTGCGCCAGTAGCCACCGCCAACGCTTCGGCCAGTGTAAATGTCATGCCCGCATACTCCATAATCGAGGAGAACGCTATCAGGCATATCACAGTGACCACCGTCTGCCACAGTTGGCAGCATGAACGGCCGAGGACCTTCATCAGATGGCCCAGCCTCCCGCCTTGGAGTAGGCCTCCGACGAGCGACCCTATAAACAATAGGAGACCGGCTTGGGTGAGCCACTGTATAGTGATGTGCTTAGTGACTCCACCTATGGGGTAATCAAATGTCGAGGCCCAAGCATCGCCGAGCGCGGCGCGAATGCCAGGGAAGATAGGACTTGTGAAGAGCACCAAGAGCAATATCAAGATGTAAACGGCCCAGGCATCAAGGATTTGGCCAAAGGTGTATTTTGTGGGTTGAGGCTTGCAGGTCTGTCCACGCTCAATGATTTTGCCTATTATCAGGATGACGATTATCGAGGCTATGGAGCCGAGTATGGCTGGCAGCTCGGCCCCGATATAGACGGCCGAAAAATACTGCACTGCCAAGCTGACGGCTCCCACCACGAGGCTTAAAACCAAGTTTTTGCCCACCACCTCACGCCGGCTATCCGTCAGGAACGTTATCACCATAGGCACCAAAAACATCAGCAGCGATAGCTGCATCACCACCATGGAGCTAAGGGTGACCAGCGGAAGCTCTGTCTGCTGCCCTAGGACGATGACAGGCACGCCCACAGCGCCAAAGGCTGTTGGCACCGAATTGGCTATCAAACTCACCAGCGCCGAGAAGAGAGGTTTATATCCCAAGGAAATAAGGATTGCGGCAGGAATAGCCACCGCGGTGCCAAAGCCCGCCATGCCTTCCAGAAGGCCACCAAATCCCCAGGTGATGAGAAGCACCTGAACGCTGCGGTCGGTCGACACCGAAGCAAATTGCTCCTTCAATACATTTATCCTACCAGTGGCCACCAGCACATTGTAGCTGTATATAGCCATCAAGATGACAAAGAGGATGGGAAACAGAGCCTTCGTAGCGCCATAAAGAAATGTCACTCCCGAAGCGCTCCAAGAGAAGTCGAAGCATCCCACTGCCAAGCCCACAGTCACCAAGAGGGTGATAAGACTGCTCTTGTCGCTTGACATCTTAAAGACGCCCATCAGCACGATGAGCACAATGATAGGAATCGATGCAAGAAAGATATTCATTTGGATGAAGATTTTATGAGACCACGAAATTAGTTAATTTTTTAACACCTCATATCCATAAGCGCTAAAAAAGTTTTTACTATTTTTGTGCCACTCATCCTATCATCACCATGCTTAGACTGCTACTTTTTCTTCAGTTTGCTATATGGGGGGCCTACCTCATATGTTTAGGGCAATATCTTGGAGCCTCTGGCTTGGGGGCTTACATCGCGTGGTTTTACTCAGCGCAAGGTTTTGTAGCCATATTTATGCCTACCCTGATGGGGTATATCGCCGACCGGTGGATTCCCTCGCAGCGTATGCTGGCCCTGTGTCATCTCCTGTCAAGCTCCTTCATGCTTGGCGCTTGGTATTACGGCACCACCCATGAAGAGCTACAGTTGGCGCCATTCTTGACTCTCTACGTATGCGCCCTTGCCTTCTATATGCCTACAATCGCCCTGTGCAATGCCACGTGCTTCAAGATTATCAAGCAGCGCGGCGGCGAGCCAGTGAAGCAGTTCCCAGCCATCAGGATGTGGGGCACGATAGGGTTTATAGCGGCCATGTGGCTTGTCAACTCATTGTATTATCATGATGGAGAGTGGGGATTCACCCTCTCCGACAGCAATCCTATGGGTGTCTACCGCTTTCAGTATACCGATATGCAGCTCTTAGCCTCGTCGCTTTTGGGGTTTATTACGGTCGTCTACTGTCTTTTTCTCCCCAATTGCCCAGTGGCGCCAGCGCAGGAGTGGCGAGGGCTGCGGAGCCTCTTCGGGTTGGATGCTTTTCAGCTCTTCAAGACGCCCCAGACGGCCATCTTCCTCTGCTTCGCCGTGCTGATAGGCGTGGAGCTCCAGATTTCCAATGGTTATGCCACGACGTTTATCACGAGCTTTAAGGGAGTGCCTTCGATGGCCGACACCTTTGGCGCCAACAACGCTACGCTGCTCACGTCGCTCTCTCAGATTTCGGAGGCTCTCTGTATTCTCCTGATACCTTTCTTCATGCGTCGCTATGGCATCAAGGTGGTGATCCTAATGGCAATGGGTGGCTGGGCATTGCGCTTTGGTCTCTTCGGGCTGGGCGATACAGGCGAGGGCCTCTGGATGCTTATCCTGTCGATGATTGTCTACGGTGTGGCTTTCGACTTCTACAACGTCTCCGGAGCGCTGTATATCGACCAAGTGAGCCATCATTCCATCAAAGCCTCTGCGCAGGGGCTCTTCATGCTGATGACCAATGGCATTGGAGCCACCGTGGGCATGCTCGGCGCTGGCGCGGTGGTCAACCACTACTGTCACTGGGCGACGCTCCCCGGCGGCGTCAGCTGCATGATAGGCAACTGGCCAGCCACCTGGCTCGTCTTCGCCGCCTACGCCGCCCTCATCATGCTCCTCTTCGCCCTCCTCTTCCGCCCCAAACCCCAAAAGGAGTGACTGCTTCCTTCTACACCTCATCATCCTCTACCCCTACGCGTAAATGCAACTACCGTTTCAAATAGGCTTTTATAAATAACACACAAAATTTTATATAGATGACAATAAGAAAGATGACCTTCCAACCTCCCTACTTATGGAGTATCCTAACAATAAAAACAAATTGAGTATTTTGACATTTTCTTCTCAAAACATTTTGAGAATTTTGACAAAAACAGTAATTTTACGCTATCAATCAAACGTATATGAAATACATTTTTAAGCGTAAGGTTTACGAGGAACTCCTTGAATGGAAAACCCAATCCAATGGGGAGACGGCACTCCTTGTTCAGGGAGCAAGGCGCGTAGATTCGTGGAGAACGACATCTACATCAAGTTGTTGAGCGACAAGTTGAGCAAAGATTTAGGCTATGTGTATGAGAACATGGTCGCCCAAATGCTTGTGGCGGCTGGTCACAAACTTTATTATTACACCTTCCCGACAGAGAAAGGTAACCATTTATATGAGGTAGACTTCCTCATATCAGAGGGGACAAAAATTTCACCAATTGAGGTTAAATCATCGAGCTATAAGGCTCATAAGTCGCTCGACAAGTTCAGTGAAAAGTTTTCGAAACGAATTAATCATCGTTACCTTATTTATACTAAGGACCTACGGTTCGATGACAAGGTAACGTATTTACCGGTAGTGTTTCAGCCAGTGTGTCTGGGGCCAGTCTGCCGCCAGTCTGTAATCGGATGACGCTGCAAAGTTAATTCATCGGTTTGAAAGTTTAATCGAGAGATTGTATTTTTGTAGTGCAGCCGGACGAGGAAACGGGCTCTGCTGAGGAGCAACCCGCCAGCAACATGGCTGCGCCAACACTGAATGCCGCAAGGCTCGGGCCGCGTCCTGTGCTGGACGCGGCCTTTTGCATTCAGGATGGCTCCTCGGCTAAGAAAACCTTTCCCCTCAGTCGGGGAAAAGCGTCTTGTCGGAGGTGATGCGGGGCAACACACGGTCGAAGGGCTTGTGCTCCATGGCCACGCTGCCCATCAGGGTGAGGACTGATTCCTCGTTGGGCATGGCGGTGCGCATCTTGGTGACGCGCCGGAAGTCGCGGTTGAGCCGCTCGATCCAGTTGGTGGGGTAGATCATAGACTGGATTTCAGGCGAGTAGTTGAGGTAGGTCATGTAGGCTTTGTAGTCGGCGTTGTTGCGCAGGAGCTTGATGGAGCCGTAATCCTTGCCCCAGCGGTCGCACATGGCCTGCCACGCAGCCCATGCCATCTCCACGGTATAGTCGCGCTGGCCGGTGCGGAACACGTCGCGCAGGTCGGCGGCCAAAGCAGCCTTGTCGCCGTGGCGCACGCGGGCGAACATGTTGCGCTTCAGGTGGGTCACGCAGCGCTGTAGAGGGGTGCCGGGGAACTTCTCGCCCACCACGGTGTCGAGTCCCGCGATGCCGTCTGCCACCACGAGCCCCACACGCTCCACGCCCCGGGCCTTGAGCGTTCCGAATAGTGTCCCCCAGCCGGTGGCGCTCTCTGTGGGCATGTTCCAGATGCCCAGTACCTCGCGCCGGCCTTCCTCCGTGACCGCCAGCGCCACGTAGAAGGCCTCGGTGGCCACGGACCGCTTGCGGTGAATCTTGATGTGCACGCAGTCGACGAACACCACAGGATAGTACGCCTCCAGACCGCGCTCCAGCCACTGTGACACCTGCTCGCGAACACACTGTACCATGCGGCTGACGCTCGCCTTGGAGTAGTTCTCCCCGTAGATCTGGCCGAAAACGTCGGCCACCTGCTCCTGCGTCAACCCCTTGGTGTAGAGCACTCCCGCCAGACGGTCGCACTCCTCCTCCTGGTTGCGCAGGATCGCGAGAATCTGTGGGTGAAAGTTGCCGTAGCGGTCGCGCGGGATTCGGAACTCAAGCCTGCGGCCCTGCCCGTAGGTGTGCCCGGGCCGATAGCCGTTACCCTTGTTCGAAGGGTTATTACGCAGAAACTCACCGCGTTCCGCCACCATCATGCTCTCGAGCATGATCTCCAGAAGGTCATGAAGACCGTTTTCTCGCTCTGCGTGCTTGCGCATGAGCTCGGAAATTTGTACTTTTGTCAAGTCCATACATCTGTGATTTAGAAGTTTGGTCACTCCAAAATTACAGACTTTTGGCGAGACTGGCCTAACCGCCAGTCTTTTTTTGTGCCTCTACGGCTCAGACACACTGCTTGGGACAGTATCTATTTACCTATCTACATGACAATGTTTTTATAGAATTCCTCTCCAGGCTGAATTGTGTAGGACAGCTTAAAAGGGAACAAAAAGTACTCACCTTTTGGATTTGGAAGATGAGGAATAAAGTTAGGCGAAAGTCCAATAAGTAAATAGCAATCCCATGAAGATTGCTAGGATATGGAGCAACCACCGCCACCAGCTTTTCCCATACTTGGCATCTTCTACTATTCCAACGAAGCCACAGATTATTAGCAGCAATGCCACACAAAGGCATAGTAACCAATCAAATTGAACCATTTGAGTATAATTTTTTATAACCTTGTTTTGTTCTAAAAACAACTATCAAAGGATTTGGTTTATGCCAACCACTTACGCCATAGAAGTTTGCCCCAGAAATTTCTCTCGAGGCCTACCGTTGCTCCGACTGATCGTCCCTTTGATGCTCAATGAGTTTTACCCTTTTCTCGCCATGCGTGTTTTGGCGAGAATCAATAGAGAGCATCACGCGCTCCATGGCTTTATGCCGAAGATAAGGCTCTGAATCCCCGAATAATTGCTATCCTTCAGCCCTTTGCGCCCGTGGTGTGGTGAAACCCATATTAGGCCAATTCTTGTCTATTCTATGGAAGTAGAACTAAAGTTGTAGTTAAGAAAGGTTAAAGTTTGAGGTGGTCGATTGCAAACTACAAATTTCGTTGTATCTTTGCCGTATCAACTAATATCGTAGTTATGAAAAGACCAAAAGCTAAAGAAAACCTGACTCCCAAGGAGGAGGAAGTGATGCGCCTTCTATGGGAACACGGGCCTATTCAAGTAAGCAAGATGCTTGAACTGTACCCTGACCCCAAACCACACTTCAACACCGTTTCGACCTTCGTACGCCGCCTGGAGGCAAAGGGCTGGGTGAGCCATGAAGAACGCGACGGCGCGTTCCACTACTACGCCGTGGCTCGAAAAGAAGACTTTCGCAATGAAAGCCTCTGGACCTTCGTCAAAAACTATTTCGGAGGCAGTTACTACGGAGCTGTGTCATCGCTCGTGGAGGAAGAGAAGATTTCAGCAGAAGAGCTGAAAGAGTTGCTCGATTACATTCAACGAAAGAATCCTTCAAAAGGAAATGCAAATGGGTGAATTGCTGGCGTATTCTATAGAAGGAGGTGTATTGCTGCTCGCCATGTTTCTTGCTTACCGCCTTACGTTAGCTCAGGAGAACCAACCTGGCTACAACCGTGGGGTGCTGTTGGCAATCTACGTTGTGGCCTTCGCGTCGCTGCCGATGTGGTCTTTGGCACAGAAGTTAACAACACCAGAGGCCTCACAGATGGCGATGGTGGATAATGTCGAGATTGTCGATACTATCCTCACCCCTATGTCACAACACGTATGGGGTAGAGTGATCTTATGGTCCTACATAGGAGGAATAGCCATAGTGCTCACAAATACTCTTCTCACTTGGGTGCGTCTACTGCGTATCGTGCACAATGGCAAGAAGGTCTTCAAAGAGGGCTTCACGCTTGTACTGACCGATGATGAGCGGCTTGCACCATTTAGCTGGATGCGCTATGTTGTGGTGAGCCGTGCTAACTGCGAGAGCGCCATTCTCGACCATGAGTTAAAGCATATCGCGTGTCATCACTGGGTTGACCTGATAGTGGCCCAGGTTGTGTGCGTAGTCAACTGGTTCAATCCCGCCGCGTGGCTCATGCGCGAAGAGTTGATGCTCGTCCATAAATATCAGGCTGACATGGCAGTGATTGACCATGGCCATTCGCCCCTCGAATATCAAATGCTGTTAGTAAAAAAAGCTGTTGGCGCCAGATTCCCGTCCTTAGCCAACAGCCTCAATCATAGTAAACTTAAAAAACGTATCACCATGATGTACAAATCTCCATGTGGTGCGAGGCGCCGTTGGCGTGCCCTCGCGCTTGTACCAGCCCTTGGGTTGGCTCTCGGCCTCATGGCCGTACCGGCAATCAGTGCCGCTGTGTCAACCATCAGTTCTAGTTCGCTGTCCGTCGACAAAGGTACGGAAATTTCCGATCCTGAGCAAGTCAATAAGTCCACGGCTCCAGCGATTCCAGTGGTGGAAACCGCCGAAGTGATGCCACAGTATCCTGGGGGAGAACTCGCAATGTTCCAAGCCCTAAATGAGAGTGTCGATTTTCCAAATCCCGAGCAGCTTCGTGGATGGGGATCTGATGCGGATGGCCTCACAGTGGTAGGGTTTGTTGTCAACGAGGATGGCAATCCCACCGACTTCAGTATAATCAAGTCGTGTGGCTACAGCGACCTCGACCAAGCCGCTATCGACGGCGTGAAGAAGGCCGTGTCAGTCAAGTGGACACCCGCCTCCGACCACGGCAAGCCCGTCGCCGTCAGCTTCGCACTGCCCGTCAAGTTCAAGCAACAATAACAGCAATTCATACAAATCAGGGGAGATGCGGTCGGGAGGCCGCACCTCCCTTACTTTTCGCAAGCCGTCATCACTATATCGACGAGTATGCCAAGGCAGATTAACAATAAGGCATAGCACGCTAATTTAAGGTAGCGACGACGTCTGACATCCTTGACCTTCGCAAAGAGATGTTTGTCGGCCGCGGCAAACGTCACGGCTAAGATGAGGCCTATTACGGCCAGTATGGTGACGTAGCGGAGCATAATACTTTTTTCATCGTTAGACGCGAGAATAAGAGAATAGTTTCTTTGATTGGAAATTAAAAAAAGAAGTATTAACTTTGTGGCAGTGTATATCAGGGGCAATGCCCTTAAAATCCTATACCATCCTCTACTGCCCACCATCATGAACCCATCTGAAATTACAGCTCTGCGCAAAAGCGGCCAGGTGAAACTCGCCCTGCAAGCCGCCGAGGAAGAGTATGCCAAGCGCCCCGACAAGTATACGGCAGGCTCTCTCATCCTCTGCCTTAACGACCATTGCAAAACGCTCTCCGCCGAGGAGGCAGCGCCTCATCAGCTACGCATGAAGCAGCTCTTTGAGAGCCATTGTCCCCCCGACGACAGAATCCTCAGCAAAGTAGTGGCCGCTGCCGAGCGACGCCACCTCCCCTTCTCCCTGGAGATACAAGCGGCCATGGCTGCAGCCAAAAATCAAGGACCGGCCCGTGAACTCTGCCAGCGGTTTCTGGCGCTCCGCGACGCTGGAGAGCTCAATCCTAAGCTCGACGTCTACCTCTCATGGCTCATCTTCTACACCATCAAGCAGCTGCCCGAGGGCGACGTATGGCAAAAGAAACGTCTCTTGGCACGCTATCTGCGCTTGGAGGTGAGGCGCCCAGCACTTCTCCATTCGCGCTTGCTGGCCGAAGCCCTCAAGATTAAGAGCCGTGCTCCTCACGCTCTGCGCCTCCGCCCCTTTCTGGAGTTGTGGGACATCAACAACCTGCGCGAAGACGACTGGCGAGCGCCCGAAGCGCAGGAAGGCCACATGACCTTTTCGCTCATAGAAAAGCTCTTGACAGCCTACGTGAGGGAGATTAAGCGCGAAGGAGGACGTCCCAGCGCTGAGATGTGCGCGCTGCTCAATCAGGCCTTGGAGCGCTTCCCTCGCAATCCTCATCTCCCTCTGGCAGCCGCTTTTGTACGCGCCATCACAGGCGAGAAAGAGGAGGCGAGAGCCCATTATCGCCATCTAATACAGCGCTCCCCCACGAAGTTTTACCTGTGGACACAGTTGGCAGCTCTTGTCGACGATGTGGACCTCAAGATAGGTCTCTTTAGCAAGGCTATCACCACTCGCGCCGACGAGGAGTTTATCTGCAAGACTCGCCTGCGGCTCGCGGCGCTGCTTCAGACCAAAGGCTTGATGAGCCATGCCAAGGCCGAGCTCGACAGATATCAAGCCACCTACACAGCCAAAGGCTGGACGCTGAAATGGGAGTTTAGGGAGTTGGTAAGCCGTCTTCCTTCGGGGACCCAGGCTGCCGACAACCGCCGTCTTTACATGTATTTCGCCAGCCAAGCTGAAGAATATGTCTACTCTGAGTTGCCCATTCTACAGGCTGAGAAGATGGAAGAGCGCATCACCAACGACCGTCTCAACCCTGGGCGTCGCTACACCACGTGGGTGTTGAGATGCGAAGGCCAGCGAGTGTTTCTCAACAAACCCGCCAAATATGGCTTGACCGCCACATACCCCAATGGGACACACTTCGCCTTTAAGCAGCTCGATGGGCGCATAGTGTGGATAAAGCCGCTATAAGATAGCGAAAAAGAGACAAAATATTTTGTTGTGTCAAAGATACGCGTTATCTTTGCATTGTCATTAATGCAAAGATCTTAACCTTTTTGACACAACAAAATAATGTATCAATACAAATATCCTCACGCAGCTCTCACCACCGACAGCGTAGTGTTTGGTTTCGATGGGCGCCGTCTACACATTTTGTTGATTGAGCGTGGATTGGAGCCTTTCAAGGGCTCGTGGGCTCTCCCAGGTGGCTTCATGAAAATCGACGAGACGGTCGAGGAGTGTGCTATGCGCGAGCTTAAAGAGGAGACGGGCGTCAGCAACATCTACTTGGAGCAGTTTCATGTGTTTTCGGCGGTGAATCGCGACCCTCGCGAGCGAGTGGTGACAGTGGCTTTTCTGGCCTTGGTGCGCAAGTCGGAGTTTGAGCTGATAGCCGGCGACGACGCGGCGCGTGCCTCCTGGTTCTTGCTCGACGAGCTCCCCCCATTGGCCTTCGACCACCTGGAGATAGTGCAGCTGGGACGCAAACGCTTGGCGGAGATAATGCGCAACAAGCCCATAGGCTTCAAGCTCCTCGACAAGACCTTCTCGATGAACGAGCTGCAACACCTCTTTGAGGCTGTCAACGCCACCACCTACGACCGGCGCAACTTTGCCCGCAAGATGAACTCCACGGGCCTGCTCCGCAGTGAAGGACAGAGCCTCAAAGCCTCCCACAACCGATTCCCCAACCTCTACTCCTTCGACGAAGACGCCTTCGACGCCGACATCGCCTCCGACTCCCTCGCCCCCAACAACCCCTTCAACATCTAACCCTCCCTGCTCCACTCCATCACTCTCTTAGCAATACGAGCCGCATTAATGGTAGGATTATTCGTTGAAATGAAAAAGAGTCTCACGAAATAGCCTGTTTCCATTGCCCTCTTGATAAAATCTACCTTATCAGATCCTGAACGGACCGTCTCAAAAATCAGACTGCGCCTATGGGCAAGGCAGTCCTCACGAAGCGATTTGCAGTATTTGACAGCCTTTAGAATAGCATCGGGGGAGTTCCAATCGCCAAACTTTTCCTGAGCGATATTATCAGGATTAATGTATAGGGCATCCTCAAGCCAGTCGTGATGAAGCAGCTTATGGGTAATAGTAGTTTTGCCCGAGCCATTTGGACCAGCAATTACGATTAGGAGTGGACGATGAAGAGTGGCTGTCATGGGTTGTTTTGGTTTCGTAGATTAGCAATGCGCTGACGTATACGTTCAAATAGCTGTTCTTCGGCCCTGGCAGCTTTTTCGCGAGCCTCAGCAGCGGCTTCCTTCATAATCTGGGCGAGAGCCTCGTCGGAGGGTTCCTCCATGGAAGTGAGACGATATGAGTTGAGTTCTTCTTCTGTCAGAGTGGGTAATATTTAGGGCAAAAGTAGCAATTTTCTTCGGTTAAACCAACTTTACCCCCTGCGGCAGCTTATGTAGTGGCGAAGCGGGGGTAAATGCAGCGGATGGCACAATTATTCATATGAAAAACGCAATGTTGTTGCAATTATTCGTGCCAATAATTGCAGAAAATGTCGTATTTTTGCCGACACAAAAAAAGCTCTCTATGGAAAGGACTATTTACCAAGCATTAGTGGGATGGAAGGACAATCCCCACCGAAAGCCTTTGGTTTTACAAGGCGTAAGGCAGTGTGGCAAAACGTATACCCTCAAGGAGTTTGGCAGAAAGGAGTTCGAGCAATGTGCTTACTTCAATTTCGAGAAGGATAAAAATTTGGCTGACGTCTTTAAATATGACTACGACACTGACAGGATAATGAAGGAATTAGGGTATCATACTGCTGACAAGCAGCCTATCGGTGAGGGGTGTCTGGTGATCTTTGATGAAGTGCAGGAATGCCCCGAGGCCATAACATCGCTTAAATACTTCCTAGAAGAGAAGCCGGGACTACATCTCGTGGCTGCTGGCTCACTGTTAGGCCCTGCCATTCATCATCAACGGCTCTCGTTTCCTGTGGGAAAAGTTGAATTTATGACAATGTATCCTATGTCGTTCACGGAATTTTACCAAGCCACAGAAGCCAGCACAGAGCTTTCTCTCATCAATAGTTATGCTCTTGACCGTCCATTATCGGAGACACAAGCTGCCAGGATGAAGAGAATGCTCAAGGAGTATTACGTAGTAGGAGGGATGCCAGAAGCTGTGCAAAGATGGGTTGACACCCGCAGCGTAAGCGAGGTGGATAAGGTGCTGGATGATATCCTCGAAAGCTATTCCCACGATTTTGGTAAATATCTCTCAGCTGCCGAAGCATTAAAAGTAGGTTGGATATGGGAGTCGGTGCCGGTACAGTTAGCCAAGGAGAATAACAAATTTGTTTTCTCTCACGTGAAAGCCGGAAAACGCTCCAATGAACTCGAGGAAGGGCTCAACTGGCTAGAGAAAGCAGGCTTGGTATATAAACTTTGCCTCGTAAGCTCTCCAGAGCTTCCTCTATCTTTCAATGCCGATACTACCTACTTTAAGGTGTATCTCAGCGATGTTGGCTTGCTTCGGCGGCGTTGTGGAATGACGGCCGACACAATCCTCCAAGAAACCCCTCTCTATCACACCTTCAAGGGAGCATTTACCGAGAACTATGTTCTCAACGAGTTGGTCAAACTCAACTTCCGGCCATATTTCTGGCGGTCGGCCAACTCCTCAGAGGTAGATTTTATCATGGAAGACCATGAACGTATTGTCCCGCTCGAGACAAAAGCCGAAGGCAATACTAAAGCCAAGAGCTTTGGTGTGTACTGCTCGAGATACAATCCTCCTCTGGGCTTTAAACTCTCAATGCTCAACGTAGGGTGTAACCACGTGGGCCACACGTTTGCTTATAGCCTACCTCTATATCTCCTGTGGAAATTGCCCAGATACTTAGCATAAAAGTAAACTTAGGGTAAGCCTGCGAAATCGGGACTGGGCGATATACGTTTTTTCCTATGAATAATGCAGCGGGTGGCGCAATTATTCATAGGAAAAACGCAATATTACTGCAATTATTAGGGCCAATAATTGCGGGAAAAGTCGGAGAAGGATAAATTAGCGTCAGAGGGGGATGAGGGAGCCCATGATGTGGGGGAGCTGGCGCTGCCACCAGGGCCAGTCGTGGTCGCTGTCGTAGCCCCAGTATTCAAAGCGGGCGGGGACATGCTTCTGGGCCAAGATGGTGTCGAGTTCGCGGGTCGACCAGAGGGTGTCTTCCTCCCAGCGCCCCTGCCCTATCACCACCACAATGCGGCGCTGACGATAAAGGCGCATCCACTCGTGATCCTCGGGCATATTGCGGAGGAAGTCCTGAGGAGAGTTGGCATAGGTCAGGTCGTCGTGATAGTGGGGAAAACTATAGTTGGAGTGGTATAGCCCCGACATGGCGACGAGCGTGTCGAAGATGTCGGGGCGACGGAAGAAGAAGTTGGCAGCGTGGAAAGCCCCCATGGAGCAACCCGTCACCATCATCGTCTCGCCATCCCAACGGCGGATGTTGGGCATCAGTTCCTCGATGATGTACCAGAACCATCGTTCATGCTGCTCGATACGCCAGCGAGGATCGCCATTCATGTTGGACCACGTCTCCCAGTCAATGCCGTCTACACACACCACTCTGAGCTTGCCCGCCTCAATCCAAGGCGTCAGCTGGTGGATCATGCCGCGTTCGGCAAAGTCAAAGAAACGCCCGTCCTGCGATGGGAAGGCTATCATCGTGTGGCCATCGTGGCCATAAATCTTATATTCCATGTCGCGCCCCAATTGGCGGCTATACCATTTGTGGTATTCTTCGTGCATTATAGTAAGTATAGATTAGAAAAAAGAATTAAATGCGGTCCATGATGTCGGTGACAAACTGGTTCATCTCCTCCTCGGTGGCAAAGCGGGCAATAAACGATTGGTTGCCCATAGCGCCCGACAGAGCATCAGGCACGCGGTCGGTCTGCTTCAGAGCGTGGGCATACTTGCGCTTCATGCCCTCGGTGTCGATACGGTAGGCCACGCCATCGCGCCGACCAGCAAACACACAATAATAATTGTCATTCGACTCGGGGACAAGAGTGCTGTCGTAGGCTATCATGTCGGCCCATATCTTATAGACGTCGGTAGAGTGAGCATAGTTGATCATATCGGGAGTGAAACCGCCACCGGGGCGCATATTCACCTCCAAGGCTACGAAGTCGCCCTCGTTGCCAAGACCACGATGAGGACGCTCCAAGCGGAAGAACTCCAGGTGGACAAACCGACTGCGCACCCCGAAAGCCTTGATGGTCTGACGACCCCAGAAGCGGAGGTTCTCATTCATATTCTTCTCCACATGGTACACACTCTCGAGCTTCTTCTCCACGATGTCGGCAATCGAAGGGGGGCAGATGCTCCAGCTCTCAAAGAGAGGCTGCCCCTTGCTGTCGATGATGGCATCGTAGTCGCAGATAGGACCGGTGACAAACTCCTCGATGACATACTGATGGGCATGCTGAGCCTCACGGTAAAAGTCCTCCAGGTCGTCGTCGTCGACAATCTTAAAGGTGCCCTCGGCGCCTACACCCACATCGGGCTTGGCAAAGATGGGATAGCCGGCCTCGGCGGCGAAACGCTTCACGGCCTCGATGCCCTCCGACGACTTAATCTGGCGAGCTGTGCGGATACCACCCAAAGCATAGTATTTCTTCATCTCGCTCTTCTCCTTGATGGCGTGGATGCCGTCGAGTTTGATGCCAGTGTTGACATTGAAGTCGGTGCGCAAGCGGGCATCTTGCTCGAGCCAAAACTCATTGTTGGATTCAATCCAGTCAATGCGGCCATACTTCCATGTGAAGAAAGCTACGGCGCGATACACTTCATCGTAATTGAGCAGATTGCTCACCTTGAAATATTCGGTCATGGCGTTTTTAAGCTCAGGCTTAAGCTCGTCGTAAGGCTGGTCGCCAATGCCCAGCACGGTCACGTTGTTGGCCTTCAGAGCGGCGGCAAACTTCCAAGCTGCATCGGGGAAGTTTGGGGAGATGTAAACGAAGTTCATACTATGTGGTTGTGAAGTAAGTGATGTAAAAGTAAGTGATGCTAAAAAAAGAGTAGATGTTTTTGAGATCCTTGTGTAGGGTATGTGTAAGCGAGGAGAGAGGAGAGGATTAGGAGAGCAGATACAGGCGCCCTGAGGGGTAGAGGCGGCGCTGCTCGCCATTGGAGTTGATATGACGGAGGTGACCTTTGTAATACTTGAAAGCCTCGCCGTGGAGGGTGGTCACACCATTCTTTACCATAAAAAACGAGCCATCGGGGATGCAGTAGATGGGATGGTCGTAGCTATCGGGAGTCATCAAGTCGCGCACGAGACGCTGCCCATCAATGCGTGCGCGGCGCATCTGCTGGAAGTGGGGCATGATGTTGACATCCGTAAGGCCCAGCCCTTCGTAATAGCGAGGATAATCAGCATCGCGGCCCTCGCCGGGGAGCTCTGGCGGTGCATACACACGCTCGGCGCAATTCATCGAACCAGCGCTGATGCCCATCACCACGCCCTTGTAGCCCTCCAGAAGCTCGCGCAGGTGGATGTCGTGGAAAAACTCGTTTTCCGTCGGCACATGCCCTCCACAGAGTATCACGAAGTTGGAGCGACGGATGATGCGTGGAGCATAGCGCTGGGTGCGGCGGTCGATGACCTCAAAGTGGGAGAAGGCCAAGTGGGCCCGCTCAAAACATTCGCGTATCTCCCACGCCATGCGGTCGGTGATGGTCACATCGTCGGGGTAGGAACTGACCATAGCGCAACGTATAGGGCGCTGAAGCTCGCCACGCAGCAACGTGACAAAATCGTTGGCTGGATTGAGTGGCCCAGCCCATCCCAAAGTATGGCTACTGGTGATAAATAGAGTCATGGTGCAAAATTACTACTTTTAAGCCACATAGAGGGTCAGCGACCTCACAAAATTACTTAAATAAGCCATTTTGAGAGGATTTACTCTACGTTTACTGCTGGATGAAAGGCTTGAGGCGCTCCTCGTAAATCCTACGGTTCACTATACGATAATGAGGATGGTAGACCGCCGTATAATGATCGCTATGATGGAGCACGTATTCTCCCTGGGCGAGCCAAGCGGCAATCTGCGCTTTCTCTTGCTCATATCCGGGAAGCGACAGCTGCATCTCTTCCACCACACGCACCACCTCGTTCCACTGGCAGCGCCAGTCGTCGAGCGATGGAGCCTCTACGCTGTTGGCGCTCTCCACGAAGGCTGAGAGAAGCTCATCCAGAGGCAAGCGGCCGTCTTTGACTAACGCTAAGTCGATTCTCACATAATTGCCTTGTAGGCCAGTGGCCTCTACGGCATTGGTGGGTAGATAATCATCCTCGGCAAGCTCCTCAAGGAGATAGCGCTTAGCCCGAGCGGGGTCAGGGATAAGATGGCCTGGGCCGAAAGCGTCTTGCAGGCAGCTCTTATAGATGTCTTGCAGCGAAGCCTCGGGGTGGAGAGCCAAGATGCGCTCCACGGAGGCGCGAATGATGGAATCGGCCGGAAGATCGATGGCCTGGGCCGAAAGAGGATGAAGGAGCGAAAGAAGGAGAGAAAGACAGAGAGGGATAGAAACGTGACGTGACATCATGAATGGAATAAGTAGTTGATGGATATTAAATTTAAATTAAGTTCAATCTTCTTAACGAGAAGAGGGCCTGGGCATTGGCTGTAGTAGCGGCAGCCACATCTGGTAGGGGAAGACCGAGGTGATGAGCTATGTGGGCTGCCGTATGGACCATAAAGGCGCTCTCGCAACGCTTGCCGCGCTTGGGGACTGGCGCCAGATAGGGAGCGTCGGTCTCAAGCAGGAGGCGGTCGAGACCTATGGAAGGCAGCGACTGGCGCACGCTGCAATTCTTGAAGGTGACGATGCCGTTGATGCCAAAGTAATAATCTCCTACTCGTCGGCGTATCTCCTCCACATCTTCCACCGTGCCACCAAAGCTGTGAAACACTCCCTTAAGCCCTCGATGGCCTTCCAACACTTCGAGCACCTCGGGCAAGCCCTCGCGACAGTGGATGATTATAGGCAAGGAGAGCTCGCGAGCCCATCGCGCCTGCTCGTCAAGCACCTGAAGCTGCGCCTCGCGCCGCGATGTGTCCCAATACAGGTCGATTCCCACCTCCCCTACAGCCACATAGGCCTGGTGATTGGCATATAGCTCATCCTTGACCTGGGCCAATTGGCTCTGCCAATCGTCGGTAAGCTCTGTGGGGTGGAGGCCCATAGCCATCCGCAGATTCTGGGGCCAACGCGCTGCCAGCTCTTTCATTTGGGGGATGGTCTCCAAATTGACATTGGGCATCACCATTAGCTCCACCCCAGCCTCGATGGCGCGCTGGATGGAGGCATCCTTGTCGGGAAGAAACTCGTCAAGGTATGGATGAGTGTGGGTATCAATCAGCATTTACTTACCAATTATAATATGAGGAAATACAAAATTACAAATTTTTGTCTAACTTTGCAGTAATCATTACATATTAAAATCATCCTATGCTTAAGCCAAAAGAATATCTGGAGATAATAGAGAGCGGCTTACAGACGCTCCCCATGCCCTCTCATCTCGAAGGCCTTTATGAACCGATACGCTACACCCTGGCTGGTGGCGGCAAACGCATACGCCCCACGCTGACGCTCGCCGTGGCCGACGCGCTCGGTTGCCCAACTGATCGCTCGCTCAACACGGGACTGGGGCTGGAGATGTTTCACAACTTCACCCTGATGCACGACGACGTGATGGACCGCGCTGACGTGCGTCGCGGTCGTCCCACGGTCCACAAGAAATGGGACGAAACGACTGCCATACTCTCTGGCGACGCTATGCTGGTCATGGCCGGTATTACCTTGATACGCGGCCTAAACAACGATGCGGCTCGTGAGGCTCTCGACCTCTACAACCGCACAGCCATGGAGATATTCGAAGGCCAGCAACTCGATATGAACTTTGAGCAACGCAACGACGTCACCGTCGACGAGTATATAGAGATGATACGCCTCAAGACCTCCGTGCTGCTGGGCTGCGCATGCGAGATGGGGGCAATCGTGGCCGACACCACAAAGGAGCAGCGCCAAGCCTTCTACCGCTACGGCGAGCGCTTGGGTCTGGCATTCCAGCTACAGGACGACTACCTCGACACTTTTGGCGACCCTGCTGTATTTGGAAAGCAGATTGGGGGCGACATCCTCAACGACAAGAAGACGTGGCTTCTCATCAACGCTATGGCAGAGCGCCCCGAAGAGGTGAAGAAAGCCATGGCCATCACCGATCCTCAGGAGAAGATTGAAGCGGTAAAAGCCATCTACCGCCAGCTCCAGCTCCCCGAAAGAGCAGCTACCCTCATAGAGCAATATTCCAAAGAGGCTATCGAGGCTCTCGAAGAGCTCGGCCTTTCACCCGAGGCAAAAGAGTTTTTTACCGACCTTGCTCTAAAGGCAAGTAAGCGCAATCACTAATCCCCCTAAATAACAATGAAATCACTTTATCTCATCATGCTTTCTTCCTCCCTGCTGGTAGGATGTGGGCAGTCGGCATCCGACAGCGGCAGCGCCGACATCATTGACAAGCCCGACTACCATCCCACCGACCGTCAGTATACCATAGAGACGCTCGAGGCCTTTGGTAGAGTAAGCGCCCCAGTGGTGTCGCCCGACAAGAGCAAGATACTGTATGGCGTAAGCTATGAGAGCGTTGAGCTCAACAAGAGCAACCTCGACCTCTACGTGATGAACATCGACGGCACCGACAACCAGCGCCTGACCCGCACCGCCGACTCGGAAAATGGCGCTGTGTGGATCGACGGAGGCAAGAAGATAGCCTTCACATCGCCTGTAGATGGCAAGCCTCAACTCTGGATAATGAACGCCGACGGCAGTGGTCGCCGCGCTGTAAGCAACGTAGAGGGCGGCATAGGCGGCTTTCTCTTCTCGCCCGACGAGAGCAAGGTGGTGATGATTGGATCCGTGAAATATGCACGCACTGCCCAGGATATCTACCCCGACCTCGACAAAGCCACTGGCCGCGTGATCGACGACCTTATGTATAAACATTGGGATGAGTGGGTCACAGAGATACCTCATCCGCTGGTGGGCGACTTCGATGGCCAGCAGGTGAGCAACGTGGTAGACATCATGCAGGACGAGCCTCAATATGAAGCCCCAATGAAGCCTTTTGGCGGCATCGAATCGTTTGCTTGGGCCCCCGACGGCAAAAGTCTCATCTACGTGAGCCGCAAAAAGACTGGTGTGGACTACTCATTGTCGACCAACTCCGACCTCTATCTCTACTCTCTGGCCGATGGCTCTACACGCAACCTCACCGAGGGCATGATGGGCTACGACACCAACCCCGTCTTCTCCCCCGACGGGAAATACGTGGCTTGGCTCAGCATGGAGCACGATGGATATGAGAGCGACAAAAACCGAATATTTATTATGGAGATGGCCACTGGAGAGAAGACCGACCTCACCAGCGACTGGGACTACACCGCCGACGCTATCGCTTGGCGCCCCGACGGACAGGCCATCTACTTCATTGCTCCCAAGGACGGCGTGACGCCCATCTTTTCAGTGGCCCTGGCCTCCAAGGAGGTGAGCGTAGTGGCCGATGGGACGTTTGACTACGCCGCTCTCGCCCCTGTCGACAACGAGACGCTCATCACCATGCGCCACTCAATGATTCAGCCCAACGAATTGATATCCGTCAAGGGCTCGGAGGTGAAACAAATCTCGGATGTCAACACCGAGCTGCTGGCTGCCATCGACATGCCTAAGGTAGAGGCGCGCATGGTGCCCACCACCGACGGTAAGCAGATGCTGACGTGGGTGCTTTATCCTCCACAGTTTGACCCCTCGAAAAAGTATCCTTCGATACTCTACTGTCAAGGCGGTCCGCAGAGCGCTGTAAGTCAATTCTTCAGCTACCGCTGGAATCTGGCGTTGATGGCTGCCCACGGCTATATCATCATAGCCCCCAACCGCCGCGGACTCCCTGGTTTCGGCACCGAATGGAACGCTCAAATCTCAGGCGACTACCCTGGCCAGAATATGAAAGACTATCTGAGCGCCGTCGACGACATGAAGAAGGAATCCTATATCGACCCAGCTCATATAGGCTGTACTGGCGCGAGCTACGGAGGTTTCTCAGTCTACTGGCTTGCCGGCAACCACAATGGCCGATTCGCGGCATTCATAGCCCACGCTGGTATCTTCAACACCGAGGCTCAGTATCTGGAGACCGAGGAGATGTGGTTTGCCAACTGGGACCTTGGCGGCCCCTTCTGGGACAAGAACAACGCTGTGGCTCAACGCACATTTGCCAGCTCACCCCATAAGTTTGTCGACCGCTGGGACACGCCTATCATGGTGACCCACGGCGAATATGACTTCCGCATTCTGGCTTCGCAAGGCATGATGGCTTTCAACGCCGCTAAGCTACGCGGCATCCCAGCCGAGATGGTAATCTTCCCCGACGAAAACCATTGGATCCTTAAGCCCCAGAACGCCGTGATGTGGCAGCGTCTATTCTTCCGCTGGATGGATCGCTGGCTCAAGGACGAGAAATAAGAGGCAGCAAATAGATAGCACATGCATCGTTATGTGGATATAATGGCTCTTTCCCAGTGAATCCCGTAGGGATTCTTCCAATTAGCTATAAGGAGTTTATAACCTACCCTACAAAATCGGCGCCAAAGGCGCCGATTTTGTAGGGTATAATGTCTACCGACAAGCTAATTGAAAGAACACCTACGGGGTTGCAATAGGTTGGATAAGCAGAAGGAGGAAAGTTCCCCTACGGGGTTGCAATAGGTCGGATAAGCAAAAGGTGGAAAGAACCCCTACGGGGTGGCAATAGGTTGGATAAGCTAAAGGAGATTACCTTATGAGGGGTGAGAGCTGGTCGAAGAGACCGGGACACGAGGTGAGGACCGAGATGCAACGGTCGGAGCGGTAGAAGCGATGACGACCCCCCGCCTCCTCAAGGATAAGCAGCGCGGCAGCTACATCCCATTCGTGGAGGTTCATCTCCCAATAGGCATCGAGAAATCCGGCCGCCACATAGCTAATGTCAATAGCCGCCGAGCCAAGTCTACGTAGCCCGCGGATGAGGGGAAGCACACGCGCCACGTTGTCGAGATTGTTGTCGGGGTTGACATTCTTGTCAACTGGGAAGCCTGTGGCCACCACTGCGCGCTCAATGAGAGTGGTGGGTTTAGGGGCGATAGCCTCACCATTGAGCCAAGCCCCCTGCCCTCTTATGGCATGAAACATCTCATTGAGATACGGCGCAAACACCACGCCTCCGACGGTGGTCCCAGAGTATTTAATGCCTATGGACACACTGAAGTTGGGAAGGCCAGCATTGAAGTTGGTGGTGCCATCCAAAGGGTCTATCACCCACTGCCACCCATCGTGTCCACGATTTTCCTCGCCCGACTCCTCAGATAAAATAGAGTGGGTAGGATAGGTGGAATGAATATGCGTGAGCAGACAATGCTCGCTGGCTCGATCAGCCGCGGTCACGATGTCGCTCTCGTTGAGCTTGGTCTCCACCTTTAGACCTTTGTGGCGAAAAAACTGTAGCTGTATGCCGCCAGCCTCGCGAGCCCAACTCATGGCGTTGAGCATAATATGGTCGAGCTCCAGAGGGTCAATTTCTTTTAGGATAGTCGTGGTCATGAGGGTGTATTGTTTTGAAGATGAGAAAGGCTATAGCGTGACCGGAATCGGGCGCCTAAACTCCTCCTTAAACGAGATCAACGTCTCAGTGCGACCCGCATCTATGGGCTGAAGTTTGTCGTGGATTATCTGCAGGAGGTGGTCGTTGTTGCGAGCGTAGAGCTTGATAAAGATGTCATACTTGCCTGTAGTGTAGTGACACTCCACCACCTCGGGTATCTTCTTGAGCTCCTCCACCACAGCGTCAAACCGCGATGGATCGGTCAAAAAGAAGCCAATGTAGGCACACGTCTCATACCCTGTCTGGGTAGGGTCGAGGAGGGTCTCAAACCCCTTGATTACACCTTGTTGGATAAGCTTCTGTATACGCTGATGAATAGCAGCACCCGATACGTTGCATTCACGCGCAATCTCCAAGAAGGGTTTGCGCGCATTCTGAGATAACATTTGCAGTATCTTGCTGTCGAGAGCATCAAATGGCTGATTTGACATTTCTTTAATCTTGATTCTGAACGTTAAACAATGAAAATGTACAATTAGGTCGGCAAAATTACTAAAAATTTGGCTTTCCAAGCCACTTTTTGCTTATTTATTGTAAGCGCAGTTATTGACAGGGGGTCAACAGGAGGCATACTGGTCGAGGTGTTGAAATGCTCTTTCCAGTAGGTGTCAACAACCCTGTCGAAGAATTGCGCTCATAGATCTCGATAGCGTCGGCATCGCGCACTGCAACCAGCACATAGCGTCCATCGGGGGTGAGAATAAAGTTGCGCGGATGTGGCCCTGTGGGTTGGTAACCGATATGAGTCAGTAGACCATCGGGGCCCACCTCCATGATGGCAACGCCATCGGCCTTTAGACGATTGGATGCATAGAGGTGGCGCCCATCGGGCGACAAGCGTATATCGCCACTACCCTCCGCGCCTACGCTGTCGATGACCACATACTGGCGTGGCGTCAACACGCCGTCGGCATAGTCCAAGGTCACGACTGTCCCTCCTATCTCGTTGACAAGATAGGCATGAGCTCCGTCGGCGCTCCACACAAGGTGGCGCGGTCCACTATGACTCTTAATGGCGATATCGCTAAGTGTGGAGTCGACAGGGTGGTCATTGGCGTCAAGGCTTAGGCAATGTATGCGGTCGGTGCCAAGGTCGGTGGCTAGCATATAGCGCCCATCGGGAGTATAGCTGATACAATGGATATGAGGTTGCTGCTGCCGAGGGTCATCGCTGCCTACGCCTTCGAAAGTCACCACTTGGGGTGGGAGCAAAGCGCCTTGCTCATCGAGGGGAAACACACTGAGATTGCCACCCATATAGTTGGCCGTAGCCACCGTCGTAGCTTGTGGCGAGAGAACGATATAGCATGGCGCGCCACCACCGGTGGGCTGGCTATTCATCCACTCCATTTCGCCCGTAGCGGTATCGAAGGTCAAGGCGTTGGCCGTCGATTCAAGGCCATTGTCCTCCCCCACGCTATATAAACGCGTGGCGTCGGCGTTGAGGGCCAGAAACGAAGGATTAGAGATGCCCACCATGCCGCTCGTCAACGAAGCTTCAAGCGTCGATGGATTAAAAGCATAGACTTTAATACCAGCTGAGTCGGCAGGAGCATAACTGCCTACTATCAGCCACTGAAGAGCCTCTTCCTTGGGCTTGGAAGAGGATGAGCATGCGCCCAAAATGAGGGCGGCAGCTGCGCTTAAGGGAAGTAATCGTGTCATAGTGATACAAAATTAATTGTTTTTTAGTGGACGCATAATGATTTTTTAGTAAATTTGTGTCGCGAAATTGATATTCACAGGGTAACACCCATAAATGCGTAAAATTTTAAGATGAAATATATCGGAGCCCACGTGTCGTCGGAAGATGGTGTGAGCAACGCTCCTATCAACGCTCAACGCATTGGCGCTAAAGCCTTTGCGCTCTTCACACGCAATCCCTCGCGATGGCGTTCGCCTGCTCTTAAAGAGAGCGAAATAGAGGCTTTTAAGCTCAACTGTGAGAAGCTGGGCTTCTCCTCGCGTCATATCTTGCCCCACGACAGCTACTTAATCAATCTGGGCTCGCCTGATGAAGAAAAGCTGCGTCAAAGCCGTGAGGCTTTTCTCGACGAGATGAAACGCTGCGAGCAGCTGGGATTGACGCTCCTTAACTTTCATCCTGGCTCCCACCTCAAAGCCATCGAAGAAGATGCCTGCCTTGACCTGATAGCACAGTCGATCAACTGGGCCCTCGACCTTACCACCGGGGTGAAGGCGGTGATAGAAAACACTGCCGGCCAAGGGTCAAACCTCGGCTTCACCTTTGCTCAGATAGCGCATATAATCAACAAGGTCGACGACAAGAGCCGTGTGGGGGTGTGTATCGACACCTGTCACGCCTTTGCTGCCGGTTATGACCTTGCCTCGCCCGAAGGATACGCTGCCACATGGCAGGAGTTTGACGAGGTGGTGGGCTTCAACTATCTCTGCGCCCTGCATATCAACGACTCAAAGAAGGGACTGGCCTCGCGTGTCGACCGTCATGAGTCGCTGCGCCAAGGCACCCTCGGCGAGGCTTTCTTCCAGCGACTGATGACCGACCCTCGGTTTGACGACATACCGCTTATCCTTGAGACTCCCAACGAAGAGTTGTGGGCCGAGGAGATAGCCTGGCTTTATTCCCTCGCTGAAACACCACAAGCTGAAACACCACAAGCTGAAACACCACAATAATTTTTATCATACTTACATCTATCATTTTTATATCATGAGTTCTAACAACCTTAAACACGACCTGGGCTTCTGGAGCCTATGGAATCTGAGCTTCGGATTCTTCGGAGTGCAGATAGCCTATGCCCTCCAGAGCGCCAACATCTCACGTATCTTTGCCACCCTGGGGGCCGACCCCCACGATCTGAGTTTCTTCTGGATACTTCCCCCACTGGCTGGCTTGGTGATACAACCTATTATCGGCACCCTCAGCGACCGCACATGGTGTCGTTTCGGTCGCCGACTCCCCTATCTTATTCTGGGCTCGCTGCTGGCCGTCATCGTGATGTGTCTGCTGCCCAATGCGGGTAGTTTCCACTTCGCCGTGGCTGGAGCCCTAATCTTTGGAGCCATAGCCCTAATCTTTCTTGACTTATCTATCAACATCTCAATGCAGCCCTTCAAGATGCTTGTGGGCGACATGGTCAATGAGCGCCAGAAAGGCAAGGCTTATTCCATCCAGAGTTTTCTCTGCAACGCCGGCTCGGTGGTGGGCTTCGTATTCCCCTTCGTGCTCACTTGGATAGGCATTAGCAATGTGGGCGAAGGCAATCAGATACCCGACAGCGTAGCCTTCTCCTTCTATCTCGGCGCCGCCATCCTGATCCTCTGCGTATTCTACACCTTCTGGAAGGTAAAAGAGATGCCTCCAAAGGAGTATGCCGAGTTTCATGGCATCGACCTCAATAAAAAGAAGCAGGAGAATAAACCCAAAGAGAACTTCATCACTCTGCTGGTCAATGCCCCCAAGGTGTTTTGGACCGTGGGCCTCGTGCAATTTTTCTGCTGGGCAGCCTTTATGTATATGTGGACCTACACCACCGGTGGCGTGGCAGAGCAGGCCTTTGGCTGGGCTCCCGGCACCTCTACCAACTGCACCGAATACCAGGAGGCAGCCAACTGGACTGGCATCCTCTTTGCCGTCCAGGCAGTAGGGTCGGTAATCTGGGCTCCTATACTTCCCATGTTCAAGAATCGCCGATTCGCCTATGCTCTTAGCCTCTTTATAGGAGGTGTAGGCTTTATCTCCAGCCTCTTCTTCACCAATCCTTATCTGCTCTTCATCTCCTTCTTCCTGGTGGGCACAGCTTGGGCAGCTATGCTGGCAATGCCTTTCACCATCCTTACGAACTCCATCACCGGAGAACACATGGGAGCTTATCTTGGCCTCTTCAACGGCACCATCACTGTGCCTCAGATAGTGGCAGCAGCATGCGGCGGCATGATCTTTGGGGCTCTCGGTGGTCTCCACCAGATCAACATGATAGTCCTGGCTGGCATCTTCTTGGTGGTAGGTGCTCTCTGCGTATTCAACATCAAGGAGACTTACGCTGAGGCCCACAATCCCAATCTGGATATAGATCCTGAGCCAGAGATATAATCCAATCTTATATGACAGATTTATATAAACGAACATTCCTTCTTACAGCGGCCGACTGCAACTCACAATTTGAGTTGCCGTTGGCCACTTTAGGTCAAAACATCGTTGAGACCGCCACCGACCATGCCAACATTCTCGGCGTGGACTATCGACGCCTAAAAGAGGACGGCAACGCTTGGGTGTTGCTTCGCATGACGATAGCTCTGCAACGTATGCCCCGCGTCAACGAGAGCTATGAGATCAAGACGTGGGTGGCAGGGTTCAACTCGCGCTTCTCGCAGCGCGACTTCACGATAAGCGTTGGCGACGAAGTGATAGGCCAAGTCACCACCACATGGACGGTCATCAACTCCGTGACACGCCAAGCGGCCTCGCTCGACGGCCTTGGCAATCTCGAGTCTGTAGTGCGCCCGGAGAAGGCCGATGTGGGACGGTCGCAGCGCTTGAAGCCAGCCGACTTTGAGCGCCCCGACATCCAAAGCGTGGGCTACAGAGTGGCCACCACCGACATCGATACCAACCGCCATCTTACAGCCATGCGCTATACCCAACTGATGGTCGACCGCTGGCCCCTCGACCATTACGACCACTATCGCGTAGGCCGCTTCGAGATAGCCTACTCGGCTGAGGCTCGCTACGACGACTACCTCATGGTGGCCCGCGTAGATCTTACCGACGACACTGCCGGTGTGCGCATCTCGCGAGGCACCGAGACCCTGGCCCAAGCCTCCTTCCAGTGGTGCAAGCGATAAGCTCGATTAAAGTATCTTAAAAGTTTTTGGTAGGTTGAGAATTTTTGTTTAACTTAGCGGCTGAAAAGATTAGAAAGTTGTCCACTTGAACTTTAAAAGACAGCAAGTGTTAGATTTAAAAGCGGTTTAAGAGACAGAGGTCTCAGGCTGCAAGCAAAAGTTTAACGTTTTAAAGTTTATATTATGAGCAGTAACAACACATCAGGAACCTCTCGCACGATGCGCATGATCTTTGGCATCATCATGATCCTGGTCTACATCGGCATGGGAGTCTTGTTTTTATGCGGCTTCTTTACGTGGCTCTCAGGCGACTGGGCTTGGCTGCGTTGGGTTGGCGGCTTTCTTTTCATTCTCTATGGCATTTGGCGCGCTTATCGCCAGTTTACAGGTGTGGACAGTCCAGTATAGTTGTTTAACATCTCTTTACCTCAAGTTACCACGATGAAATTTGGACATAGCCTTACGACATTCACCATTGCTGCAGGAATGCTTGCGGCAATGGTTGCGTGTGATAAAAAACCGACCAGTACGGCTACGAGCGGCATAGCCACTGTGGTGTGTGATGCCAGCTTTGAAAACATCCTCTCGCAAGAGATCGACGTGTTTGAATACATCTACCCCAACGCCAGCATCATGCCCTTCTACACCGATGAGCATGCTGCCATCGACTCGCTGCTCGATTTCAAGACCAAGACTATCATCGTGACGCGCCACCTGACACAGAAAGAAATCGACTATTTCAAGAGCCATAAGAAGACTGTGCGCCAGAGCCAAATAGCTGTCGACGCGTTGGCGCTCATAGTCAATCCCGAAAACCCAGTGAACGTGCTGAGCATTAAGGAAATCCGCGAGATACTCACTGGCGAAGTGAAGGAATGGAACCAAGTGGAGCCTTGCAAACTGGGCAAGATCGATGTAGTCTTTGACCATCAAGGGTCAAGCACCGTGCAGTATATGCGCGACTCCATCATGCAGGGACAACCTTTTGCCGATAACGTCTATGCTCAAAACAGCCCTCAAGGAGTGTTTGAGGCTGTTGCGGCCAACAAAAACGCTGTGGGCATCATCGGTGTGAGCTGGATAAGCAGCGACTTGCGCACACGCGAGATGCCTCGCGAAGAGCGCGCAGCCGCTATTGAGCGCAACGACACCACCGACATCACGTTTGATACGAAAGTTAAGGTGCTGAAGGTGCGTGGCAAAGACGAAGTGACGGCCTACAAGCCCTATCAATATTATATCTTCGACGGCAGCTATCCTCTCTTCCGCCAGATCTACATGATCACCACGGCCCCTGGTGGCAGTGTGGCCCATGGCTTCTACTCCTTTGTCACGGGATTCAAGGGACAGAAAATCATACAGATGACGGGGATTTTGCCTAAGACAGTGACACCACGTATGGTGAGCGTCAACTGATAGTCATCTCTACGAAGACAAACAATCTTAAAACAAAACCTATAATAAACCAACATGAAGCTTAAATTCTTATTCGGACTGCTCTTGGCTGGCACGCTCACAGCAGGAGCTCAAGGCTATCAAGACGGTGTGGACAACTACAACGCCGGACGTTTTGACATCGCCCAAACTATCCTTCTCAACAACATCAACAATCCTTCAACCGACAAAGCTGTCGCTTACTACTACCTGGGAAACATCGCATTTCAGGATGGAAACGTTGCTGAAGCAAAAGCCGACTTCCAGAAGGGTATAGCCGCCGACCCCGCCAATGGTTACAACTACATCGGTCTGGGACAAGTGGCTCTCAAGGAAGGCAACAAGAGCGAAGCTGAGGCTCAGTTTAAGGAAGGTATCAACACCAACAAGAAAGACGCTGCCCTCCTCGCTGCCGTGGCTCGCGCCTACTACAATGTAGACCCCACTGTCTACTCCAAGCAGATCAACGACTATATCGCTAAGGCTTTCAAGCTTAGCAAGAACACCGAACCCGCCGTCTACATGCTCCAAGGCGATATGAAGGCCGACGAGAATCCTGGCGAGGCTGCCGGTCTCTACGAGATGGCCATCATGCAGAGCAAGAACCGCGGCGAGGTCAACCGTGAGGCTTACGTGAAGTATGCCAGCACCTACTTCAAGGTGAACCCCAAGTTTGCCATCGAGCGTCTGGTAGAGCTCAACGAGCTCGAGCCCAACTCGGCCCTTGCACAGCGCGAATTGGCTGAGAAATACTACGACAACAACCAGTTTGGTAGCGCTTGTATCCAGTATGGCAAATACATGGAAAACCCCAACCACTTCCAGAAGGACGAGCAGCGCTATGCTGGCCTCCTCTACTCAGCTAAAGAGTATGACCAGAGCCTCGCTATCGCCAATAAGGTGCTCTCTGAAGACCCCGAAAACTTCTACATGTATCGTATCATCCTCCTCGACATGGCCGCTCTCGAAAACTGGGCCGCTGCCGAAGAGGCTGGCAATAAGCTCTTCTCCCTGGCTGGCGACAAGGTGATTGCCAACGACTATATCGTATACGGCAATGTGCTCAGCGAGCAAGGCAAGAACCAGGAGGCTGTCGACGTATTCGTGAAGGCTGTGGAGCTCAACCCCGACAAGCCCGAACTCCTGCCACAGCTCAGCGCCATCTATGAGAAGGCTGGCATGAACGACAAGGCCGTAGATACCATGAAGCAGTATCTCGACGGTGGCAACGGCACTACCAACGACATCGTTTCGATGGCTCGCCGCTACGACGCACTGGCACGCTCCCTCCCCGAAGGCGACCCCGCACGCGTAGATGCTGCCACCGAGGGTATCAAGTATATCGACATGGCGATCGCTAAGGTGCCCAACAATGGTACGCTCTATCGTATCAAGGGTCAGCTCATCCTCTCGCAAAACGACAACAAGCCCAACGCTGCCATGGCCGAGGCTTATGAGAAGATGATCTCGTGCTACAACGAAGACCCCTCCAACAAGCAGAAGTATGCCAGCTCATATGCTGCTGCCGACTACCTGCTGGCTCTTTACTACCTTGAGATTGATCCTGCCAAAGCTAAAGAATACTTCCAGGACTACCTGACCATCAACCCCGACGACGAGCAGGTACGCAACATGGTTGAAGCTATGGAATAGTTTCCTTATCCCTACGATACTAAAAAGTGGGTGTAAACGCGCGTTTACACCCACTTTTTTATTAATTTTGCGTATCTATAACCCTCATTCTTGATGACACGATGAACAAGATAGCAGTGAGAGCGGCCACGGGAGCCGTATATGTAACCGTCATAGTGGCGATGCTGATGATAGGAGGAGCACTGGGCTTCACGGCTCTATGCGCCCTCTTTGGTGTGTTGGGCGTATTGGAGCTCGACAAGATTAGCAATCCCCGAAGCAGCTGGGTAGTGGCGGCGCTTGTCGACATTGTGATGGTGCTAACCCTCATCTGGGCTCCCCTCTATTATGTGTGGGCCGCTCCGATGGTAGGGGCTTCTGTAGCTCTGCTGTTGATTTTGGCTACGATAGCCACAATGTTTATTGTCAGGCTGATAGTGCAGCTTTACGGCCCTGTGGAGCAAGCATTGGGGACCTTGAGCCATTCCTTCCTCTCCATCTTTTATCTGGGCATCCCTTTAGCCATCGCCGCCATGCTCGACATCATAGCGGGCCCGGCCTACCTGCTGGCAATGTTTATCATGATATGGCTCAACGACACTGGCGCCTTCCTCGTAGGCTCGGCCATCGGACGCCATCGTCTCTTTGAGCGAGTGTCGCCCAAGAAGTCGTGGGAAGGGTTTTGGGGAGGCTTTGTTTTCGCCATTGGCGGAGGCATCTTCATCTACTATCTCTTCGGCTCATGGGCTCCGACCCTCTCTCTGGTAGAGATGATTTTCATGGGGGCCATCGTAAGTCTTAGCGCCACGTGGGGCGACCTCGTAGAATCGATAATGAAGCGCTCGGCCCACGTCAAGGACAGCGGCAACCTGCTTCCGGGTCATGGAGGTATCCTCGACCGTATCGATTCGTTGCTTGTAGTGGCTCCATCGCTGCTGATTTTCTTTGTCATCTTGCTATTTTAAATGACTATTCATCACTCCTAATATATTATCCCACTTTAATTTTTATTTCTACATGAGCGATCAGCGTTACAACCTGCGAGGTGTCTCTGCCTCCAAAGAAGACGTTCACAATGCCATAAAGAATGTAGACAAAGGCCTCTATCCAAAGGCTTTCTGCAAGATAATCCCTGATATCCTGGGTGGCGACCCAGAGTATTGCAACATAATGCACGCCGACGGCGCTGGCACCAAGTCGTCGCTGGCCTATGTCTATTGGCGCGAGACGGGCGACCTCAGCGTATGGAAAGGGATAGCACAGGATGCACTCATTATGAACATCGACGACCTGCTATGTGTGGGCGCTACCGACAATATCCTCGTCAGCAGCACCATCGGACGCAACAAGCTGTTGGTGCCCGGCGAAGTGATCTCGGCCATCATCAATGGCACGGAAGAACTCCTTGCCGACCTACGCCAAATGGGTGTCAATGCCTATAGCACCGGCGGTGAAACGGCCGACGTAGGCGACCTCGTCCGCACCATCATCGTTGACAGCACTGTCACATGCCGCATGCGTCGCGCCGATGTGGTCAACAATGCCAACATCCGTGGCGGAGATGTCATAGTGGGCCTTGCTTCAAGTGGCGAGGCTGTATATGAACATGGCTATAATGGAGGTATGGGAAGCAATGGCTTGACCTCTGCTCGCCATGACGTATTTGCCAAATATCTGGCAGAGAAATACCCCGAAAGCTATGATGCGGCCGTGCCTCAAGAGCTCGTTTACTCCGGCCAAATGCATCTCACCGACGCTGTAGAGGGCTCGCCCATCAACGCTGGCAAGCTCGTCCTGTCGGCCACCCGCACCTACGCCCCTGTCATCAAGCGCATCCTCGACGAGATGCGCCCCGCCATTCATGGTATGGTCCACTGCTCGGGAGGTGCTCAGACCAAGGTGATGCACTTCGTGGAGGGCAAACACGTGGTGAAGGACAATCTCTTCCCCATCCCTCCCCTCTTCCGCTTGATACGCGAGCAGAGCCAGACTGAGTGGAGCGAGATGTACAAGGTGTTCAACATGGGCCATCGTATGGAGATCTACGTGGCTCCCGAGCATGCTGAGCGCATCATAGAGATATCGCGCAGCATGGGAGTGGATGCCCAGATAATAGGCCGTGTGGAGGATGCGCCCGTCAACAAGCTAACCATCTCCACCGAGAATGGTGTCTTTGAATATTAGACACACCCCAATCTATCTGCTATGGGCCATTCTTGCTGCTATGTCGGTGGGAATGGCCATGGTGGGCTGTGGTCATGGCCACAGCTCAGAGGAAGATGCTGACTCAATAATCACCCACCCCCTACCCGACACTCTGCGCGTAGTGACCCTCTACAGCCCCACCTCCTACTTCATCTATCGCGAGGAGACGATGGGCTACGACTACGACTTGGTACAGCGCTTTGCCACCGACAAAGGTCTTACACTCCAGCTCGAGGTGGCTCCCAGTCTTTCTGCAGCCATTGAGATGGTCGACTCTGGCCTGGTGGATTTGATAGCCTATGAGGTGCCGGTCACGGCTGAATATCGCCCTCACATTGTGGCTTGCGGCATTGAAAGCATCACCCACCAAGTGTTGGTACAACCCAAGAAGAGCGCCAATGACACTACGGCCATCCGCGACGTCACACAGCTCGTTGGGCGCGACATATATGTCGAGGCGGGAAGTAAGTATCATCATCGCCTCAACAATCTCAACGACGAGCTCGGAGGAGGTATCAATATCCATCCCATCGACCGCGACACCCTCATCACTGAGGACCTCATAGCCATGGTCTCCAAGGGCGAGATACCACTGACGGTGGTCGACAGCGACATCGCACGCCTCAACAAGACTTACTATAACGACCTCGACATCACGCTGGAGATAAGCTTCCCGCAACGAGCAGCGTGGGGAGTGGCTCCCGACCACTCGTGGCTTGGCGACACCATCAACGAGTGGATGGCTCAGGCAGCCCCACGCCAGCAGCAGACAATGCTGCTCAAGCGCTACTTTGAGATGAGCAAGAGCCAGCCATCAATCCAGTACAAGCTCGACCTGAGCCGAGGCCGGGTGTCGCCCTTCGATGCCCTCTTCAAGCGCTACGCCAAGGAGGTGGGCTACGATTGGCGCCTCTTGGCAGCCCAAGGCTTTGCCGAGAGTCGGTTCGACTCCACGCAAGTGTCGTGGGCAGGAGCCCGAGGGATAATGCAGATAATGCCAGGCACAGCGCGTGCTCATGGTCTGTCGATGGAGTATGTGAGCCACAATGAGCCCAGCATCGCCACAGCAGCCAAGATTATAGCGTCGCTCGACCGCTCTTTTGCTTCGCGCGTCCCCGACCGCCAGGAGCGCATGAAGTTTATCGTTGCGGCCTACAATTCAGGCATGGCTCATATTCTCGATGCCATTGCCCTTGCCGAGAAATACGGTCTTGACCCCCAGCGTTGGGACGGCAATGTGGCCCAAGCTTTGCTGATGAAGTCAAAGCCTGAGTATTACAACGACCCCGTGTGTCGCTATGGCTACTTTCGCGGCCGACAGACCACTGAATATGTCCGCACCGTCTTTGGCTACTATGACCTCATCCGTCAGAAAATCAAGCTCTAATCTCCATCCCTCTATCTCTCTATCTCTCCATCACTCTATCTCTCTATCCCTCTATTATTCTATTTATTAACCATAATCCCCCATCTCATCACAATGAAAAAGAAATATCTAAGCGCAGCCCTGGCTCTCACCCTCGCCTTCTCGCTGACCACCTCCAGCTGTATCGGCAGCTTTTCGCTGACCAACAAGCTTCTGGGCTGGAACAAGCAGGTTGGAAGCAAGTTTGTCAACGAGCTGGTATTCTTTGCCTTCTGGATTATCCCCGTGTATGAAGTGTCAGCCCTGGCCGACATCTTGGTAATCAACAGTATAGAGTTTTGGAGCGGCAACAATCCCCTTTCTGCAAGCACCAAGACCATCGAGGGCAAGGATGGACAGCAGTATCTCGTGGAATGCGACGGCGCTGGCTACACCATCACCAGCCTCAGCGACGGCACCGTGACGCGCCTCGACTATACTGCCGACACTCAGACATGGAGCGTCGAAGTGGGCGACGAGGTATATCCTCTGATGACATTTGTCGACGACACCCACGTAGCTCTTCCCTCAGCCGATGGCACAAGCGTGCTTATCGAGGCCTCCGACGCTGGCGTCACGACCTACAGCCAGATGGTAGCGCCCCTGATGATGGCTCGCCGCTAATCCTCATCACTCACCAGAAAAGCGATGGACGCCCACCTACGAGCGTCCATCGTTTTTATCCTTAATATCTCTACACTTCTTCTGGAGGTCGGCGCGTCTGGAGCTCGAGCTTGAGTTCCTCTGCAAGATAACGCTCTGAGCGGCAATGGAGGTCGGCCACGCCATCTTGAAGCAGTTCAAAGAGTTGAGAATTATAGAAATAGTAGGATGCTTTGAGGGGGTCCATACTCATCATTTGTGCAAAAGTCATAATTACTCTCGCATACATCATTCTCATTAAGTGAATATTTGCCTCCATTACAATTCCTCCGATTTTATAAAATGTAGATACTCATCGATCAAGATCTGACTATTAATACATATCTGCATGTTGGGCTTCTGATAAATGAGTCTTCTCATAGTCTCTTCCCGGTCAATAAGCCCTTCCAAAAAGAGATTGATGGTATTAAATACTATATCGTTGGCAATTCCTCCTATCACAACATCATATTCTTCATGAGGCAACTCCTTACGACAAGCCACTACAAAGTCAAGCCACTCATCATCATAATTATCAAACTTCTTGACCCTACAATGCTTTTTATAATCTTCGTCAAGTTCATAATGATTTAACACTGCCTTCTTCCCCCGTCTCTTAAATCGCTGTCCATAAGCTCTTGCCTGGTCTTCATGAATGGTTATATAAAAGCCTGCTCCGAAATCCAAGGAATTTCGGGAGTGGAAGATGTCGGGCGACACAACTTCAATGGAAGATGTATGATACACTTTTATCATAAGTAACCTCGCTCTTTTAATAGGGAGATAAGATCATCAGCGAGATACTCGCTGCTGAAGGTATGGAGCACATCGTAGCATGGCACTACGTAGTCGGCCAGCACTTTCGAGCGATGGAGCAAATTGAAGGCATCGGTCTCGCTGATTTTCAAGCTGTCGGCCACGCAGCCTACTGCATAGGTCACAAATCTCATCTCGTTGAGGTCCATAAAGCTTACTTATATTTATCCTTGCAAAGGTAATAAAATTTTTAATTTTTTGAATGTAATGAGGCTTCATGCGTCGCATGATAGTGAAAATGTCTCGATATTGGGATTTTCGATAACAGCTATCGTGAGAAACATCAAAAACACCCAATCACCCCCGACGCAGTCTTTGTTCCTTTGCAGAAAGTTTTATGAATCACTTCAACTAATCTCAACTATGGAATATCAGACTATCATCTTTTGGGGTTGCATTGCCCTGGTCATCATCCTTTGCTTTGGCCACACGGCATACAGCAAATTGACATCGCTCAACAAGAAACACCATTTTATAGAGATAGAACACGACAGTATCTATGCTCGCACCGACGACGATGATGAAGACTAACGCCCCTTTACCCTCCAACGAAGCGTGCGCCCTCCCACGCCTGGCGCAGTTTCTTTCGGTCTATGCAGCTATGCTTTTATCTTGTGGCTCCACCACACAGCGAGTGCAAAAGAACGTGGAGCGCATAGCCCAGCGCTACGACGCCTCAGTGATGGTCACCTCAATGCCTCTCCACGTGGATGTCACAGTCATTGACCGCCAGACCCAAGCCTCCCATATGGCCACCGAGATGTGTTCGCGAGGCATCAACTTCTACGCCATCACAGCCCTCAGCGCTCTCAGCTGGCGCATCTTTGAGCACATGCTCTCGCTCGAGGCTGCTCAGCGAGAACTTGAGGTGATAAAGCGCCACAAGCGTATCCCCATATGGCAAGTGACGCTTCTGGCAGGCGTGGCCAACGCGTCGTTCTGTCGGCTGTTTGAGGGCGACTATTGGGCAATGGCCTTTGTGTTTCTAGCCACGGTGTGTGGCTTCTACATGCGTTGCCGTCTGGTGGAGCAGCATATCGACTTTCGCGCCGCTACGATATTGGCCGCCTGCGTCAGCACAATCATAGCCTGCGGTCCTCATCTGTTTCACCTTGGAGCTACTCCCGAGGTGGCAGTAGCCACCAGTGTGCTATATCTCGTGCCCGGCATACCGTTTATCAACTCCTTTAGCGACCTTATCAATGGCCATTACATCTGCGCCATCGGCCGTTTCCTATGGGCCATGGAGACTACGGTCTGTTTGGGTCTGGGTCTATGGCTTGGCAATCTCATCATCAACTTTCACTAATTATGGAGCTAAATATTTTTGAGGATATCATATTTGGAGCGATAGCATCTATCGGTTTTGCCACTATCAGCAATCCTCCCATCAAGGTGTTGCCAGCATGCGGTATCATTGCAGGCATAGGCCACGGCGTGAGGTTCTCGCTTCTCCACTATCAAGCGGGGCTGGTGTTGGGGAGTCTGGTTGGGGCTTTTGTCATCGGTTTTATGGCGGTCTATGCGTCGGGGAGAGTCAAATGCCCTGCCGAGAGCATCTCCTTTCCTGCTCTTCTCCCGATGATACCAGGCATGTATGCTTATCGAATGGTGGAGGCTCTGGTGGGCTGTCTCACCTACAGCGAAGAAGCCACCTTTCTCCACAATCTTTATCTCTTCAGCTATAACATGATGACCACCGTAAGCGTTATCTTAGTAATGGTGGTAGGCATCACTGCCCCTCTTTTCATTCTTAAACGCTTGTCTTTCCAAGCCACTCGACCCGATGGAACTCCGACAACTACGCTATTTCGTACAGACCGCCGAAAGCCTTAACTTTTCGGAAGCAGCTCGGCGCCTCAACGTCACACAAAGCACCCTTTCCCAGCAAATCCAAGCTTTGGAGGGCGAACTGGGAGTGAAGCTCTTTGATCGCGACCGCCACAGCATGTCGCTCACCGATACGGGAGCTGCCTTCCTCCCTTCGGCTCAACGCACTCTCAATGAAGCCACTGCCTGCCTCGACCGCATCCACGACATCCAGGAGCTACGCAATGGCAATATCAATATCGGTACTACGTATACCTTCTCCCCTCTGCTGCAAGAGACGGTGTTGGAATATATGAAGCTATACCCCGACATTCATCTCAATATCATCTGCCGCTCGATGGAGGAACTGATGGAGATGCTCAAGCGCAAGGAGATAGACGTGGCTTTGAGCTATAGACCACAAGAGATTGACCCTTCGATCGAGAGCCACAACCTCTTTGATAACCGTCTGTGTGTGGTAATGGCTGCCGACCATCCATTGAGCAAGCATTCCTTATTATCGCTACGCGACCTTGAGCCTTATAAAGTATGTCTGCCAGCAAAGGGTATGCAGGCCCGAAATGCTCTCGACCGTATACTCTCCACTGAGCATCTTGCACGGCTCAACGTCAAGCTTGAGATCAACGACATCCATCTTCTCTTTAATATGGTGGCCCATAGTCAGATGCTTACTTTTCTCTCCCAAGCCACCGCTCGGCTTCGTCAAGGAGTTGTGGGGATAGTTCTCGATGCTCCCGGCTGCGAGATGGTAGGCTCATTTCACATCCTTAAAGATGCTTATATACGCCACTCCACCCGAGCCTTCCTGCGTCTTCTTTGCGAGAACAGATCATTCTCCCTCTCCATGCTCCCGTTTTTGTAGAGGGATAGAGGGATAGAAAGACAGAGAGAGGCAGTGTCAAAATTGGCGCAGCCTCTTTGGCTAATATTGTCTCGCCATAAAATATTTTAACATCGATTAGTTTGTGTTTTGATAAATATGACTTACTTTTGCCGTATGCTATCTTAATATGAATAATATTTGTTGGAAATATATTTTGTCTACTCTATTTCTCTTCCTGTTACTTGGATGCAACAAACACAAATCTGCAATAACGGTGGAGGAATGGATGGGTAAAACCGTGTCTTTCCCAAATGATATAACTTTTATCTTGAAAGGAGATACAGTAAAAACATCATCATTTTTATCAGAATATAAGATATTATCCATTTTAAAAGAAAACAGTTGCCTTAAATGCCAATTAAGGAACTATATGTGGCAAATTGCTATGGAAAAGTTTTCCACTATATGTGAAGATCTTAATGTAGATATTAGCCTTATTATCGTAGCCCCTAAAAATATGGTAGATAGCCTTTCTTCGGTAAAGATTGGCACAGATTTCCTTTTTCCAATACTTATTGATTCAGATGGTAAGATTTCAGAAATGAATAACTTCCCAAATCCAGAAGAATATAGGACTTTCTTATTAGATGAGGATAATCGCGTATTGGCTATTGGGAATCCAGTTCTAAATTCTAAAACATACAATCTTTACAGGCAAATAATAGAAAAAAGAGAGAATAGTAATACCAC